>JBFWTW010000057.1:0-14710 GCA_050247635.1 Candidatus Dadabacteria bacterium | reverse complement strand
CCGGATGCCCACATAAAGAACGAGAAGGTTCTCGATTTCAAGGCGGTGCTCAAGTTCGGGCTGATGAAGAGAAAGAAGCTCGAAGACGAGCTCACGAAGATAGCGTCCGGCGTCGGCTCCGGCGACCCCGCGGCCGTTTTTATCGGCGCGGGCGGGGCCGCTGCGGAGTTTACGCAGGGCGATATTCTGAGCGCCCTCGACTCGATATCCGGGAAGTATCACAAGCTCGGCATGGAGGACCAGTCGTTCTCGTACATGACGGCGGCGAGCCCGTTCTCGAAACTTATAAACTACCTTACGCTTTACAAGGCCAGCCGCGCCGCGGTAGCGGATTCGAGGAAGGACTTTTACATGGATATCGTAGAAGTGATGCCGACGCTTCTTTACGAAACCGGGGACGACCTCGAAGTGATTTCGCACGACCTCGTATCAGGGAAGAACGGCGTTTCGCCCGCTAAGAAGCTCAGGCTCGAGCTCGGAAACAGGGTAAATCATATATTCACCGACCGTCTTCCGGAGGCGGAGACCAATCGCCTCTACAGGGAGGCCGGGGTCACGCTTCACGAGATAACGGAGCTTTCCGGGAAGGCCGGTTAGTCGCCAGTTTCTTCGACCTTGCAGCGGGCCGTTCCCCTGTTAAATCCTATAAGCACCTTGTCGCCCTTTTTGAGCCGGGCTGAATCCTTTACTACGTTCCTTTCAGGGAGCTTGTAAGTTACGCTGTAGCCGCGGTCCAGCACCTTGAGCGGGCTAAGGGCGTCGAGCTTTCCGGCGAGCGCGCCGTGATCCGCCGTTACGGCCTCTAACTTCAGCCTCAGAAGCCCGACCATGTCCGACTGGAGCTGGTCTACCTCCCTCGCGTGGAGCTCGACGCGGGCCTGGAGTGCGAGGGCGAGCTTGGCCCTGAGCTCGTCTATCTCCTTTTGAATCTCGACCTTCTCGCGGACTGCGAGCTCGGCCGCGTTCGAAGGGGTGGCCGCGCGGACGTCGGCGACGAGGTCCGCAATCGTGATGTCTATCTCGTGGCCGATGGCCGAGATGAGGGGCACGGGGGATTTTGCTATCTCCCTCGCTAGGGCTTCGTCGTTAAAGGCCCAGAGGTCCTCCTTCGACCCTCCGCCGCGGGCGAGTATTATCACCTCTATCCCCGGCACGCTATAGAGCTTCCGGAGGGCCGCTATGATATCCCCCGCGGCCACGTCGCCCTGCACCCTCGCGGGGGAGATGACGATTTCGAGGTTCGGGAACCGCCTGTCGAGGACTTTCAGTATGTCCTTTATCGCGGCCCCGGTTGGGGAGGTTACGATGCCTATCCTGAACGGGAGATAAGGCAGTAGGCGTTTCCGGGCTTCATCGAAGAGACCCTCGGCGAGGAGCTTTTCCTTCAGCTGTTCGAGCGCCAGGGCCTGCGCGCCGACACCCCGGGGCTCTATGTCCCTGACGTTGATCTGATACGCACCCTGCTTCTCGTAGACGCCTATCTGACCGGCGCATATGACGTCCATGCCGTTTTCGGGGAGGAATTTGATCCGTTGATTCGACCATTTAAAGCAGACGGCTGATATCTGGCTGTTCTCGTCCTTCAGGGTGAAATACCAGTGCCCGCTCGTATAGTTGTTCCTGAAATTGGAGACTTCGCCCGAGACCCAGACGTATTCGAAGCCGATCTCCTCTTCGATAACTTCTTTTATACGGGAGGTGAGCTCGGAGACTGTGTATATCCTGGCCTTGAGGAGGTCTCTGAACGATATCTGATCTTCCATCGTGAGAAGTATTTTGGATAGGCGGGGGATAGTCAAGCCGGGGGACGGACGCGGCCCGCCACTATGCAGATCGGTCGAGGAGGCCCGGACTGGATACGGATATCTGCTCCAGGAGAAGCGGGTCGAGCTTTGCGCCGCGAAGGGTCGCGGCTTCTTCGAGCTGCGCGGCGGTGAGCTTGGAGCAGCCCTTGAGGTCCGCGTTCTCGAAAACGGCTTCCCTCAGATTAGCGAGCTTAAACGCCCCGCCGCTGACGTCGGCTCCGGAAAGGTCCGCGCCTATGAGGTGAGCGCCCTCGAAGTTGGCGCCGGCCATGTCGGCGCCCGTGAGTTTGGCCCCTTCGAGGTTGGTGCCGTAGAGGTTCGCGCCCTTGAGGATGGCCCCGTCCATCGCACAGCCCTTACAGAAGGCGAGCTTCATGTTCGCCCCTTCGAGGTTCGCGCCGGCCAGATCCACGCCCGTGAGATTCGCCCACGAGAGGTCGGGTTTGGCGTCGGGATTTTCGGCCCGCCATTTATTCCATTCCGCGGCGCCGCTTCTCAGAATTTTAACGTGTTCCTGGTTTGCCATTTCGTCTTTCCTATCCAGCTATTGCCCGAAAAATTTCAGAAGCGTGCGGACAATCGATATCGCAATAATTATGAAAATGAGCTTTCGCCAGAGCCCGCCCGCTTCGGGGGCCTTCATGCCTATCGGTTCGCCGCAGTTTGCGCACTTGGGCGTTTTGATGCTTATCTCGAAGCCGCACTTGTTGCATTTTGTCGTCTGCATTTCACCTGGCTCTCTTGAGCGCGGGGGTGACGAGAGCGGGATGATGCCTCCCGGCCTCGGCGGCCAGCATTGCAGTCATGTTCTTGATATCCCACTGCGCCCCTTCGGACATCCTGAGATTAATCAAATGATAGAGCTCCCAGAGGCTGAAGCTGCCCACGACGCGCCTGTTGTGCGCGTTGGTTACAGCATAGACGGCGGACTCGGAGAGTCTCTCGCCAATGAGCTTTCCGTAGACGTCTTCACTCGCTTGCGTTGCTTCAACAAGGAGAGCCGTAACACCCGCGCCTTCGATGTTCGGCGGTACGGTTATGCCGTGAGAGACGGCCGGGTCCTGGAAGAACCAGTCGGTCTTTCTGTGCCTTAAGAGCTGGTGCCAGCAGGCCTCGCTAATGACGAACTCGGCCGTGTAGCCGACGAGCCTCAGCGCAGCTACCGGGTTATCGTACTTTCCGAGCTTCTCGACGGATTTTCTGAAAATCTCCGCTTTATCATCCGGGGTCATGCGCGAAAGCTCTTCGCTTACGGCCTCGTATGATGCGCCGGAGCTCTCGTATATAAGCGCACCGGCGATTTTGTCGAGGGCAGCGTCCTCGGCGTCGGGCGTTCCCTTGCCTGTCCAGTCGATGAGCGCCACTGGGCGCGGGCTGCCTGCGTTCGAGCCCGCCCCGTTCGAGGGAGAGGATGTTATCTGCGACAGGGCTTCTCTCGTCCCGGTGATGTACTCGTTCTCGTTAGCGTACTTTACGAGCGTCGGGACGGAGAACCTGACTTCGTCTTTTATCTCCTGCGCACGTGTGCGCACCTCTTCGAATTTGCTGGAGAGTAGCTTTGTCAGCGAGTCTTCCATCGCGCGGGCGTTGCCCGTCATGCCGAGGTTCGTGAACGTAGCGAGGGTGAGGGCGTAGCGGGCATCCTCGAACGCGACCTTTTCGAGCGCGCGGAAGTGAGCCTTTTCCTCGACGCCTTCCGGCGCCGGCTGCGTGTCCTTGAGGTAGACGAACAGCTCGTCGTTTATTTTCGCATAGGTGTCGTAGAGGCTGTTATTGAGGACGACGAATTCTTCCTTGAGGGCCGGATGGGCGTCGAGCTCCGTGGGGACGTAAAAATCTCCCTTCTTCGGCTTTTGGTAGCGCTGGGAGTATTCGGTGAACGAGAGGTATTCGTTCGAAAGCTCCAGAAGCGACGAGAAGTGCCGTGATACCCTTTCGACGCCGACGTGTACGGCCGCGTGCTCGGCGACGGAGGAGTGTCCGTAGTTCAGCACCCATTTTTCGTGGAACTGGGCGGCCCTTTCGCTGCCGAGCTGCTCTTCCTGTATGACCACGCCGATGTTGTCGCGGAAGCTCTTCGCGCTCCGGCTGACGTAGGCGAATATGACGGCAATGACCTCTTCGGGGATGTTGCTTACTGTGTATATGTCCCGGTCGGTGTTGGATACGTATTTTTTAACTTCGGCGTTCAAAGGACTTCCTCGGTCGTTTATTCTCCCCGGGGATCAAGGCGGCGGCGCCGCGCATGAAAGGGAGTTAGAGAAATCTAGTATACACGTCAGGTGATTGTAATGCTTTCCTTCATCTTCTTAAGGATGTAATTCAGCACCTGTCCCGGCCTGCCCGATATGACGGCGTCCACGTACTCGTCGGCGGGAGTTTCCTTCTCGCCGATTATGACGACCTTCGCCTTGTTTTCCTTCGCGAGGAACGGATAGGACGCGATGGGCTCATTGTCTAGGTTCGCGCCTACTATAAGAAAAAGGTCCGCAGTGTGAAGCCTTATCCACGCCTCCCTTGCCTCCCAGTGGGGAGGGGGCTGGCCGGGGAACGAGATCATGGGCTTCATCTGATCGCTGCCGCATTCTCTGCACGCGGGGACGTCCGCCCCTTTTTCGAGGAGGTCGATTATCTCGCCCAGCGCATAATACTTCCCGCAGCCGGTGCATGTGACCCAGAGGATGCTGCTGCTTAACTCGATGACCGTGGAGCTGCCGGCCTTGTGGTGAAGGCCGTCCGTTGTCTGTGTGAAGATGCAGTCGAGATTGGCTATCATTTCGAGCTCGGCGAGGGCCTTGTGCGAAGGGCCGGGCTCCGTCGAGGAAAGAAGAGGGTAGGCGTCCCGTATCTTCTTCCAGTACTCCGCCCTTACCGCCCTGTCCTCGCGGAAATCCCGCACATGCGGATTCATTGCAGGGTCCGCAAAATCGGGCAGCCCGCACTCTGCCGAGAGCTCCGCCCCCGTGAGAACGACCATTTTGCGCGCCTCTGTTATCCACTCCGCAACCGTTGCCGCAACATCAGTAGCCATGCCAAGGATTATACTATTTCAGGGCGAGTGAAGTCAACGAAAGGGGCGGCGCCACCGGTGCGGGATTCAGCATTTCGGCGGCATGCTGGTAAAATAATTTATCAACTCGAACGAGCGTGGGAGACGTGAACCGATGAGTAATAAGCCTGCCCAGATTACGGAGTTCAGCGACAAGGTGCTTTCTATCGTCTGGGACGACGGGCACGAGAGCCTTTATATATACGAGGACCTCAGGCAGGCCTGCCCGTGCGCCACGTGCCGTCAGGAGAGAAAGACGAGCAAGAACGGGAGGCTCCGTTTCAAGAAGACCATCCCGCTGCGTGCGAAGCCAGAGGGAATAAAGCCGATGAGGGTCGAGTCCATCGGGCAGTACGCGCTCAAATTCCACTGGAACGACAAGCACGACACGGGCATTTACAGCTTCGAGTTCCTCCGGGACATATGCAGCTGCGAGGCATGCACCGGCTCGCGCGAAAGCTGACCCTTCCTATTCAATCTCGAAGACAATGTTTACCGTCGCGTTGATCGTGAGCTCGCCCGGCTCTATCGGCGTGGGGGGCGGAGGCGCGGCCCCTTCCTTGGCCGACATGGCGTAGTCCCTGTAAACAGGAACCGGATAATCGTACGAAGGCGAGAGCTGGAGTATGCGGGTTATCTTCACTCCCGCAGCCTGGGCGAGAACGTCCGCCGTCGCCTTTGCGTCCTTGACGGCCTCGGCGAGGGCCTTCTTTCTGAGCTCGGCGCTCTTGGTCGTGTCGAACCTGAGCCCCTGGATGTTGTTGAGCCCGGCTTCGGCTGTAGCGTCGATTATAGCGCCGATCTGCTTAAGGTTATGCACCTCGACCACGATCTGGTTACTTGCCCTGTAGCCTTTGAATTCCGAGTTGTTCGTCTGGTTGTTGTATTCGTATATGGGGGAAAGGTTGTAGCCGGCCGTGGATACCTTGTCGTTCTCGCCGAGCTTGGCCTTTATCGCCTCGATGACGCTGTTCGTTTTTTCTGCGTTCTCCTTTACCGCCTGTGAAGCGCTCTTGGCCGTGGTTTCGACGGCGAGGTTAAGGTAGGCGACGTCGGGCGCGGCGCTCATCTCGCCCTTGCCGTTGACTGTCAGCGTTCTCTTATCGTCCTGTGCGTTCTGTGCGCGGGACGGAAGGCTCACCGCGAGCGCCAGAATGAGCGTTGAAAGTATAAGTGCCGTTTTCGAAATCATGTCTCACCTCGTCTGTCTTTTTTTACTCCTGCGAGTGCCGGAATAATTATACTCTATACGTACGATCCACCGGCCGAAAAGATTCCGGCGGAGTCCCAGCCCTTGTAAGTCTTTAAATCCATTGTAAAATCAAATATAATAGGTATTTATAGATGTTTAAAGCCGCTCGCCAAGGCGGCGATAATTTAAAGATTACGTAACCCATGATCGAGAAGAAGTTAGGATATACATTCAGAGACGAGGGGATACTCAAAACAGCTCTGACTCACAGTTCTTTCGCCAACGAAACTTCGGTCGAGAGTAACGAGCGGCTCGAATTTCTGGGCGACGCCGTGCTCGGCTTTATCGTTGCGCGTGTTTTATACGACCTTTTTCCCGAAGCGGCCGAGGGGAAGCTCTCGAAGATGAGGAGCGCGATAGTGAGCCGCATGAATTTCGCACACTTCGCTAAAGAGCTCAAGATAGACAAGCAGATACTCCTCGGAAAGGGTGAGGAAATAACCGGCGGAAGAAAAAGGCAGTCGAACCTCGCCGGGGCTTTCGAGGCCGTGATCGGTGCCGTGTACATCGACGGGGGATACAGGAAGGTATACACCATCGTATCCCGGCTCTTGAAGGATTGCCTTAACGGCAAGGAAGAGATCTTCAAGGACTATAAGACGAAGCTCCAGGAAATCGCCCAGAGGCAGTTCAAAAAGGTTCCCAAGTACAAGGTCGTCCTCGAAGAAGGCCCGCCCCACGACAAGTGTTTTCACGTGGAGGTCAAGCTCGGCAGAAAGGCTATTGGAAAGGGCGTCGGGAGTAACAAAAAGCAGGCCGAGCAGGCCGCCGCAAAAGAAGGGCTCGAAGAGATCGAGCACGGTCTGAAAAATCCCTGAGCGGTTCCCGTCAGTCGTCTTCCTGAACGTTAAGCCCGAGCTCGTCTATTTTCTTGGATAGGGTGTTCCTGTTTATTCCCAGTACCTGGGCGGCCTTTTTCTTGTTGCCCCTGGTGACCTGGAGTATGGATTGTATGAGCGGCTTTTCTATCTTCTTCAGTATTATCTCGTAGACCGAGCCCTCGGCGTCGCCCGGACCCAGAAGGTATTTCACTTCGCTTGAAATTATCTCGGAGAGGTTTTCGTCCTCCTGCCTTCCGTTGTCTTCCATGTGCGGGGCGGCGACGAGAAGCGTCTCTTTCGTTATCACGGTGTCGGATGTGAGTATGAGGAGCCGTTTTATCATGTTCTCGAGCTCCCTCACGTTGCCGGGCCAGTTGTAGTTCTTTGCCATCTCCCTGGCTTCGTCCGAAAGCGTCCTGGTGGCGACCCTTAGCTCTTTGGAGTATTTGGCGAGGAAATGCTCGATGAGCGGGATAACGTCTTCGAGCCTTTTCCTGAGCGGCGGGATCTTTATCGTTATCGCGTTTAAGCGGTAGAAGAGGTCTTCCCTGAATCTTCCCTCGGCTACTTCCTTTTCGAGCTCCTTGTTCGTCGAGGCGATTATTCTCACATCGACCGGCGTCGGCCTCTCGCTCCCAAGGCGGTAGAACTTCCTCTCCTCGAGTATCCGGAGGAGCTTCGTCTGGAGCTCGGCTGGCATGTCGCCGATTTCGTCCAAGTGGAGCGTCCCCCGGTGCGCCTCTTCGAAACGCCCCTGCTTCGAGATAGCGGCCCCCGTGAACGCGCCTTTTTCGTATCCGAAGAGCTCGCTTTCGAGAAGGTCTTTCGGAATGGCTGCGATATTCACAGAGACGAGCTTTTCGTCGCGCCGCGTGCTGTTGGAGTGTAGGGCCTTCGTGACGAGCTCCTTTCCCGTGCCGCTTTCGCCGATGATGAGGACGGTGATGTCCCTTTCGGCCACGCGGCCTATCATCTTGTATATGTTGAGCATGGCCTGGGATTGCCCGACTATGTCGTGAAGCGAGTCTGCTTCCCCGGGCTCCTGCTTCAGGAATTCGAGCTTCTTCGCGTTCTCGTAGCTTTCGATGGCGCGCTGGACCGTGATCCTCACCTCGTCGAGGTCGAAGGGTTTGGCCAGGTAGTCGTAGGCGCCCTGCTTCATGGCGTCTATCGCGTTCTTGACTGTGTTCTGCGCCGTAATGATTATTACCGGCGGGTCGATGTGCCTGTTCCTGAGCTCGTTAAGGACGTCGAACCCCGTCATGTCCGGCATGGTTATGTCCAGAATAACGGATGAGAAGCCGCCGGTGGAGGCCGACTCTATGGCCTGCGTGCCGTTCTCGGCGTACTGGACCTCGAAGCCCGCCTTTTCGAGGCACTTGCCCAGCACCCATCTTATGCTTTCTTCGTCGTCCGCTACGAGTATCTTCTTTTTCATTATGCTGAGTTCCGATTCGACCGCCGGCAAGCGGAGGCCGGTACATACTTAATCATAACCGCAATCCGCCGGAATTTGCATCAATATCCGGAAATCGGCAGAAACACCTTAAACGCCGCGCCTTCGCCCGGCTGGCTGTCCACTATTATTGCGCCGCCGTGTTTGGCGATAATCTGGTAGGCGAGAAAAAGGCCCAGGCCCGAGCCTTCTTTTTTCGTCGTATAGAACGGGCTGAATATCTTTTCCGCGATGTGCTTCTCGATGCCCGCGCCGCTGTCTCTTATTTCGACGGACATAGTCTTCTGGCCCTTCAAATGCTCCGTCATCCACTTTGTCGAAATTTCTATGCGGCCCTTGTTTCCCACAGCCTCATACGCGTTCTTGATGAGGTTGAGGAAGACCTGCTTCAGTGAATTCCTGTCCCCCAGTATCGGCGGAAGGGTGACGTCGTAGTTCTGGCGTATCTCTACGCCCTCGCGCGATCTCGGCATGGATTCGAGGTATATGATCTCCATTAGGAGCTCGTGAATGTCGACGGGGACGAAAATGTCCTTGGCGAAGGGCTCCAGCTGTTTAAGCGTATCGAGGAGCTCCTTAAGCCTGTCGGCCTCCCTTATGATGAGCTCGGCGCATTTCGTGGTTTCCCTGTTGTCGCTGTCCTCGGCCAGGAGCTGCGCCGCCCCCCTTATTCCACTGAGCGGGTTTTTGAGCTCGTGGGCGAGGCCGAGGATCAGGTGCTCGAACTTAAAGGCGGATATTTCCTGGGTGTTCTTGCTGCTGAGGAACTTGCTCCCCGAGAGGTCCTTTATCTGGATTATGACGCCCTTGAGCTCGCCCGTGAGTGCGAAGAGCGGCGTTGCCACGGGCTGTATAGCGATCCTTTCGCCGCCCCTGAGCGAGGGGTTTATCTCGTCGCCGAATATCGTGCGGGATTCCTCCATCGCCATGAGGGCGACTTCTTCAAGCTCCTTCGGCATGAAGGTGCTCGAATGTCTGCCGTATGCCTTTTCCCTCGATATCCGGAACGTGCCTTCGGCATAGTCGTTCATCTCGAGGACGGTGAAGTTTTTGTCCACGATGATTATCGACTCGGGCAGCGTGTCGAATATCTCTTTGTGGTTGGTCTTCCTTCTCATGTATGCGCTATCCCCTCGCCGGCATCCGTATTCTGTCCGAATTCGTCTTCTGCCGCACCGGCTCGGCCGGCTATCGGCCTTTATCACGGCGTCTTGCCAGGGGCTTTGCGCGATGGGGCTGTTAGAGGTCCTCGATGCGGAGGAACATAGTCCCCGGCCTTATGCTCGCCAGGCGTCCTATCTGCCTTAGCGCCTTGAGGAGGTCCATTTCCCTGGCTTCGTGCGTCATTATGACGACGGGAACGTCGCCGCCGCCGTGGTGCCTTCCCTTTTGTATGACCGATTCGATGCTTATGCCGTTTGAGCCGAGCCCGCCCGTGATCTTCCCCAGAACACCGGGCCTGTCCTCGGCCTGGAACCTGATGTAGTACTTGTTCACCGTGTCGCTCATTTTAATGAGCGGGAGCGCACTCTTGCCGGCGTAGAACCTCGGCGGGGACAGGTGCTCGTTTCCGAGGGAGAGGTGCTTTCCGATCTGGAGGACGTCGCTTACGACGGCGCTGGCCGTGGGCATCATGCCCGCGCCCTTGCCGTAGAGCATTGCGGGGCCGAGCGCGTCGCCGACCAGGTATATGGCGTTGAACGCTTCGGATACGTCGGCGAGCTGGGTGCCTTTCTTCACGAGCGCCGGGTATACGCCGGCCTCGAGGCCTTCGTCGAGCGCCTTGGCTATGGCCAGGAGCTTTATCTTGTACCCGAGCTCGTCGGCGAAGGATATATCGACGGAGGTGATGTTCCTTATGCCCTCGACGTGAATCTTGCCGAAGTCGATGAACTTGCCGAAGGCGAGCATTATGAGTATCGAGAGCTTGTGCGCGGCGTCGACGCCGTCCACGTCGAAGGACGGGTCGGCCTCGGCGTAGCCCTCTTTCTGCGCTTCCTCCAGGACGTCCCCGAATTCGGAGCCCTCGTCGGTCATCCTTGAAAGTATGTAATTAGAGGTGCCGTTTATTATGCCGTGTATGGAGAGTATGTTATTCGCGGCGAAGCTTTCGAGTGTGGACTTAATTATCGGAATGCCGCCGCCTACGCTGGCCTCGAACCCTACCTCTACGCCGTTCTCGGCGGCGGTGGCGAATATCTCCTTGCCGTGGTGGGCGAGGAGGGCCTTGTTGGCCGTGACTACGTGCTTCTTGCTCTTGAGGGCCGCGAGGACGAGGTCTTTGGCTATGGTCGTCCCGCCGATGAGCTCGACGATTATATCGATCGACGGGTCGTTTATGAGATCGTCTGCCTTGCGAGTGATTTTGCCCTTCGGAATCCTTACGGGCCTTTTCCTGCCGGGGTCGATGTCGGCTATTTTCTTCAGGTTCGGAGTTATGCCGGTCCTCTTTTCTATTATCTCTTTATTCTGCTCGAGGATCTTTATAACACCGCAACCTACTGTACCTGCGCCTATCAGGCCGACATTTACCACACTCATGAAGCAGTCTCCTTATTTGTCCCGGGGTTTCAGGGCGAAAATTATACATCATTAATATTTGACTTTAAACGAACGGACGCTTAAATTATTACCTTTCCTGGGGGCCGTAGCTCAGTTGGGAGAGCGCATGAATGGCATTCATGAGGTCGAGGGTTCGAATCCCTTCGGCTCCACCATCTATCAGATATAACCGATTCCCGCCTGTAAATCCGAGTCGATTCAGGTCGCTGCCAATGCCCCAATGTTTTATATCGGGGTGGTCTTATTTCTCCCGGGATTTTAAACGATTGAGCCGTTTTTTCGCAAAAGAGCCACCCGGCCCGGCGGAATCGTTCTGGAATGTTCAGCGTAAAAATGGAATAATCAGTCTGTAATCCGCTTCGATTACGAAGCGGGCTTTTCGGGCTCGCTTGCGAACTTCAGGATAGGAACTTACCGCGTTGAGTTATTTTGCCAAGAGGTTTTGTCTCGTCGTTTTCGCGTTTATCGCCGCACTCCTCGTAGCAGAGGGGATAGCCAGGATTTTTATCGATCCCGTCGATTATCTCTGGAGACATTTATCCTACGACCCGGTGCTGAGGTACAAAATAGAGCCCCATTCCGCAGGGCACGATTCGCTCGGCTACAGGAACAAGTATGTGCCAGAAAGGGCCGATATCGTAACCCTCGGGGATTCGCAGACCTACGGCGAGAGCTCGCCGGCCAAATACTCCTGGCCGTCCATACTCGGCTCGCTCACGGGTAAAGAGGCGTACAACATGGGCGTAAGCGGCTATGGGCCGGCCGAGTATTTTCATCTTCTCGGGAACGGGGCGCTGGAATTCAAACCCGATGTCGTAGTTGTCGGATTTTACCTGGGCAACGATCTTGCCGACACGTACACTGCCGTTTATACGGCAGAGCACTGGGGGCATCTGCAAAAACCCGCCAGCGGCCGCGGCCCTGAAGACGGTGAAGAAGCGAAGGCGGACGATGCGCCTCCGGCTGAGGATGCCCCACCTGTAAGGGAGTCCCTTGTGTACGAACTGAAGCGCAGGGTATACGGCGCGGCGGGCTGGTTTGCGGGGAACAGCGTGCTGTACAGGGTCGTAACCGCTTCTTATCTGGGCGACGGTATGAGGCAGAAGATGATGCTCGACCGCGGGGAGAAGATCACGATGCTGGACGCCGGGGAATACGGCATCCACACAGGCTTTACCCCCGTAAGGCGTCTCGAAGCGCTGGACCTGGATAGGGAAAATATCAGGGAGGGACTCGCGCTGGCGCTCGGTTTATTTGGCGACATGAACGAGCTGGCCGAGGACAGCGGCGTACGCTTTCTGGTCGTCATACTGCCGACCAAGGAGAGCGTCTTCGGGGAGTTTATAGAGGGAAACACCGCTCTTCGGTACTCCCGCGAGATAGACCGCCTTCTTCTTAACGAGAGACGGGTGAGCGCCGAGGCCGAATCGTATTTCGACGAGCACGGCATTCCTTATCTCGATCTTCTCGGGCCGCTCAGGGAAGCAGCCCTCCGCGAGGAGATATATCCGAATAATTACAGCGGGCACTTCAACCGGAACGGCAACCGTGTAATAGCCGAATCGATAAGCCGGCGACTTGAGGCGCAGTACGGAGAGTAAATAAAAAAAACGGGCGCCAGGCCTGAGCCGGACACCCGTTTTTTGTTCTTCGGAGATCTTCTGTCGTTACTTCGTTATGTTTCTCTTTATGGGCTGATACTGCTGGCTCTGCCTTCTTGCCGGAAGCGGCTTCTGAGCGGCGACGGCCGTCTCTTCGGCGCGGGCCTTTCTGACCTCGTACTCGGCGAGCATCGCCAGGGCCGGGGCCGCTAGGTATTCGCTGCCCTTCATTACGATAATGCTGGCGAGCATGAGGTGAAAGCCGAGGCCCGGCATGAAAAGGAACGCCGCGATCCCGGACAGGACTATGAAGAGGCCGACCAGGACCTCCGTCTGCGCGGAGCTGAGCGCCCCGAGGCCGAGCGGGAGGGACTTGAACTTGTTCGTCCTCTGCCACGGTATCTCTTTAGTGAAGAGGCAGGTTATGCTCGCGACGATGTACGTATGCGTGAGGGCGCTGTTGGCTATGAAAGCGCCGATCGTGTCCTTGAACGGACATTTGAGATAAACGTGGTACGTAAGCCATCTCAGCATGATACCGCACACAAGCACCGCCAGGGACGATATCCATAGAGCCTTGGGAACGGCGACGACTTCGTTCTGTATAGTCATCGAAGCGAGGGCCGCAAGTCCGAAAGGTATGAACAGCGCCCCGAGGCCGATGTTGAGGTAGCCGAGCCCGTGGTTCAGATGATGAACCTTCTGGAGCGTCGTCATCGCCGAAGGCTTGGCCATGAACTTCGGCAGGTAGAACCTGAAATGACGCTTGAGCTCCTGTACGGGGCCGTATGTCCACCTGTAGCGCTGCTTTTTGTAGCCGAGGAACGTTTCGGGTATGAGCCCTCGCCCGAAGGTTTCATTCGTATATACGGAGGAGTAGCCCGCAGCGTGTATGCGGATGGAAAGCTCGGAGTCTTCGGTCTGGCACCATTCGGCCCAGCCGCCGGCGTCTTCGAGGGCCTTTTTTCTTATGAGGCACATCGTGCCCACGGTGAGCCCGGCGTCGCGTTCGTTAAGGCTGGGCATGACCGTTTCGAAGAAGTATTTATATTCCCAGTAGCACATCCTCTGGTAGAGGCTCTGGCCCCATTCCCTGTAGTCGTGGGGGGTCTGGACGAATCCCATTTTCGGGTCTTCGAAATAGCCGACGAGGCGGTCGAGGAAATCCGGCTCGACCTGGTAGTCGCTGTCCACGACGCCTATGATCTCGACTTCGGAAGACGTGTGCCTGAGCGCGAAGTTGAGCGCCCCGGCCTTTGCGCCTTTTATCGGGTCTACGTGGAAGAATCTGAATCTCTCGCCGAGCTTTTCGCAGTGCGCCTCGACGGGCTTCCAGAGATTGGGGTCTTTAGTGTTGTTGTCTATTACCATTACTTCGAAATTCGGGTAATCGAGCCTCGCTATGCTGTCGAGGGTTGCGATCACCACGTCGGGCGGCTCGGAATAGGCCGGCACCTGGAGGCATACGCGCGGGTAGCTCTTGAGGCCTCCGGAGGGGAGGGGGCTGTTGGGCCTGTCCCACCTTACCTTGCCGAGGACTTCCCACTGCTCAAACGCCGTGATAATGCCCCCGAAGAGGGTTACGAAGAGTAGCGGGTAGCCGATATACATGAGCACGCGCGTTATCGTGCTGACTTCAATCGACGAGATGAACCAGAAACCCCAGACTATCCCGAATAGGGAAAGAAGGGAGTACGTGACAAGCAGCAGGCGCCCCGCGATCGTGAAATTCCGGAGCACCCTGTGAGCGGCGGCCATAAGGACCATGCTGCCCGCCGTGACGGCAAGTATCTCCGGGACAGGGTAGCCTATGAGCCACACTATGAGCGCGGCGACCAGGTTCACGTTCATATATTCGAGAACGCTGAAATAGTGCCTATCCTTCCCGATAAGGTTTTTAAAAGTGATCAGAAGCGTCGAAACAACAAATGCGACGGCTGTGTATATGTAACCTACGGTTATTAAATCACCAAAGTTAAACATCGGAACTCAAACCTCCTGTGACTTCGCAGTCGTACGTGGAATTGGTCTTAAATGAATGCATCATCCCTTTGATCCAGATTGTATATGTTGCTTTTAATCGAGAAACCGGGGGACCCATTAACCCGACGGTATGAAAATAGAGGTGATCATAAGAGGGCGGACAGCCAGAACCGAGTTACAG
>JBFWTW010000056.1:0-14842 GCA_050247635.1 Candidatus Dadabacteria bacterium | reverse complement strand
CGAGGCCGTAACGAAAGGGAAATCCGACGCCGGCTCGTCCCTCCTCCCTCAGCCCAGGAGATTCTGAGGATGAGCGGAAGCGGGAAAGTCATAGTCACGCGCGACATACACAAAACCTACTATCTCGGGGATATAGAGGTAAGGGCGCTCCGGGGCGTATCGATTGACATAGCCGAGGGCGAATTCGTCTCCATAATGGGGGCGTCGGGCTCCGGAAAGAGCACCTTCATGAACATAATCGGCTGCCTCGACAAACCGACGAAAGGGCAGTATTTCCTCGACGGGCTCGAGGTTTCGACGCTCTCGCGCGACGAGCTGGCCGAAATCAGAAACAAGAAGATAGGATTCGTCTTTCAGAGCTTTAACCTCCTCGGGAGGACGTCGGCGCTCGAAAACGTCGAGCTTCCGATGGTGTACGACGACACGCCGCAGAAAAAGAGGCGAGAGAGGGCGCTCGCCGCGCTCGAAATGGTGGGGCTCGGCAGACGCGAAAGGCACCTGCCCTCCCAGCTCTCCGGCGGGCAGCAGCAAAGGGTCGCCATCGCGCGCGCCATGGTGAACAACCCGAGCATAATCCTCGCCGACGAGCCCACGGGAAATCTCGACACCGAAATGAGCGCCGAGATAATGGAAATATTCGTCTCGCTCAGCTCGCAGGGGAAAACGATAATCACCATAACGCACGAAAGCGACATCGCCGCCTACGCGGCCCGGACGATAGTATTCAAGGACGGAAACGTTTCCGAGGAAAGATTTAACGACGTCCGGAAATAATATCGGAGACGGGCCGGAAGAAAGACCATGAACATCACCGCAGCGCTAAAGGTATCGTCGAGGGCCATAAGGACAAACAAGGTCCGCTCCATACTCACGACCCTCGGCATAATAATAGGCGTCGCGGCCGTCATCTCCCTTGTCGCGCTCACTCAGGGCGCGAACCTCATGATAGAAAGGCAGCTCACGAGCCTCGGCGGAAAATCCCTCATAGTAAACCCCGGGAAGAGGGGCGTAGGCGTCCAGGAGAGCGCCATCACCCTCACAACGGACGACTCCGACGCCATAAAGGAGCTTCCGATAGTGAGCCACGTCGCCCCGATGATAGACAACCCCGAGCAGGTCGTATGGGGGAACAGAGACTTTTTCACGATAGTCGTCGGAACATCTCCCGAGTTCGTATTCATTAACGACTGGTATCCCGAAACCGGCGTCTTCTTCAACCGCGAAGACGTCGCCGGCGCCGAGAACGTATGCGTCCTCGGGGCTACCGTCGTTTCCAACCTCTTCGGCTACAGAAACCCCGTCGGCGAGACGGTCAGGATCGGAAAGATCTCGTTTAAGGTCATAGGCGTGATGGAAACCCTCGGCCAGACTACAGGCGGGCGCGACCAGGACGACGTCGTCATAATACCGTACACGACTTTTCAAAAGAGAATCCTCGGCTCTAACAGCCTCGAAACGATATCCGTATCGGTGAACGCCCCCGGCGACATACCGGCGGCCGAATCCGAGATAAGGCAGCTTCTCAGGGAAAGGCACAATCTGAGGCCCGGCGACGAAGACAACTTCTATCTCCGCTCACAATTCGGGATCATTCAGAGGATATTCAATATCTCGGACATCATGACCGTCCTTCTCGGGAGCATAGCGTCCATATCGCTCATCGTCGGCGGCATAGGCATCATGAACATCATGCTCGTGTCCGTGGGCGAGAGGACCAGAGAGATAGGCATACGAATGGCCGTCGGGGCCAGGCCGAAGGACATAATGGTACAGTTCCTTATAGAAGCCATACTGCTGTCGCTCACGGGCGGCGTGATAGGCATCGCGGCGGGGATAGCAGGCTCGAAAATAGCTTCGTCTCTTACTGGATGGGAAACCGTAATCTCCCCCGGGTCCGTTCTTTTATCCTTCGGATTCGCAGCTCTGATAGGAATATTTTTCGGTATATATCCCGCGAGAAAGGCCTCGAAGCTCGACCCCATCGAGGCCCTTCGATACGAGTAACCTCTACCTGCTTGCGGATAGACTTGGGCCTGAAACCTGCCGCGCTCAGTAGGATATGTTTACCGATCCCTCGCTTCCGACGCCCATATCGTCTATCTCGTCGCCGTTGATGTCGAACATCTCGACGATAATCGAGCCGAAAAGCGATTCCCCTTCAGGCCCGTTAATGGTCAGGTTCGCATCGCCCGTGGTCAGAAAGTCCGGCATGTTCTCCTGTCCGAAGAAAACGTAAACATGGTTACTCCCCGGCGCTCCGACCGCTATGTCGGCGTTACTGTCCTCGAATATGAGGACATTCGCCGTATCGCGGTTTCTGACTTGTGCCGACGGTGTAAGGTTCGGGAAGATCATTACCGCCGTGCCGAACAGCTCTCCGGGTATGGAACCCGTGAGCTCGGTTTCTATAGTAATCGGATCGCCGTTATCGAAAGCTTCCCTCAGCACCTGGCCGGAATAGAGAAATGCGGTCCCCGTGTCGCCGTTTGCCCCGGGCGCGCCGACAACGACGTCCGGCCTGCTGCCGCTACTGACCTGGCCGTTCTCGTTGAAATCCCCGTCGACGTCGCCGTTGCCCGTAATGCTGAATCCGAAGCTGTCGGCGGCGCTGCCCTGCAACAGAAGCGTATCCGATGTGTCGTCGGTCGCGAGGTTTATGCTGTTGAGATTACTTCTCCCGCGGAAGAGATAAGCCCTTCCGAGCCCCGGTGCGCCTATGCCGAACTCGTCGTAGCTGCTGGAATCTATCCTGCCGAGAACGGCCATTGAGAACCCGAAGAATCCGTCCGCCTGCGGCCCGGTGAATGTGGCGTGCGCCACGGACGCCGCCTGGTTCACGCTGGGGGTCTTGCTGAGGTCGGGGCCCTTAAAGACGTACACCTTTCCGGTGGCAGCATTGAAAAACGGCGCTCCCACCATCATGACGCCCCTTCCGTTGAGTATCCCCGCGCCGTCCTGGAGCGTAAGCCCGAAATTGTCCCCCTGGTTCTCCCCCTCGATCTCTATGTGCTCGACGCTGCCATCGGTGAGATTCACTACGCTCGGGAATTCGAGGCTGCCGAAGACGACGTAAACCTTGCCCCTGCCGTTGTCGAACGCCGGCGCCCCTATAACGAGCTCGAGCGCCCTCGGGTCGCTTTCGAAGTGAGACGCGGTTGCGAGCGCGGCGCCGAAGTCCTGCCCCTGGGGGCCGATAATCGTGACGTCCGCGGTCGATACGTCTATTATTCCGCTTCCGTTACCCGTAAGATCATTCTGTCCGTAAAAGATGTAGACTCGCCCGAGGCACGGGTCGCCTATCGCATAGTCGTTGACGCTGACTGTAAAGCCCTGCTCGTTCGTGGTCCTGTCGCCGTTGTAGTTACCGGCCGAGATGCCCGTGCCGAGGCAGCTCCCCGGGTCCGAGCTCACATACCTTAAATTCTGGATGCCGGTCGTTATCGTAGTCACGTTCGACGGCTGGGAAGAGCTTCCGACCTCGTCGTTGGTGCGTACAGCAAAGTAATACTCCGTAGACCCGGTTATATCTATCCTGGGCACGAGGAAGCTTTCCGGAGAGCCCGCCTTCTGCGGCTGGTCGAAGTCCGGCACCTGCGTTGCAATGTCGAAATTATCCCTTACGGCCTCTTCTATCTCTATGAACGGCACGCCGTCGAGGGACGGAACGCCCAGCAGCTCCTCTACCTCTTCCGTATCGAAGTATCTCGGGAAGTATATAGTGGCCCTCCCGCTGTTCCCGTTATCACCGGGGGCCGTCCAGAGGAGCAGCCTTGCAAGCGTGTCAGAGCTGAGGTCGTCTATGGTGCCGGGATGATTTTCGTCGCCAACAGCGCATGCAACCATGAACAAAACCAAAACCAGAACCGAAGCACGGCACCTTCTTTTAAGTACGGATATGAATCCCATATAGCTTTTCCCTCGACCTCGTGATTTTAAAGGATGAATTTTACCGAACCCCCGCCCCATTTCCAACATAAAACCGCAGAATCCGGGACATAGGCGCAGCCCCTCTCGCGCCGGCCGCGTAAATCCACCGGGGCAGATATAGGGACACCCTCTTGCTATTTATAATTTTAACCGATTTGATTGGCGTAAACTCCTGTGGTAATTTCCCTTATCCAAAATCACATCACCCGGAGGGATTGAGACTTGGCCACCATATATTCAGTCAGGGCGAGAGAGATACTGGATTCGAGGGGGAATCCGACAATAGAAGTAGACGTAAGATGCGACGACGGGTCCTTCGGGAGGGCCGCCGTCCCCTCGGGCGCATCCACGGGAGAGCACGAAGCTGTAGAGCTCAGAGACGGGGCGAAGGACAGATACCTCGGAAAGGGCGTGCAAAAGGCCGTAAACAATGTAAATAAGAGAATTGCCCCGAAGCTCATAGGGCTCGACGTCTCCTCCCAGGGCGAAATAGACCGCCTGATGATAGACCTCGACGGCACTCCGAACAAATCCAAGCTCGGCGCGAACGCCATACTCGGCGTATCGCTTGCGGCGGCGCGCGCTGCCGCCGATTCTCTCGGCATACCGCTCTACAGATACCTGGGCGGGATATCGGCCAACACACTTCCCGTCCCTCTTATGAACATAATCAACGGCGGGGCTCACGCGGACAACAACCTCGACTTTCAGGAATTCATGATAGTCCCCGTCGGCTTCGGCAGCTTCTCCGACGCCATAAGGGCCGGTGTCGAGGTATTCCATAACTTAAAAGCCATACTAAAGAAAAAGGGTTATTCCACGTCCGTCGGCGACGAGGGGGGCTTCGCGCCCAACCTGAAGTCGAACGAAGAAGGGGTCGAGTGCATATCCGAAGCCGTTTCCAAGTCCGGCTACAAGCTCGGAAAGGACGTGGCCATTGCGCTCGACGTCGCGTCGAGCGAATTCTTCGAGGGCGGCAAGTACAACGTCGAGGGCAAGAAGCTCTCTAAGGACAAGCTCATAGTCCTTTACGCCGAATGGGTTTCGAAGTACCCGATTATTTCCATCGAAGACCCGCTCGCCGAAGACGACTGGGAGGGCTGGAAGATGATGACCGACGAGCTCGGCAAGAAGGTCCAGCTCGTGGGGGACGACCTCTTCGTAACCAACACTAAGCGGCTCGAAAAGGGCATAAAAGAAGGCATCGGGAACTCCATACTCGTAAAGGTGAACCAGATCGGGTCGCTCACCGAAACCCTAGAAGCCATACGCATGGCGGAAAAGGCCGGCTATACCTATATAATATCCCACAGGTCGGGCGAGACGGAAGACTCCACCATAGCGGACATAGCAGTCGCGACCAACTCCGGGCAGATTAAAACGGGCTCGGCATCCAGGAGCGACCGCATAGCGAAATACAACCAGCTCCTCAGGATCGAGGAAGAGCTCGGAAGCGAGGCCGTATTCCCTGGGAGAAAGGCGTTCAAGGTATAGCCGGGAATCCTCGGGCGCCGGCCTTGATACGGCGCAATACGTAATTATTTTAAGGGCATAGACCCCGCCGGCGTTCCGGGAGTTACGCAGGGGCCGAATTGAAATGTATAATTTTAATAGTCTGTATCATCTAAGGTAGGGAAAAGACATGGCAGGCAGAACGCTTTTCGATAAAATATGGGAACAGCACGTCGTAGAGGAGCAGGAAGGACAGCCGACGCTCCTTTACATCGATCTTCATCTGGTACACGAAGTCACCTCTCCTCAGGCCTTCGAGGGCCTAAGGCTCGCGGGGCGCACGGTCAGAAGGCCCGACCTCACCTACGCGACCATGGACCACAACGTGCCGACGACAAACAGGGCGCTTCCGATCGAAGACCCGATCTCGGCCCAGCAGATCGACGTCCTCGTCAAGAACTGCGAAGAGTTCGGCGTCACCCTCTTCGGACTCAACGTAAACAGCCACATGCAGGGCATAGTACACGTCATAGGCCCCGAGCTAGGTCTCACGAAGCCGGGCTTGACGATAGTCTGCGGAGACAGCCACACCTCGACCCACGGCGCTTTCGGCGCGCTCGCCTTCGGCATAGGGACGAGCGAGGTCGAGCACGTCCTCGCGACGCAGTGCCTCAGGCAAACCCGCCCCAAGGAATTCGAAGTCAGGATCGAGGGCAAACGGGGCTACGGTGTAACCGCAAAGGACATAATCCTCAGCATCATAGGCCACATAGGCACGGCAGGGGCGACGGGAACAGTGGTCGAATACAGGGGACAGGCAATAGAAGACCTCACGATGGAAGAGAGAATGACAATCTGCAACATGTCCATCGAGGCCGGCGCCCGCGCGGGTATGATAGCGCCCGATGAAAAGACCTTCGAATACATCAAGGGACGTAGATACGCCCCGAAAGGGCCGGACTACGACGCCGCAGTCGCAAGCTGGAGGGAGCTCCGGACGGAAGAAGGCGCAAGATTCGACAAGAGCATAATCCTCGACGCCGGCAATATGGCGCCCCAGGTAAGCTGGGGGACAAACCCCGGCATGGTTACGGACATCACGGGGCGTGTGCCCGACCCGAATGCAATGGACGACGAGAACAACCGTAAAGCCACGCTGAGCGCCCTCGAATACATGGGCCTCAAGGCGAATACCCCGATAGAGGACATAAAACTGGACAGGGTCTTTATAGGCTCCTGCACCAATTCCCGCATACAGGACCTCACCGAAGCCGCCAAGGTGGTCAAGGGAAAGAAGGTCGCGTCTAGTGTAAAGGCCATGGTAGTCCCGGGCTCACAGCTCGTAAAGCTCCAGGCGGAAAAGCTCGGCCTCGACAAGATATTCAAGGAGGCAGGGTTCGAATGGAGGGAATCTGGATGCAGCATGTGCCTCGGCATGAACCCCGACATCCTCGAGCCGGGCGAAAGATGCGCCAGCACTTCGAACAGGAACTTCGAGGGGCGTCAAGGTAAAGGCGGGAGAACCCATCTGGTAAGCCCGCAGATGGCGGCTGCGGCGGCCATAGAAGGCCGTTTCGTAGACATCAGGGATTGGGACCTCGACAGGGAACTCTAACAACGATAGAAAATAAGGAGCAAGAATTATGGAGCCGCTCGTAAACATAACCGGGGTTGTAGCACCTCTCGACAGAATGAACGTCGATACGGACCAGATAATACCGAAACAGTTCTTAAAGAGGATCGAAAGGACGGGCTTCGGGGAATTCCTCTTTTTCGACTGGAGATACCGCGAAGACGGCTCGCTCAACCCCGACTTCGAGCTCAACCAGCCCCATCTCAAGGACACGAACATACTCCTCGCCGGGCAGAACTTCGGTAGCGGCAGCTCACGCGAGCACGCCCCCTGGGCGCTCCGTGAATACGGATTCAGGGTGATTATTGCCCCCTCCTTCGCCGACATTTTTTACAACAACTGCTTTAAGAACTCCATCCTTCCCATAGTCCTCCCCGAGGCGGACGTGAAGAAGCTCTTCGAGAAAACGGCGGCGAAAAAGGGCTACTCCCTGACGGTCGATCTCCCGACGCAGACCATATCCGACGACGAAGGGCTCAGCATCGGCTTCGACATAGACCCATTTAAAAAGAAGACCCTCCTCGAAGGACTCGACGACATATCCCTCACTCTCAGAAACGAGGACTCGATAGAGAATTACGAAAAAAAGATGTCCGAGAAAAGGGCGTGGGCCATCCCTTCGCAAGCCGACTGACCGGTATGGTTATTTCCCTCGGAAGAAGAGGCTCAAGAGAATAGAGAGAACGATGCTCACTATGATGGACGTCGCGAGCGGGAAGTAAAACGACACGCCGTCCTTTTTGAAGTAAAAATCCCCTGGCAGCTTCCCTATGAAAGGCAGCTTCGGCGCGAGCAGCATGAGGACGCCGATAACCGTCAGGACCACACCTGCAAAAATCACTATTTTGCCCAGACCTTGAATTTCCATATCGACACCCTGGCCCATAGCCGGCTGTCTATAAATTATATCCTGCCCGCCGGAAAAGCCGAAGCGGGGCCGTTTCCGGCGCTTTGGCACGGCCGAAAACCCCCGCCGATTTTAGACAATTTTAGACAAATATAGATTCTCCTTGTACAATATAAACATTTGGCATAGAATTTGAATGGGGTTATGATTTTTAATAATCAGGGTCAAGCATGAGCACTAATCTAAGCCAGACTACGTCCCAGAGACAGGTCCTGCAGCAGCGCCTGATTCTTACCCAGGAGCTTCAGCTCTTTTTGAAGCTCATACAGATGACGACGCTCGAGCTCAAGGACTATCTCGAAGAGCAGCTCATCGAAAACCCCACCCTCGAAGAGAACGAAGAGCCTGCCGAGAAAACCGAAAGCGACTCCGGCGAAGAGGAGTTCGACCTCGGGAGCCTCGGCAGCGACAGAGTCCTCGGCGGCGGTGACGACGACATGCCACATTACTCGTCGAGAGAGCTCGATTCCAACAGCGACGACGAGCAGCCGTGGGAGAGCCGGGTCACATCGGCCGACTCACTCAACGATCACCTCAAATGGCAGCTCGAAGTATCCGACCTCATACCCGTAGAAAAACAGATAGCTTCCGTCATAATCGGCAACACGAACGAGGACGGATATCTTGAAATAGACGTAGACGAAATTCTCGAGCTCTACCTCCAGGAGCACGGTGCTGACTCTCATGCCACTAACGGCGACGCCCCCGAACCACTGGACCTCGGCGAGCTAAGGCGCGAGATTGAAGAGGTCCTGTCCCTTGTCCAGACGACGTTCGACCCGACGGGAGCCTGTTCCCGGAATCTCAAGGAATGCCTCAGGATCCAGGCCCTCGACCTCGGATACAAAGAGGACGGGCTCGAAATGAGGATAATCGACGGCTACCTCGAAGAGCTCGAAGACGCCGACATCCCGAAGATGGCGGGGGAGCTCGGCTGCACACCGGAGGAAGTAAAAGAGGCCCTGTCCTTTATCTCATCGCTCGAACCAAGACCGGGGAGGCCATTTTTTCAAAAAGACACAGAGAAGTACATCGTCCCCGACTTCTATGTGTACAAGATAGGGAACGAGCTTCAGATCCAGCTCAACAGGGATTTCCCAAAGGTGCGGATAAGCAGTTATTACAGGGCGCTATTGAAGAAAGAAAAGACCCTTCCCCCCGAAGCAAAGCAGTTCATAAAGGAAAAAATAGAAGCCGCCCAGAGGATCATGAAGTGCCTCGACGAAAGGGAGGCAGCCGTAAAGAAAATAATTTCGAAGATAGTCGAGGTGCAAAAAGACTTTTTCGAGCACGGGAAGGATTATATAAAGCCGCTAATCTTAAAGGACGTCGCCCAGTCCGTAGGCGTCCACGAATCCACGGTAAGCCGTATCACCAGCAGGCGCTATATACAGACGCCTCAGGGGACCATAGAGCTCAAGTCCCTCTTTTCGAGGAAAATAGAGACCTCTCACGGGAAGGAAATTTCCTATGAGAAGGTAAAAGCCATGATTAGGGAAATAGTCGCCGAGGAGCTTCCCGAGAGCCCCTACTCCGACGAGGACATTTCGAAAATCCTCGAGAGGAAAAATGTGAAAGTCGCGCGAAGAACTGTTGCAAAGTACAGAAAAGCACTTAAAATACCTTCATCTTCAGCACGAGCAGGAGCAAGAAAAAAGCGAGATGAAAGTAACGGTAACGACTAGACACCTGACAGACAATCTGAACCCCGAAAAGCTCAAGGCTTACGCCCTTAAGAAATCCAAGAGAATTGAGAAATACCTTAAATCCGACGAAGAGTCGACGGTTAAGTTCGTCCTCTGGACAGAAAAGTTCAGGGACAACGCCGAGATCACCATAAACAGCAAAGTCCTTAAAACGGCGAGCACGTTCGAAACGACGGACATGCTCGCGGCCATAGACGGCGCAGTCGACAACATAATAGCCAAGCTGAAAAAAGAGACTGACAAAATGATTACGGCCAAAAGAAGGGTATCGCCAAGAACCCTGGGCGAAACACTCCCTGCGGCCGAATCTCCCGAGAGGAGCCCGGCCGACATATCCGCCGTAGCGGTCCGCAAGCTTTCGCGAAAGCTTATGACCGTCGAGGAAGCCCTTCTCCAGTTGAATGCGTCGGGGGAAAGCACAATCGCTTTCCGCAACAGCGCAACCAGCGACATGAACGTACTTTATGTAGACAACGACGGGCAAATCACACTCGTCGAGCCCTGAGCCGGGCAGCGACGCGATGAAACTATCTGATGTTCTGGAAAAAAAAGCGGTAATCCCCGACCTCAAGGCCGAGTCCAAGCCCGAGGTCATCAGCGAGCTTGCCGAGACGATATCCGAGGTTTACCCGAACATCAACGACGAAAGGCTGGTCGAGGTGCTCATGGAGCGCGAAAAGCTCTGCAGCACCGCCGTCGATTCCGGAGTTGCGATACCCCACGCAAAGCTGAGCGGGCTCACGAGCACTATTGCCGCTTTCGGAAGGAGCGAAAAAGGGATAGATTTCGATTCCCTCGACGCCAAGCCGACACACCTTTTCATAGCACTCATAGCGCCAGAACACTCGTCGGGCACGCACATACAGCTCCTCGCCCGCATCTCGAAGATATTCCGCAACGCTGATCTCAGGTCGAGGCTGATGAAGTCCGATAGCCGCGACGAAATATACGAGATGATACTTCTGGAAGATGCTAAACTCTGACACTGAAAACGCTCTCCGCGTCGAAGAGCTCCTTAAAAGCTGGGGACAGGAACTCGAAATAGAGATACTCACCGGCGAAAAAGGCCTCGAGCGCAGAATCTCCTCCGACAGGATACAGAAGCCCGGGCTGAAGCTCCTCGACTCCGAGCTCAAGCTCGACAAGGGCACCGTCCAGATACTCGGGAAGACCGAGATCGCCTACTTCGACAGGCTGAAGCCCGCCGAGAAAATGAAAGTCACCGGTAGCCTCATGTCCCAGGACGTTCCCTGCTTTATAGTCACCCGCGACCTCACGCCCGACAAAAAGCTCTTCGAAGCATGTGAAAAGAACCGCATTCCCCTCTTCTCGACGAAGCTCTACACCGGCAAGCTGATTTCCATGCTCCAGGAGATACTGGAGGTGCGCCTAGCCCCCTTCGCCACCGCCCACGGGGTCCTCATGGACATACACAGGCTCGGGGTTCTCCTCCTCGGGAAAAGCGGCATAGGCAAAAGCGAATGCGCCCTTGACTTAATACTTAGAGGTTCTAAACTGATTTCAGACGACATAGTCGAAATAAGAAAAGTCGGGCCCACGCGCCTCGTTGGAAACGGGCCCGAGCGTATAAAGCACCTCATGGAGATAAGAGGTGTGGGTATAATTAACATAAAGGACCTGTTCGGGACTACATCGGTTATGGAGAGAAGAGAGATCGACATGGTAATTGAGCTCGTTCAGTGGAATCCCGATACCGAATATGACAGGCTTGGAATCGAAACGGGTACTTACAACATACTCGGGATCGATCTCCCCCACCTCGTAATTCCAGTAAGCCCGGGCAGAAACACGGCCACAATAATAGAAGTCGCAGCCAGAAATCAATTATTAAAGCAGAGCGGAGGCCGCCCTGTTCAATTGTTCGACAACTGACGCGCGGCTGTCTTTTTTACTGATCACAAGGTATTTCAGATGACGAGTCTCGTGATAATAAGCGGCCTTTCAGGCTCCGGCAAGAGTACGGCTATGAACGTTCTGGAGGATCTTGGCTACTACTGCCTCGATAACCTGCCGCTTGCCCTTTTGCCCAAGTTCATCGAGCTCTGCGAGAGCTCGCAGGGGGAGATAAACAAGGTCGCCCTCGCCGTGGACGCGAGGGAAGGACTTTTCTTCGACCGGGCGCCGGAGGAGATAAAAGAGCTAAGGGACAAGGGGCACCCGGTGGACCTCATCTTCCTGGACTCTTCGGACACAGTTCTCCGTAAAAGATACAATGAGACCCGGAGACGGCATCCGCTTTCGGTAGACGGCAGCATAGCCGAGGGCATAGCCAGGGAGAGGGAAATGCTGAAGGATCTGAAGTCCCTCTCCGATTTCACCATCGACACCACCGACTTCAACGTTCACCAGTTAAAAGAGGTTATAAAAGGCAGATACGAAAGGCCGGACACCAACAAGCTTCAAATAAATATTCTGTCATTCGGATATAAACACGGATATCCTTATGACGCCGACATGATATTCGACGTCAGGTTTTTGCCTAACCCGTTCTTCATAGACGAGCTTAAGGACCTGACAGGGCTTGACGAAAAGATAAAAGACTTCGTACTCAGCAAGGAAGATACGAAGGAATACATGAAGAAGCTGACCGACTTCCTCGAATTCCTGATCCCGAGATACGAAAAGGAAGGCAAGTCATACCTCACGATCGCTCTCGGATGTACGGGCGGGAAGCACAGGTCGGTCGTACTCGCGAACGAGCTGGCTCGATTCTTCGAGCGCCTGTCGCCGGTCACGAGGCACAGGGACATCAAAAAGAACTAAGGAGCGCAGTTATGGTCGGTATAGTGCTGGTAACACATGGAGAGCTCGCCAAGGAATTGATATCCGCCGTGAACTTCGTCCTCTCGTCGAACCCTTCGGTGAAGATGGAAGGGGTCTGTCTCGATCCCGACAGGGAATTCGAGAGCTTCAAACAGGAAATAAAAACAGCGATCAAAAAGGTGAAGGGCAACGACGGAATTCTCCTCGTGACTGATATGTTCGGGGGCACGCCGTCCAACATCAGCCTGACTTTCCTCGACGAAAACAACATCGAGGTGATCTCGGGCGTCAACCTCCCGATGCTGCTAAAGCTCGCGACGCTCTCCGACAAAGTAACCCTTATGGAGGCCGTCAAGATCGCCGAAGCGGCCGGAAGGGACAACATCATAGTCGCAAGTCAGCTCCTGAAGAACAGAAATCAGTAACCCCTCCGGCTCCTTCTGCGGGGCCTTCCATACGTCCGGATTTGAAAAAACTTCTCTGTGATATATCATTTATTAAGATTACCAATAACTTACAGACCGGAATTTCTGATGAAAAAAGAAGAGATAGACAAAATAATAGAAGGTTGGAAAAGCTACCTCCTTCAGGGGCAGCTCGAAGGCTACGAGCTCGAAATAGATAAGAGCGTCCCCATGGAATTCGCGGCAATAGCCCTTCACATGGACGTACAAACAGTGCGCGCCGCGGGGCAGGTCGAGGAATTCTACGAGGGCTACAGACAGGCCGCCGTGGATGTGCTCAACGTCATGGGGGTCGAGATAGCCCAGGACGACTACAACAAGGTTATTTCGCTCTTCAAAAAGGAGTCAGACGAAGACAAGCAGGAAGAGCTCAAGAAGCACATATGGGGATGACAGATCGCTCATCCCCCACTCCCCGTTAACGCCATTCGTACCCCCGGGAACACTTAAGCCAGATGAAACTTGCCGACCTTTTCGACTGCTTTCTCCTCGACCTCGACGGTGTCGTCTACGTAGGCGGCAACGCTACTCCCGGCGCGGGGGAAACGATAAAGAGGCTCCGGGACGACGGCAAATCCGTAATATTCATCACGAACGACCCGAAGAGAACCGCACGCGGATATTGCGATAAGCTCCGTAAGCTCGGCGTCGAGGCGGCTCCGGAAGACGTCATAACCTCGGGCATGGCGCTCGCCTACCACATAAAATCCGCCCACGGCGACGTCGGCGGCATGAAGGCATACGTAGTCGGGAGCGGCTCGCTTAAAGAGGAGATAAGTCTCACCGGGCTTTGTGTGGTCGAAGGCGAGGAGGCCCATCATGCCGACTTCGTAATAGTCGGCGGGCATCCGGATTTTCACTACGACGAAATGAAGATCGCCACGATTGCCATAAGGAACGGTGCACACTTCTTCGCAACCAACAGGGACCCGTTCTACCCGAGCCCCGAGGGATTCATACCCGCCACAGGGGCCATTCTCGCCTGCATAGAAGTCGCGTCCGGCAAAACGGCATTAACGGTCGGAAAGCCCGAGTCGATAATGTTCGAGGTCGCCCTCGCAGAGCACCTTCACAGGGACAAAGAAAAGCTCGTCATAATAGGCGACAGGCTCGATACGGACATCGCCGGCGGCAAGAGAGCCGGTATAATAACGATACTCACGCTCACGGGCTCGACGAGAAAAGAGGATATCGCCGGCTCGGATATAAAACCCGATTACGTGATAAACGACCTCCGGGATCTTTACGAAGACGTCCCCGGGGCATAAATCCGAAATGCCAAGGATTAAAGTAGATTCCATAAGCCTCAACTACGAGCTCTCGGGCTCGGGGCCCGTCGTCGTTTTCATAAACGGGCTCACGATGGACCTCAACGGATGGCTGTTCCAGGTGGCCCCGTTCGCCAAGCGCTACACGCTCCTCAGGTACGACTGCAGGGGGCAGGGAGCGTCCGACAAGCCCGACGGGCCTTATTCGCAGAAGATGCACGCCGAGGACCTGGCCGGGCTCATGGACGTCCTAGGAATCGAAAAGGCGCACGTCGCGGGGCTCTCGAACGGAGGCATGATAGCGCAGCACTTCGCCCTCCTATATCCAGAAAGGCTCGGCGCGCTAGTCCTCACCGACACGTCCTCACACGTAAAGCCCCTCCTTCGCCTGACGATAGAGTCCTGGATAAAGGCGGCCGAGGCGGGCGGAAGCGCGCTCAGGTACGACGTCGCCCTCCCCTGGCTCTTCTCCGAGTCGTTCACCGAAAAGAACCTCGAGAAACTCCTCGCCATGAGGGAAACCAACATCATAAACAACCCCGTGAGGACCCTCGTAAACCTCTCCCGGGCGAGCGCTGCGCACGACCTGAAAGACTGGGTGTCCGGCATAAGAGCCCCGACGCTCATCATAAGCGGCGAGGAAGACATACTTATCCCGCCCAAGTACGCGAGGGAGCTCAGGGAGAAAATAAAGGGCTCGA
>JBFWTW010000055.1:0-15062 GCA_050247635.1 Candidatus Dadabacteria bacterium | reverse complement strand
GCCGCGCGCGAGCTTTCGAGGCGCGGCTACTCCGGCATCACTATAATCGAAAAGGAAGCGTCCACCGGCGCACATGCCAGCGGCCGAAACAGCGGCGTCCTCCACGCGGGGATTTACTATCCCGCGGGCTCGAACAAGGCGGCTTACTGCGTTACGGGCGGGCGGCTCATGAAGGAGCTCTGCCGCGAGAAAGGCCTCACACTCGTCGAAAGCGGTAAGGTAATTGTCCCCGGTAGCCCCGACAAGGACTATCTTCTCGACGAGCTAAAGCGAAGGGCCGACGCCGCCGGGGCGAGGTCCGAGATAATAGGCCGGAATGAGCTACTCGAATTCGAGCCCCACGCCGCCCCCGTCGAAAGGGCGCTCCATTCGCCCGACACGGCCGTCATCGACCCCAAGGAAATCCTCACAGCACTCACTGACGAGCTCGAATCCTCCGGCGTCACCATAAAATTCGGCACGGCCTTTTCCGGGCTTAAGGGCTCCCGGACCGCGGCGACTTCCGCCGGGGATATAACCTTCTCGAAATTCATAAACGCCGCCGGGGCCTACGCCGACAGGGTAGCCTCGGCTTTCGGGGTCGGAGGCGAGTACAAGACCCTCCCGTTCAAGGGGACCTACAAGAAGCTCGTAAAGGAGAGGGCGGGTCTCGTAAGGGGCAATATCTACCCCGTCCCCGACCTCGGGAACCCCTTTCTCGGGGTTCACTTCACGAAGAGCGCCCACGGCGACGTCTACATCGGCCCGACCGCCATTCCCGCGTTCGGAAGGGAAGAGTACGGCGTCCTCGACGATCTGTCCGCCGAATCGCTTTCAATACTCTTCCGCGACGGCGTTCTCCTGTTCACGAACCCGGATTTCAGAAGAGCGGCGCTTACGGAGATAAAAAAATATTCGGTGGACGTTCTGATTAAAGAGGCCAGGGGGCTTCTGCCCGAGCTCACGAGGAGCGACGTCGAGGATACCCCCAAGTGCGGCATACGCCCCCAGCTCGTAGACTGGCGGACTAAGAAGCTCGTAAACGACTTCGTCCTCGTAAGGGACGGCGACTCGCTCCACGTCCTAAACGCCATATCCCCCGCCTTCACATGCTCGCTGGCCTTCGCGGTTCACGTGGCCGATACGCTCCTTTCATAAAAGCCGGGGTGGTGCCGGTTTTGGGATATTTCTTCCCCCGGGTGATTGTCAACGACGGAGGCTGCGGTAATATATCATACTCGGGAGTATCGCGATGGAGGCCGGTTCGCCTCCCGCTCTATCCATATTAAACCGGGGACAATCCCCGCCGCGAGGTAACAAGCAAATGCCGGAATTGAGAATTCTCCGCACATACGCCGATAATCCGGGGCATCCCGACATCGACACCTATCTTTCCGGGGGCGGATATTCGGCCCTTCCCAAGGCGCTCAAGATGACCCCCGACGAGATAGTCGAGGAGATCAAGAAATCGGGCCTTAGAGGCCGGGGCGGCGCGGGCTTTCCGACGGGCATAAAGTGGGGATTCATCCAGCGCGATTCCAAAAAGCCGATATATCTTTGCTGTAACGCCGACGAGAGCGAGCCCGGGAGCTTCAAGGACAGGGAGATAATGGAGCAGGGGCCCCACCAGCTCATAGAGGGCATTGCGATCGCCTGCTACGCAATCAACTCGCACAAATCCTACATATACATAAGGGGCGAAATGCCCTATGGGGCCAGTGTCCTTAACAACGCCATAAAAGAGGCGTACGACAAGGGCTACCTGGGGAAGAACATCCTCGGCTCGGGTTTCGACCTCGACGTCGTCGTATTCAGGGGCGCCGGGGCGTATATCTGCGGCGAGGAAACAGGGCTCCTCGAATCCATCGAGGGCAAGAACGGCGAGCCGCGGCCGAAGCCGCCGTTCCCGGCGCAGGTCGGTCTCTTCGGATGCCCGACGATCATCAACAACGTCGAGACGCTCGCGTTCGTGCCCCACATCATCAACCGCGGCGCGGACTGGTTCGCCGCCATTGGCACCCCGAAGAACGCGGGCACGAAGATATTCGGGCTCTGCGGCAAGGTCAATAAACCCGGGCTCTACGAGCTTCCGCTCGGCATACCGCTCCGCCAGCTCATCGACGAATACGGCGGCGGCGTTCCAGGCGGAAGGAAAGTGAAGGCCATCTCTCCCGGCGGCTCCTCGGCGGGTGTGCTCTCGGCCGAAGAGCTCGACATCACGATGGACTTCGATTCCCTCGCGGCAGCGGGCTCCATGCTCGGCACGGCCGGCGTCACGGTCATGGACGACGAGACATGCATGGTCAGGGTCGCACAGAACCTCGCCCATTTCTACAGGGACGAGTCCTGCGGACAGTGCGTTCAGTGCAGGGAAGGCACGTGGTGGCTCGAAAAGATGCTGACTACCATTGAAGAGGGCAGGGGCAGGATGGAGAACATAGACACGCTACTCGACGCCTGCTCGCAGATGAGGGGCACAACGATATGCGCCCTAGCAGACGGCTGCGCAATGCCTGTCGAATCAATAGTCAGGAAGTTCCGCCACGAGTTCGAGGAACACGTTAGGCTCGGGAAATGCCCCTTCGGCGACAAACACATGGGCGACTGGGCATAGAAGGGCCCGATACCGGAACCCCGCCACACCGATTTTACCAATTCGAAATCATCGTGACGTAATTCTTCAGTTCGGTTCTTTCGGCTTTAAAACTGCATTCTGAAGGGTTTTACCGACTGTGTCGAAAGGGAAGATTACTGCTGAGCGCTCTTTTTGCTTTCCGAAGAAGACGGCGGGGTTTCGAGACCGTTATCGTTCAGCTTCCTCGAATCGTCTTTCGAGGGAGTGACATCGATTTCGTCGTCTTTCATGGACTTCTTAAACCCCTTGATCCCCTTTCCGAGCGAGGAGCCCAAGTCTCCCAGCCTGCTTGGCCCGAATATGAGAAGGAGTATGCCTAGTATTATTAAAAGTTCAGTAACGCCAAATTGGCCCATCTTTCTATTACCTCTAGCTATAAGGTACAGATATTCTATCCCGAAGTCAACAAAAAGGCTCTCCCCGGCCCGTTCCCGGCCGAGGCTACGAAAGCGTGTTTTATACACTTAAATAGCGGGTGTTTATACCCGGTTTCTCCCCAAATATTTCTTGACACTCAATACCGCAGCAAACATACTCATTTTTACGGGGGTTAATCATGGCGGAAGAAAAAGAAACGCGGCGTAAACGCCGGGCGCCGGGTGGGCACGAAGCCGTAAACGGCCTTGCAAACGGCAGTGGCAAAAACGGACGCGAGGCCGTAAGACAGGCTCCGAAGCCGCCCGCAAAGGGCAGGTCCGTCTCCCCGGCCGCGAATAAAAAGCGCCGGCCGTACGGGATGACGGATGCTGTCAGAGACATAGTGCGCACAAGTCCCGTGCTTTCCATCCTTGCCGCATTTGCCGCCGGGATGATTATAGGATTCCGCCCCCGCCGCAGGTAACGGGGCAGTTCTCCGTGCCGTGGTCGAGTGGTATCCGGGGAGATATGATGGACCTTTTCGGTTTGTTCGAATACGACCCTGTCGAAATCAAAGTTCTCGTCCACGTCGTGGTGGCCATGCTTTTGGGCGCGCTCGTCGGGCTCGACCGCGAGCTCCACAGTAAACCGGCCGGGCTAAGGACCAACATGCTCGTTGCGGGCGCGGCCGCTCTCCTCGTATGGTGCGGGCGCATGATCGTGCCGTGGTACGGTCTTAATGACGTCGCGCTCGGGTCCGACCCTCTCCGTATAATCGGCGCGATAATAACCGGCGTAAGCTTCCTCGGCGCGGGCACTATAATAAGAGGCGGCGCCGCCGAGAAGGTCCACGGCCTTACAACGGCGGCGACACTTCTATTCGTGGCCGCCGTAGGCATATGCGTCGCACTCTCGAAGATAGTGATCGCCATAGGAGTCACCTTAATAGCCCTTCTCACCCTGAGGGGCGTGGGTTATCTCGAGGACGTTCTCCGGGCGAGCCATAAAGACCTCTGATCCCTCCCGGCCGAGCTCTCTCGAAGGGCCGGAATTTCCCGGTCGTAATCGCATTCTTAGTATGATAGAGTTAGAAAAGAGGCAAAATCGAATGGCAGGGGGTGAATTATGCTTGGATGGGCCATTACTTTCCTCATTATAGCCATAATTGCGGCTATACTTGGATTCGGCGGAATAGCCGGCGCGGCGACGGGGATAGCGAAGATACTGTTTTTCGTCTTCCTTATAATCTTTATCGTCTCGCTTATACTTGGCAGGCGCCCTCCCGCGTGACAGGCGCGAATTAATGCCGGCGGGCTCGCGTGTCAGGCACGGGGCTGATTCTCGCCCCTCCCTACGAGCTCCGGCGGCGTATCACCGGTGATCAGTCTTACGCCTCTTTTCCTTGTGAAGTAGTTCCACGCCCACTGGAAGAGGACAAGTACCTTATTATCGAATTCTATCAGATAGCTTATATGTACGAACGCCCAAATCAGCCACGCCGGAAAGCCAGATATCTTGAGCTTCCCGATGTCGGCCACGGCCGCATTCCGTCCAATGACCGCGAGGTTCCCCTTGTCGAAATACTTGAAGTCCTTCGTCTTCTTGCCGGCGATCCTGTCGGTTATGAGCCCCGCGACGTAGCTCCCCTCCTGCATCGCCACCGGCGCCACGCCTGGCAGCGGCGCACCGCCCTGGTGCGAAAAATTCGCTAGGTCCCCTATTACAAAAATATCGGGGCGGCCCGGTATGCTGAGGTCAGGTGCCACCATAACCCTGCCGCCGCCGTCGAGCTCGGCTCCGGCCCTCTCTTTTAGCACGCTTCCCAGAAAAGACGCCTTCACACCCGCCGTCCAGAGTATGGTCCTCGACTGTATAGTCTCCGGGACGCCGTTTCTTAGAATGTGGACCGTATTCCCGTCTATCTTTGTGACGAGCGTATTCAGTCTGATCGTTACGCCGAGGCTCCTCAGCGATTCCTCCGCCTTTTTCGACAGCTCTTCGGGATAAGTCGGAAGGACGTGATCCTGCCCCTCGACGAGCACTATACACGTCTGCCGGGTGTCGATATTCCTGAAATCGTTCTTGAGGGTCGTCCGCGCGAGCTCTCCTATCGTGCCTGCGAGCTCTACACCCGTCGGCCCCGCGCCGACGATAAGGAACGTCATCCACTCGCGCTGAATGTTTGGGTCGGGCTCCCTCTCCGCCGCCTCGAACGAGAGAAGAATCTTCCTCCTCATTTCGAGCGCGTCCTCGACGGTCTTGAGCCCGGGCGCATCCTTTTCCCATTCGTCGTGTCCGAAATAATGGTGGTTGGATCCGGTGGCCACTATCAGCGTGTCGTACGTCAGCTTCCCGTCTTTGAGAATTACAGTCTTCTCGTCGGGCAGTATGTTCGTAACCTCGGCCTGGTAGACGTAAGTATTCTTGTAGCGGTTCAGAACCATCCTGAGAGGGGAGGCTATCTCTCCGGGCGAGAGCCACCCTGCAGCGACCTGATAGAGCAGCGGCTGAAAAAGGTGAAAGTTCCTCTTATCGACGAGGGTGACCCTTACCCCCAGCTTCGAGAGCCTCTTTGCGGCGTAGAGGCCTCCGAAGCCCCCGCCGAGTATGACGACGTGATGACTTTTCTTCGTTCCGGAATCCATGGCAGCCTCCTTATCGGATAATTTCGTTCACCTTCCGCGCTCCGGCCTAAGGTGCCATTCTTATAGATGCTCGAAAATCAGTATCCGATAAAATAATTCGCGCTGTGCTGCTCCGGGTAGAGTACAATAAAGCCCGTGTCCGAGACAAGCCTCGACAGCGTGGCCGGCACCCTGTCGAGATATTTTTCGTGAGATATGGTCCCTTCCCTGGCGCTTATAACTACAAGAAGGTCGTCGGCCCCTGATTTTTTCAAAATGCTGAGGAACCCCCTCCAGTAGTTCTCCGGTATGTACTTCGCTTCTATCTCGGGTTTCGACTCCTTCACCACGGATTCGAGCCTCTTCATGCACTCTTCCGAGCCCATGAATTCGACGCTCGCCCCGAGCTGCTTCGAAAGTGTCTTTACAACCCTTATCCATCTGTAATACCCGATCTCGTGCTGCGCGTTACGGGGCACTATTACTCTTATACGCTTCACGGTATTAAGGGGATTCACTATGTTCGTAACAAGCAGCATCTGCTCTGTATCCTTGAGCACGTTGTCGAGAACCGAGCCGAATATCTTGTCTCGTGCCGAGAGCCTTGCGTTCCAGCCTATTATGATCTCGGTAATGACGTTTTCCTTCACCGCCCGTAGGATTCCGTTCGCTACGTTCAGGTCCACCCTGGTTATGATCCTGACCTCATTGTTAGTCGCCGCGGCGTGCTCGACGGCTTTTTCGAGCATCTTGTGGCTAATGAGGACGTTCTCCCTGCTCTCATGATCGTCCCTTATGACCTCGAGCGCGTAAACGGGCTGCTTCGACGCCGGATTCTTTATCAGGATCGCAAGATCGATCAGCCGCTCTATGGTATCCGGGTTCGATATAGGCACGAGTATCTTCTCCGGGGTCTCGGAGAGGTCCGGCCTCTTCTCGCTTTCGGCTATAGCAAGCTCCCGGCCCGCCTTTTCCGTGGCGAAGGAGCTAACGAGGCAGGTTACGAGTATCATCAGAACTGTTCCATTGAGCACGTTCTCGTCGAGTATTTCGAGGTTATATCCGACCAGCACAATAGCCAGCGTCGCCGCCGCCCTCGAGTTGCTGAGCCCGAATATGATTCCCCTTTCCGCAGATGTGTATCCGAAGATTTTCTGCGTCACCCAGGCCGAAACCCATTTGCTTGTCAGTGCCAGGATTATCATCGTTATGGCGACGATAACCGCCTCTATGCCGTTAAAGAGGCCTCTCAAATCCACAAGCATGCCCACACCGATAAGGAAAACCGGTATGAAGATGGAATTGCCTACGAACTCCGTCCTGTTCATGAGGGGGGAGGTGTGCGGTATGAGTGTGTTCAGCGCGAGGCCCGCAAGGAATGCGCCGACAATCTCCCCGATGCCCGCGACCTCTGCCAGGAAGGCCCCTGCGAAAGCCATGCCGATTACGAATATGTACTGCGATATGCCGTCGTTTATATTTTTGAAAAACCACCTGGCGATCTTGGGGAAGCCCCAGAGGACTATGAAGATAAAGATCGCCATCGAGATACCGAGCTGTATCCAGAAGCCCGAGTTGATCTCGCCGACCGCAGAGCCCGCTATCACTGCGAGGACTATAAGCGCCGCGGTGTCGGCGATTATGGTCCCGCCCACGGTTATGTTCACGGCCCTGTTCTTCGACACGCCGAGCCTGTTCACAATCGGATACGTGATAAGGGTGTGGGAGGCGAACATGCTCGCCAGCAAAATCGAATTCGACAGCGGAAAGCGGAGGAGGTAATAACCGGCCATCGTGCCGAGTATCATCGGGATCATGAAAGAAATCGACCCGAAAATAACGCTCTTGTTCCGGTTCTTCTTGAAATCCCCCATGTCCACTTCGAGCCCCGCGAGAAACATTATGTACAGGAGCCCGACCGTCCCGAACAGGACTATGCTGCTGTCTCTCAGGAGAACGTTGAAACCGTTCGGGCCGAGTATCACCCCGGCTACTATGAATCCTATAAGCCCCGGAATCCTGAGCCTGTTCAGGATGAGCGGCGAGAACAGTATTATGAATAACATTATGGAGAAGACGATCACCGGGTCGGTGATCGGGAGCGATAGCTTATCCCCTAGGCTGTGCATGAGACCTCCGGGGTGCCCTGCGTGTGAGTCGAGCTGTTATGGACGGGCATCATCTGGTTCTCTCTACTGTAAGCTGTATTGTGGAGTCTGCACCGCTCCGAAATGGAGCCAAAAAAATTCTATCATGGATTTTGGAAAAGCATTACAAGCTTTGAATGAAGATCGTGGATGTAAAAGCGCCGGTTGGTTGTCCCTTCGGCGGGGATTTACGAGAAAGCTGCTTTCTCCACTCGCATCCGGGCGGCGCTCGACGCGCCTTGTCCGATGTCTAGAACGTTACCGCAGCCAGCACAAAGCTCAAAACGACCATGAAGGCAACTATGCACAACATGACGACCGGGGTCTTCGGGTTATAACCCCTGTGAGCGTTTGGAACGCTCGATTGGGAAAAACTCTCCCTTCTCTCCATCAGGCCCTTTTTCACCTGGGGATGCACATCCGGTGCATGGGCTTCGGCGGCCTTTTCCTCGGCTTCCACACGCTCTTCTACTTTCTCTGCAGCTTCTCTTTCAGCTTCCGGTTCTTTTTCTGTAGTCATTATAACTTTCCTTACCACCCCTGATCGGCGGCTGCCTGTAATTTCAATACGAAAACGCTCTTTACCGCGAAAGGGCGTTTATGTGAGGTCCGAAGGCGTATTCTTGCGCTACCTTGAGCTGATACTTGAGCTCACCTGTAAGTATCCTTTGCAGGTCGCTCCACGCAAGCATGCCGTGATAATTGCCGTCGGCGTCGAGAATGAAAAGATGCGATATGCCGTGTGAATTCATGAGGTCAAGACATTCGTAAAACGACGTTTCGAGCGTTACGGTCCTGAGCTCGGTGCTCATGATATCGGCCACCTTCACTTCCGACGGCCTTCTGCCGAGGGCCACGATTTTGGTGGAAAAGTCCGAATGCCCGACGACGCCTACCATCTTGCCTTCCTTCATAACGCCCGTGGTTCTGACCTTAAAATTCCTCAACTTGAGGGCGGCTACGTCGGCGGTATCTTCGGCATCCACAAAATAAATCCTGTTCCTGACGCCGATGAGGTCTTTAACCTTGAGATCTTCAAGCATGGATGCTTACCCCCCTGGTTATCCGTTTAAGCCGTAAAGCCTTTAGCCCACCTATATACCATTTTAGCATAAAATCAAATATCAAAGAACCCCCTATTTTCGAAGCCCCGGAAAGAATATGAGTAATCCCGGACTGTAAGCAAATACAGGGGGTTGGGCTGCCCGGCGCCCCGGGGGCCTTCCCCTCTACTTGAATTAAGGAAACCTGACCAATACAATAATTACATTCAGTATAAATTGCAGGATATTCATTATTAAAAATCTTATATCCCACACAACAGGAGGATTTAGCATGGCGGATTATATACATCCGGAGGCGTTGGTTAGCACCGAATGGGTGGCGGAGCATCAAAACGACCCGTCGGTGCGCATCGTCGAATCCGACGAAGACGTGCTCCTTTACGATACCGGCCACGTGGAGGGCGCGGTCAAGATAGACTGGCAGGCCGACCTTCAGGACCAGATCGTGAGGGACTATATAGATAAGGACAGGTTCGAAAAGCTCCTTTCCGACAACGGTATCGCGAACGACACCACGGTTGTTTTCTACGGAGACAAGAACAACTGGTGGGCGTGCTATGCATTCTGGGTATTCAAGCTGTTCGGCCACGAAAAGTGCGTCATTATGAACGGCGGCAGGCAAAAGTGGGTCGAAGAGGGAAGGCCCCTTACGAAAGAAGTGCCTTCCTATCCGAAGACTTCGTACAAATCCTCCGGCGTCGACGAGTCCATACGCGCATTCAGGCAGGACGTCATAAAGCACCTCGAAGGGAAGAACCCTCTCATCGACGTCCGCTCCCCCAAGGAATTCACGGGCGAGCTGCTACACATGGAGGCCTATCCCCAGGAGGGCGCGCTCAGGGGCGGTCACATCCCCGGCGCCGAGAACGTTCCGTGGGCCACCGCCGCCAGAGAAGACGGCACATTCAAATCGGCCGACGAGCTTCGTAAGATATACATCGAAGACAAAGGTCTTAAAGAAGGGGACGATGTAATCGCCTACTGCAGGATCGGCGAGCGCTCGTCCCACACATGGTTCGTTCTGACTTACCTTCTCGGGTTCGACAAGGTCAGGAACTACGACGGCTCATGGACCGAGTGGGGCAACCTTGTCAGGGCGCCGATCGAGAAGCCCTAAGATGGAATCCTTATAACCGGCGTCCGCTCTCAGCGCTCTGGGGGGAGCTGTGGGGCCGGCCCGGTAAAGTGGAGATTATGAGCAGATTACAAGACATTATAGATGTTTTCAGCGAGTCCGATTACCAGGCGACCCTCGCCATGCTGCTGGATTATTCCGAGAACCTTCCCCCCCTTCCGGGGGAGTTCCAGGAGGCGAGGGACGCGGGGTTTAACAGGGTCACCGAGTGCGAAACCCCGGTTTTCGTCTTCGTGGACGTAAAGGACGGCAATGTGGAGATTTATGCGGACGTGGCCCGCGAATCCCCGACGGTGAGGGGGTTCGTGTCCCTTCTCGTCGATGCGTTCAACGGAGCCCCGGCAAAGGACGTCATAGAGGCGCCCGAAACCCTGATCCACATGTTAAAGCTCGACAGCAAGCTCGGCACCCGGCGCATGTACGGCCTGAGCGCCGTCTACAGCCGCATTAAAAACGAAGTCAGAAAGGCGAACGGAGAGGCGTAGCTTCATTTGCCGGCCCCCGGCCGGACGTGAGCGATACGGAACAGCATGACTCACGAAAAGGTGATGGAGCTCATCCTCGACCACTACAACCATCCCCGTAATTACGGGGAGATCGAAGACGCTCCCATAATCTGCAGCGGCGGCAACAACGGCTGCGGCGACCTCATTACGGTATATATCGACGCCGGGCCCGACGGCGCTGTACGCCGCATGGGTTTTACGGGCGATGGGTGCATGGTAAGCCGCGCCGGGGCTTCGATCGTCCTCGAAATGGCCGAGGGGATGACGATCCCCGAGATCGAATCGATGTCCGCCGGGGTGCTCGGTGATACGCTCGGCAAAAGGCTTACGCTGACGCGGCACGGCTGCGTCCACCTCGGGTTCAATACCCTTAAGGCTGCTGTCGAGAGCTGGCGGCGGAGGCTCCTCGAAAAGGCCGCCCTCCCGGAATGACATCAGTCGGGTGTTAAAACTGCCCACCCGCCGTTCCCGGCTCACTGCTTGGGTTTTACGACGTACATATTGGGGTTCTGAAGACGCACGGCCTGAAGCCTCTGCTGAATGATATAGGCGAAGCGCTTCAAAAGCTCGTATCCGAGGTCGTGGTCCTCGTCGCATTTCGTGCGTATGAAGTTGCCGTCCAGTATGACAGCCTTCGTCGGCGCGACGACCTTGGCGTCGAAATGGCAGAGGTAAGGGGGGAAGAGCCATGCCCATCCAAGCACGTCCCCCTCGCCGATCATCTGAATGGTTATCGGGTCCCTCTCCGGCGCGAGCTGCGTCTCGAGGGCTACTATCCCTTCCTGTATGATGTATAGCTTGTCGGCCTTGTCGCCTTCGTGAAAAATGAACTCATCTTCCTTGAAGTCGGCGTTGTAGGCCTTGTTCACTATCATGTCGAGATACTTCTTTTCGAGCCCTTTAAAGCAGTAGTGCTCTCCGAGTACCGATTCCAGTGTATGCATGTGATTTTTTCTCCCGGTTTACTCCAGTAATTATATCATTATATTAGGCCCGTCGTACAGCCGCAGCGTTATATCGGTATGCCCGGGCGCGGGGCTTTCCGTGGCGTCCGGCGGTCACCGAATATTTAATTTCACTCCGATTTTCCAGTGTATATACCCATGCCCGAAGCGCGTGTTATTATTGAAAGATGAAAAAACTCTATACCCCGAGCGACGAGTCCGAGCTCGTATTCTTAAAGAGCGTGTTCGAGGCCGAAGGCATCCCGTTCGTCGTCCTTAACGATCACTTCGGCTCGCTTTACTCGGGCATCTACGTGGGCCGTTTCAACGCAAAAACGATAATGGTCCCGGACGACGTTTTCGAAGACGCCCGCGATCTCATCCTGAGCGTGAGGGAAGACGCCACGTTCGAGGACGAGTCCCGGGATGGGGAAGGAGACGGCGGGCCGGGAATCCTGGATGCAGTGCGGGATGCGTTCGCACGTATATTCGGCAGGTGAAAAAAAGGGGAAGGCGGATGAATCCCCGTCAGCCGGCGCTCCCGGCCGATAAGCCACACTGGAATTTAAATTATTTAGGTGTCCTAAACTTGACTGATTGAAAATTATTACTAGAATCTTAAAAGCTTTTTTCAGAGCATGGAATTTGCTCGTTTTTCAGTCTTGTTTTATTTTTCATTTGCGGTTATAAAAATGTGGCTTTTTGAGTTGGAAATACTTTACAGGCTAAACGGGAAAACCAGAGACTATGATCGCAGGGGTTCTTAAAGAAACATATCCGGGAGAAAGCCGGGTAGCGCTTGTGCCAGCGCATATCGGCTCACTCAAGAAGAAGGGGTTCGAAATCTACGTCGAATCCGGCGCCGGCCTTGATGCCGGCTTTACGGACGCCATGTACGAAGCGGAGGGCGCGTCGGTCAAGGACAGAAAAGAAGTGCTGTCCAAGTCCGATGTCCTGCTCCAGGTAAGGGCGCTCGGCACCAATTCTTCTTCAGACTCAGAAGATGCCGGGAATCTCAAGAGCGGCGCCATCGTCATAGCCGTCATGGATTCGCTAACCAACAAAGGGCCGGTCGAGACGCTTGCGTCCAGCGGGGCCAAGTCGTTCGCGCTCGAGCTCGTGCCGAGGATAAGCAGGGCGCAGTCGATGGACGTCCTCTCTTCGCAGGCGAATATCGCGGGGTATAAGGCTGCTCTCATCGCAGCCGATTCTCTCCCCAAGATGTTCCCGATGATGATGACGGCCGCGGGTACGATAACCCCGGCGCACGTCCTGGTGGTCGGCGCGGGGGTCGCGGGGCTTCAGGCGATCGCCACGTGCAACAGGCTCGGGGCGGTGGTTTCCGCATACGATATCCGTCCGGCTGTTAAGGAGCAGGTCATGAGTCTCGGGGCCAAGTTCGTCGAGCTCGAGCTCGAAACGGGCGAAGCCGAGGACAAGGGCGGGTACGCCAAGGCCATGGACGAAGAATTCTATAAGAAGCAAAGGGAGCTTCTGGCGAAGGTGGTGGCCGAAACAGACGCCGTAATTACCACGGCGGCCGTTCCCGGCAAGAAAGCTCCAATTCTTATTACAGGCGAAATGGTGTCCGGGATGAAGCCGGGCTCGGTCGTGGTCGACCTTGCGGCGGAAACTGGGGGCAACTGCGAGCTTACCCAGGCCGGCCAGATAACCGAAAAGAACGGCGTAAAGATTATCGGACCAGTGAATATTCCTTCGAGCGTGCCTTTTCACGCCAGCCAGATGTACTCGAAGAACATCACCAACCTCCTTTCCCTCATGGTGAAGGACGGAAACATAAATATAAACCTTGAAGACGAGATATTAAAAGAGTCGCTGGTGACCGACGGCGGAAAGGTTGTAAACGACCGCGTCAGGGAGAGCCTCGGGATTCAGTGATAACGCCTGAAAGGAGAAAACCATGGATTTCATGACAGTTTTCACATTATTCATTCTGGCTTCATTCGTAGGGTTTGAAATCATATCCAAGGTTCCTCCTACGCTGCATACACCGCTCATGTCAGGGTCGAACGCCATATCCGGCATCACGCTCGTCGGCGCGATTCTTTCGGCCGGTACGCAGCATACCATGCTTACGGCAATACTCGGATTTTTGGCCGTCGTTCTGGGTACTATAAACGTCGTCGGTGGCTTCATGGTAACCAACAGGATGCTTGCGATGTTCAGGAGGAAGGATTAAACAATGTCTCCAACGTTGGTAAATTTAGCATATTTGATTTCCGCGTCCCTATTCATAATGGGATTGAAGGGCCTTACTCACCCGAGAACTGCTGTCAGGGGCAACATGCTCGGCGCACTCGGCATGCTCATCGCCATAGTCGTAACCCTTCTCGACAAAAATATAATCAGCTACTGGCTAATATTGGCCGGTATCGTCATAGGCAGCGGCATCGGGGCGTACCTTTCGATAAAAGTCCAGATGACGGATATGCCGCAGCTCGTCGCCGTGCTGAACGGCTTCGGCGGCGCGGCGTCGGTTCTCGTCGCAGGGGCGGTGCTTTTCGAAGCGTCGCATCTTTTGGGTACCGCGATGGAAATCGACCTCAATAACGAATTCCTATTGTCAGTATTCGCTTCGGGCTTCATAGGCGCTATAACCTTCACGGGCAGCATGATAGCGTATGCGAAGCTCCAGGGCTTGACCAAAGAAACACCCGTCAGATATCCGGCCGACCAGCTCGTCAAGATAGCCATAGCTATCATTTCGATTGTATTCGGCGCGCTGATGCTCATGTACCCCGATTCTACTGCGCCATACATATTTATGGTTATAGCTGCCTCTGTGCTAGGCGTGCTCGTCACGATCCCTATCGGAGGGGCGGACATGCCCGTCGTGATCGCGCTCCTGAACTCGCTTTCCGGTTTGGCTGCTGCGGCCACGGGTTTCGTCCTCTTCAATACTGTTCTCATTGTCGCGGGCACGCTCGTAGGTACATCCGGAATAATCCTCTCTCTTATTATGTGTAAAGCCATGAACCGCTCGATCACGGACGTTCTCTTCGGAGAGTTCGGCGCAGTCGAGGGCGGGCCTTCGGACGACGAAGTCTACGCCGGCAAGGTCAAGGCTACTTCCCCCGAGGAAGTCGCCATGATGCTAGAAGGCGCGCGCAAGGTCGTCGTCGTGCCCGGGTACGGTATGGCCGTTTCGCAGGCACAGCACGCTGTGAGGGAGCTGTTCGATCTCCTCGAGAAAAACGGATCCACCATGGAATTCGCCATACACCCCGTCGCGGGGCGTATGCCGGGCCATATGAACGTCCTTTTGGCCGAAGCGGACATCCCTTACGACAGAATGAGGGAAATGGACGACATCAACCCGAGCTTCAAGCAGGTCGACGTGTCCATAATCATAGGCGCGAACGACGTCGTAAACCCCGTTGCCAGGACGGATCCGCAAAGCCCTATAGCCGGGATGCCCATACTCGACGTCGATTATTCGAAGACGGTCATAGTCATAAAGAGGAGCCTCAGCCCCGGGTTCGCCGGTATACCGAACCCGCTCTTCGCCGCAGACAACACCCTCATGCTCTTCGGGGATGCAAAGAAGATGGTCGAAGAGATGGTAAAGAGTTTAAAAGAGGGCTGAGCAGGGCGTTTCCTTTATCTTTTGCTGCACCTGTCTCATTTATAAGCAACTTCAGGCCTATTCA
>JBFWTW010000054.1:0-15162 GCA_050247635.1 Candidatus Dadabacteria bacterium | reverse complement strand
AGGCTCAGATCTGTGTCGTCCCACCATATGAAATATCTCTCGTCCATTAGGCTTGTTTTCCGAAGGGCGTCAGACCTGACCAGCGCAGAGCACGCCGGGACGCAATCGACCTCATACACAGCCTCCTTCACATCGTCCAGGGCATAATTCTCCATGAAGGGCTTAACTATCCCCGTATTCCAGTCGATGTTGATCCCGACCTCGACTATATGCTCCCTGTCGTCAGGGTTGACTATCATCGACCCTGCAATGCCGACACCACCATCTCCCTCCATCACGCCGACGAGCGCAATGAGCGTCGCGTCTGTAACCTCCGCATCGTTATCTAGGAGCCAGACGTATTTGTATACGCCCTTCCCCAGGGCGTACCTCATCCCGGTATTGAATCCACCCGCACCGCCGATATTCGATTCGTTGGCTATGAGATGGACACCCGGGAACGAGCTTCTCAAAAGCTCGAGGGAGCCATCCGTTGATGCGTTATCGACCACTATTATGTCGTGATTTCTGTACTCTATGTCGCTCAAGGACCCAAGCAGCTTGGACAGGTATTCCTTTTTGTTCCAGTTGACTATGACGATTGCTACTAGAGGCTGGTCTTCCATTTTTATGTCGAGAAACTGTCTGACAAAATATTAAGGGGAAATATCTTCGGACAGAAAAACAGCGGGCTCACCCAAACGCCCCGCCCGCGAAAAAGCCGTCCTTTATCGACTCCGCTATCCCCTGGAACGTCCACCTTCCGTAGCGGCCTATCTGGTAGATGCCCCGCTTTTCGAGCTCGCGCATCGCCGTCTCCTTCCACTTCGAGCCCGGTGCCGACCAAGTGTAGGCAACGTCTATCCACGTCGGGTCCACCGTCTCGGCCTTGCCTATAAAGCCCCATGATTTGAGCTCCTTCACGACGGAATCGGCATATGCGGCTATCTCCTTATCCCCGGGCTTCTTGCCGTTGGCGTATGCCTTTTCGACGTAGATGCTGACCCGCCCTTTTTCCTTACGCGAGGACTTCGGCATAAACGACGCGTCAACATTGCTGTAAAACCCGACCCTGTGGAAGCGCGACTCGCTGTCCGGTATGTAGAGCCAGTGGTCATCCGGGCATTTCTTGCCGCGCGTAGCGCCGATATTGAGCACGAGGACCGACGTATAATCCGAGGGCTTCTCGTCGATGCGGATGCCCGCCATTTGAATAGCCTTGTTCAGGGGAAGCGTCGAAACCAGATTATCGTACTTCGCCCCCGAGCCGTCCGAGAACTGAATTTCCTTCTTGTCCGCCTTGATCCTCGCGGCCCGCTTTCCGTAATTCACACCGCACCTTTCGGCCATCTTCAACGAAAGCACATTAAGGCCTTTTTTGGGATATATGTAGGTAACGTTGTACCCTACTGCGGGCGGCGACTTGTCCACCGCCCCCTTCACGGCGATTGAGAGATTCACCGGCGATTTATAGGAGTCCTGCGGCGCTATCTTCGTCCAGAGCCCCGCCGTGTAAAGGTCGTGGAATGGCGCGAAGAACATCTCCGTCAGGGTCCTCCCGAAGCTCATCTCTATCCACTCGGCCATAGTCCGAGGCGTCCCGGAAGGAGCGTTTATTATCTCGCTTATCGCTTTCGCGGCTATGTCTTTGCCAAGATAGCTGAGGTTATTCTGAATCGGATAAGGAACGTAAAGACCGGTCTTGCTGAAAAAAACGGAGGACTGTCTCTCGTAGGATTTCACCGGGCCGAGGGATTCGATGAATCTTAGGACCGTCGGGTCCCCGCCGAATATCCAGTGCCCGCCCCCTATCTCGAACCTGTACGCCTCGCCGTCTTCCGGGGCTTCGAACAGGCGCCTGCCGCCGCCCGGGGCAAGATAATACGACGAGCATATGCCGCCCGGCACGCTCTCGGCCTCATACACCTGAAGGCCCGACGTAATTCCCGCGGCCAGCCCCGTTACGCCTCCGCCAATGATTAAATTTCCCGGTCTTTTCACTTGCTATGTCATCCTCTGTAATCGGAAGGGCTCATTCGAACGATTTCGCCAATGGCTTCGTACACAGAAATATATCATCACTCGTGCCTAAACCATATCTCCACATTCTTCTCTCTCCCAATTCCCCGGCATACCCGACGACATCCACGTCGAACCCAGCCCGTTCCAGCCTGTCGGCAAAATCCGCACCGTACATCCTTACGTGATCCCACTGGCCGAAGAACCGCTCCCTCTCTTCCGGGTCTGTTATCGACGGGTCTTCGAACGTTATCTTTCCCGAGATCGGAACCATCAATATCGCCCACCCCCCGGGTCTTAAAACCCGGAAGAGCTCGCCCATGGCTTTCCTGTCGTCCCCGACGTGCTCAAGAACGTGGCTGCATATAATAGCGTCGAATGAATTGTCTTCGTAAATTATGTCCGTAATGTCCACCTTTACCATAGCACGACCCGAATCGAGATCGGCCGTAATGTAATCGAGGTTATGCAGCGATGTGAACGCCGATTCGAAAACGGCCTCGGGTGCAAAATGGAGCAGCCTGAGAGGTTCGCTAAAGAGGTTCGTCCTCTCCTTCAAATAGAGCCATAGCAAACGGTGGCGTTCGAGTGACCTGCATCTCGGGCATCTTGCGTTGGGGCGCGTGACGACCCCGAATGGGAGAAACTTCCTGAGATACCAGCCGCAGCAGGGACAGTAATGCTTGATCCCGATAAACGGCGCCGCCCGTCTTACAATCCTCGCGCCTTGGTACACTTCGGCTATCTTACCGTAATACCCGGCGGGCAGTACCGTTTTTAAAAAGTCGGCGGCGTATCTCTTCAGCATCAGCTCCTTGCGGCTATATTCCCGAGCTCATCGACCTCGCACTTAAAGCCTGGGGCGACGTATAGCGTAGACGTCTCCTCGAAGATAATTGCCGGGCCCGGGAACCTGAAGCCGGGATAGAAATCCTCTCTCGTGTAAGCCCTGGCCTTCGTCTCCCGCCCGTCTATGATCACGCTCTCCTTCGAGGCCCTGACGGTCTTTTTGGCGGCTCCGAGCTCGGGAAGGGTAAGCTTCTTTCTCCTTCGTATGGCCCTTAACCTGAGCGTCACGACCTCCACCTCGTCCCCCGGCATCGAATAACCATATAGCTTCTTGTGGGTATCGTTAAACCGCTTAACAAAATTCCTGCCATAAGGAATCGTAATCTCGTGCGCCTGCCTCTTGTACCGGGCGTCAACGTATCTTTCGTACCTGACCCCGTTCTCCCCGAAATCGGCCTTCGATTTTTTAACGAGGGCTTCGAATCCCTCTTCTATTTCTCCGGCGGCCGCCTTCCCCGCCGCGACGAATACGGTCGCGCTGTAATCCTTGAACATGTCGGCCATGAGCATCCCGAGTGCGGACAGCACCCCGGGCGCCGTCGGGAATATGACGGTGCTTATCTCCATCCCCCGCGCGAGCTCGCAGGCGTGGAGACCGCCCGCCCCGCCGAAGGACAGGAGAGCGAATTCACGGGGATCGTACCCCTTGCCTATGGATATCACCCTGAGCGCCCTTTCCATGTTCGAGTTGGCGACACGGATTATCCCCTCGGCAAGCTCCTCGACCGAGACCCCGAGCTTTCGTGCTAGCTTTTCGAGCGCGGCGAGCGACTTCTCGGGATATATCTTCATCCGCCCCCCGAGGAATCTTTCCGGGTCTATTCGCCTGAGTGCAACGTTCGCATCCGTCACGGTCGGCACTGCCCCCTTTCCGTAACACGCCGGGCCCGGGTCGGCGCCCGCGCTTTCAGGGCCGACTTTCAGCGCGCCGCCAGTGTCGATGTACGCTATCGATCCCCCGCCCGCGCCTATCGTCGTCACGTCTATCATCGGTACCTTTAGCGGAATGCCGTCTATGTTAGTTTCGGTGGTGAACTTCGGCCCGCCGTCGCATAGGGCGACGTCCGTAGACGTGCCGCCCATGTCGTACGTGAGCACCTTCTCATACCCTGCGGCGCTCGCGACGCCGTACGCCCCCACTACGCCGCCCGCAGGGCCCGAAAGGACTATACGGACAGGCTCGCTGCCGGCCTCGTCCGGGGATATGACTCCCCCGCTCGACTGCATTATCGAAATCCCGTCGCCCCCTCCGTTACGGGAGGAGATATTCCCCGAGAGGGATTTCATGTACGAGCGCACCTTCGGAACGAGATATGCATTTGCAACGACCGTCGAGGTCCTCTCGTACTCCCTGAACTCGGGGAGTATCCTCGACGAGACCGAAACGGCGACGCCGAGCCGCTCCAGAAATGCGGCCACCTTCTCTTCATTCACAGGATTTTTATAGGAATGTAAAAAGGAAATCGCGACGCCTTCGGGCTTTAGCCTCTTTAAGCGCGCGAGGAGTTTTTTCAAATCGCCGGGGCCTATCTTCCCGAGCACCTTCCCTTCGAAAGACACCCTCTCCGGAACGCCGAGGCGCATATCCCTTCCGACGAGCGGGCGCGGGGCTTCCCAGAAGATGTCGTAGAGGCTCCCCCTGTTCTGCCTCCCTATCTCTATCACGTCTTCGAAACCGGCGGTCGTGACTAGCGCAACCCTGGCCCCCTTCCTTTCGAGGAGGGCGTTCGTGGCAACAGTCGTCCCGTGAACTATCTCGACGTTATGGAATTTATCCCCGAGAACGTGCTCCAGTCCGGATATTATCGATCTCGAAGGGTCGTCCGGTGTCGATGGGGTTTTGTAGGAGTAAATCCTCTCGCCGTCGTAAAAGACGAAATCGGTGAAGGTGCCCCCAGTGTCTATACCGGCCCGAATCATTCCCCGCACACCCTTTCTGAGAAGATATTCGGCTGCATGGTATCAAGCCCGTCTTAAAAAAAACTTATCCGGGGTGCGCCGCGAGCCCGAAGGCCCCGAAACGGCAATTCCCGGCGCCGTCCGGCGGCCCGGGATTTAAAAGGAGGGAATAAGCCTAGTACTCGTCCTGACCGACCGGGTAGACGACTTTTACCTTGTCTTCCGCGATCTCCCTGAGGGCGGTCACGACGTCCTTGTTGTCGGTCTCTTCGGAAAGCGGGTGGGCGCCCTTGACGAGCATCCTGGCCCTTTTCATCGCCGCGACCGAAAGTGCAAACCTGTTTACAACCTTTTCAAGGCAATCTTCTATAGTTACCCTTGCCATATATTCGCTCCCTTGTTATGAAAACCGGTTCAGAGCTATAAATATAAGGGATGAAGACGGTTATGTAAAGCGGCCGGGCCCGCCACTCGGCAAGAGGCTTCCCTTTGGTTAATATTATTGTTTCCGGAGGAAACGACATGGATCTCGATCAGGTTAAGTACGACGACAAAGGACTGGTAGCGGTCATAGTGCAGGACTTCCAGAACGGGCAGGTGCTGATGTTCGCCTTCGCCAACCGTGAGGCGCTCGAAATGACCCTCCAAACCGGTCGGACGCATTTCTGGAGCAGGTCCCGCGGGCGGCTCTGGATGAAGGGCGAGGAGTCGGGGAACGTTCAGGAAGTGAAGGACATATACTTCGACTGCGACGTGGACGCCGTCCTCGTGCTAGTGGACCAGAAAGGGGTCGCCTGCCACACGGGGCAGAGGACCTGCTTCTTCACGCCGCTCCACGGCGACACCCGCACAGCCCCCGCCTTTGGCGATGGCGAGGGCGCCGACGACAAAGCCCTCCGGGACGTATGGAACGTCGTCGACGACAGAAAGCGTAATCCGCGCGAGGGCTCCTATGTGAGCGGACTCTTCGAAAAAGGGATCGACAAGATTCTTAAGAAGATCTCCGAGGAGGCGGGCGAGGTAGTGATTGCGTCCAAGAACGAAAGCCGGGAGGAGGTAATATACGAAACGGCGGACCTCTGGTTCCATTCACTCATAGCGCTTTCTTATTTCGATATAACGCCCGAGGATATATTCGAGGAGCTCGGCAGGCGGTTCGGAAAGCCGAGCGAGGCTTACAGGAATAGCGACAGGTAAGTGCGCCTCAATGGCAGAAAGCGCTTCATCGGCCGGCCCCCGCACCCATGCGGGAGCAGCCGGCGGGTTCGTGATTTAATCAGCGGTTTTTCTTCGGACGGTCCTTCTCTTCTATGTACTCGCCGAGGAAGGTTCTGTTCCTGACGGACTCCGGAAGGTTCCCGAGGTCGGGCTTCGGCATGTTTGTCGAAAGGTCGCTCGTAAAGGCGAAACTCGAAACCACCTTCTCCACCTTCTTCGTATTACAGAACGGGCAGGCGACCTTCTTCTCGTCTTCGTCCACGTATATGAGCTCCGAGAAACGGTAGTTCTTCGGAAGGTTCACGAAAACGAGGATCGTCCCTTCGTTCAGATAGAAGTTCAGATCGACAGCGTTCTTGTCGCGCTTTCCAGCCTCGGCCAGCACCTTTTCGTTATCGAGGTCGAGTACGCCGATGTGGTTAATGTTGTCGTGTTTTTTAACGAGATCTGCCACGAGCTTCTTCGTGACCTTCTGCCCGAGCTGTTTTAGAGAATCTTCGACGTTCTTTCTGCACGGGATGCATTCGTATTCAAAAAGCGGCATTTCTACCCCCTGACTTTAATGGTATTACCTGTTGAAATACTGGTTCAGGTGTTCCTGCCCGACCCAGTCGTTTTTCATTTCCTCGTCCTTCTGCTGCTTGTACTCGAGGTGCCACCTGAGCTCGTCCTTAGGCCCCGGGGCCCTCTTGCTCTTGTCGTCGAATATGGCCTTGAACGTCGAGAAAACCCTCGTCACGTCCTTGTCCCCGCAGATCGGGCATTCGAGGTCCTTCTCGTCCCCCTCTTCATATATAAGGTGGCTGAACCTGAAGTTCTTGAGCTCGATGTAGAGCACTTTGTTCTTAATCGTGAAGCGGAAACGCCTCGGCCCCCTGTTGGTAGCCTTCTCGCCGAGCGCGAAGATCTCCTTGCCCGTCTCGGCGTCCGTAACCTCTATATACAGGAACCCCGGATTCTGCTTCATTATCTTGGCCGCATTGGTCTTGTTAAGCTTCGGCACAAGCGCGTCTATATCGCTGTTGTATTTTTTGTAGCACTTATCGCACTCATATTCGAAAAGAGGCATCGTGTCACTCTCCTGACTTTATGGAGTACTAAAGATAACCAATAAATCCGGATTGCTCCAGTTGGGGAACAGGTCCGGGGGCCCGATTTGACAAAGCCCGTGTGCCGGACGATTATTCTTCCGATTATATTTAGTATAATACGGAAATCCAGATGACCGAAACCCGGGAGCTCCTCGTAAACGAAAGCGGGGCCGTCTGCACGCTCACTATAAACACCCCTCAAAAGCGGAATGTAGTCACGCCGTCCATGCTTCTAGGGCTCGAGGAAGCCTTCGGCAGGCTCGCCCGGGAAGACAAGATAAGGTGCGTCGTCATACGCGGCTCCGGGGGCAGCGCCTTCTCATCCGGATACGACATAGCGGCCATACGCGAGGACGACATGATACGGAACTTCGAGGGCGATAACCCGCTCCCGAGGGCCATTCATGCGATAGAGACGTTCCCCTACCCTGTGATTGCAATGATAAACGGCCACGCCTTCGGCGCGGGGCTCGAAATCGCAGCCACCTGCGACATAAGAATCTCGGTCGACGGCTGCATGTTCGGGATGCCCCCGGCCAAGCTCGGCGTCGTCTATTCCTACAGGGGCGTAAGGCGGTTCCTAAACCTCATCGGCCCCGGCTACACGAAAGAGCTCTTTCTAACAGGAAGGCCGATAAACCCCGATAGGGCGGCGGCAATGGGGCTCGTCAATTTCGTCGTCAAACCGGAGGAGCTCGAAGAATTCACCTTCACCCTCGCTAGGGAAGTAGCCGATAACGCGCCACTTTCCATGAAGGCGATGAAGGAGATGACGAACGTCTGGCAGAGGAGCCTCGTCATGAGCCCCGAAGACGAAGCGCTTTTAAAAGAGCTCACGCTCGGGGTGCAGGAAAGCGGCGACTACAAGGAAGGCCAGAAGGCCTTCGCCGAGAAGAGAAAGCCCGTATTCAAAGGCAAATAAAGCCCCGCCGGTGTCTACTCCCGCTTCTTTCTAAGCCTGAATAGATCGACCCTCTTATATTGACTCTCGGATATAAAATCGTATTCCGGCGAGAGGCCCTGTACGGTTCTCAGCCTGTTCGCGGTATGCGCCTGCATTATGAACCATACGTCGTGCGTCCGCATACCGGGAAATGACGGGAACCTGTCCCCGACCGGCACCAATTCCAGGTCGTCCCGCTTGAGATAATATTTGACCGTAACGTCCTCGAAGTGCGGGTAGACGAGTACGTAATCCCCGCTGTGGGCGTTTGACTCTATTTCCTGTATCGCCTCCCGCCACTGGTGCTTCTCTACTCCGCCGTAGTATATGTAAAGTTTCGCGGCCGAGACCAATATAACGACCGCAGTTACCGCATAAAGAACCGGCCGCTTATTTATCGCGCTCATTCCCACGGAGGCAAGGAGATATAACCCCACCGAGGCTACAATCGCATAGCGGGACACCATAATAGAAGCGAAGGTTAAAGAGATTATGAACGGCACCATCACCGGGACGGCGATCCACAGCAGAAGAAAATAAATCTTCTCGCCGTATGTGATACCCCTGACAGGCGCGGCTTCGTCCGCAGGGGCGAGCAGCGCCTTGAGGCCCTTAATGCCCCTCAGTTTTTCGGAATTCGCTATTGCCAGTAGAGCAAACCCGGCAAGGAGGACCAGCATATAGACCGAGCCCGCGTAATTTTTAAAATAATAATAGACGTACCAATAGCGAGGCTCAGGTATCCAGAAAGATTCCCTGACGGACGCGAACCGTCCGGCAAGGAGAATGAATCCGGGGATGTAGAGGACCCCCAATATAACCTGCACGAGTATCCACCGCGTAAACCCGAGCCCCCCCGCGCGGCCCCGCCTCAGGAATAGAGTTAAGCAGAAGATATTCTGCGCCAGGATCGTAAAAAGGCCGAAGTAATGGGTGTAACAGAGAAGAGCGCTCGCCAGAATGTAAGCCGCCGCCCAGCGCCGCTTCCACCCCGAAATCATCCTTAGGAGCGAATAACAGGAGACTAGCGCGAGGAAAACCATCAGCGTATAGCCCCTGGCCTCCTGTGAAAACCTTATCTGAAAGAACGAGACGGCCATTATAAGCGCCGCGAGGATCCCCGCCCTTTTGCCGAAAAGGAGCCTGCCGATTGAATATGTGAATATTATGGAAAGGACGCCGAATATCACGGACGGCAATCTGGATAGGACTTCCGAATCCCCGAAGAGGGGGACCCACAGATGGAGCACCATGTAGTAAAACGGGGGGTTACCTTCTTTGCTCTGGCCGGCGACCCACTTTATCTGCTCAATAAAGCCGAGCCTCGATACGTAAATAGACACCGCCTCGTCGAACCAGACGCTCTCGCCTGCGAGGTCGTAAACCCTTAGCGCGAGCCCCAGGAGCACTATGAGAAGAAGGAGATAATCGTCTTTTAGAATCCCAAGAAGGCCTCTTTCGGACATCTCACCGCCCCACGCGATTATGAGCTTCTGCTTACGCGCCGATGTTACCGCCCTCTACTTATACGCCGCCGATACCGGAAGCACCGTCAGCTCCCGTATCCGAAATCCCTTATCAGGTTTTCCCTGTCCGTCCAGTTCTCGCTCACCTTGACCCAGAGCTCGAGGAACACCTTGGAGCCGAGAATCCTCTCTATGTCCGCCCTGGCCAGGCTCCCGATTTCCTTCAGCATCTCCCCGCCCTTTCCGATGATTATCCCCTTATGGTTCATCCTCTCTACGTATATAACAGCCGATATATGGACGATCTTCTTTTCGGGAATGTCCTTGAACTCTTCTATCGATACAGCCGTCTTGTAGGGTATCTCCTGCTGGGTAAGGTTGAATATCTTCTCCCTTATGAGCTCGGCTGCTAGGAACCTCTCGGGCTGATCCGTTATCATGTCGTCCGGGAAATACTTCGGCCCCTCGGGGAGGCGGTTCCTTATGGCCGCCAGGAGCTCCGGAATACCGTCGGCCGTGGCGGCGGAGATCGGGATGATTTCGAGGAACTTGCTCTCGAACTTCCGCGCCTGGTTCAGGATAGGGAGCACCTCGCCCTTTTTTATCTTGTCGATTTTGTTGACGAGCAGTATCGCCGGCTTCGGAAGGCTCTCTATTATAAAAGTGTCCCCCTTCCCGAACGGCTCTTTCACCTCGACCATCATGAGTATCACGTCGGCTTCCCTGACAGCCGACATCGCCGTCTGCACCATGGCCTTTCCGAGCTTCCCGCGCGCCTTGTGTATGCCCGGGGTGTCGAGAAATATGAACTGCGCGTCGGGGAGGTTCCTTATGCCGAGTATCCTGTTCCGCGTGGTGTTGGGCTTGTCCGAGACGGCGGCGATCTTCTCGCCGACGACGGCGTTTACGAGCGTCGATTTCCCGACGTTCGGCCTCCCGACAATCGATATAAACCCCGAGCGAAAATCCGTTTCATCGTTCATGACAATCTTTCCTTTCTCCTAAAAAATATCTTCAGCCGACACTCCGCCTAGTCCGCTCTTTTCCTGAATCTGTAAATCTGGATCCCCTTGTATTCTTTTTCGGATACATAATCGAACTGGGACGCCATTTTGATCTTTACAATATTCTTTTCAAGACCCCTGTGGCTCGATACAACCAGCCATATGCCATTGGCCCGGACGTCTCCGGATAAAAACCCTTGTGAGAATTTTTCCAGCCTGAGGTCTCCCCTCTTCATGTAATACGCCGCCGGCTCCACCTCGAAACTCGGATAAGTGAGCACCAGATCACCGGGGCCGGCTTGCGCCTGTATGTACTTCATGGCCTCGCGCCAATCGTACTTTTCCGCTTCAACATAGTATCTTTTAAGGCCGGGGAAGGAAAGCCCCGCTATAAGAGCCACTATAAGCACTATGGCGACATTCACCCTGAGGCTGGTGATTCCCCGCGCCGTCAGGATATAAAACGCCGGGGCCGACGCTATCGTGTACCTGTAGATCAATATCGGCGACGATATGTGGGATATTACCAATGGCACGAACACGACTGCGATAATCCATGCAACTAAAAGATATATCCTCCAGCCGTAGGGGATTAGGGGCCCCTCGGGGTTGTAATCTTCCCCGCCGAAAAACCTTCCCGGTATTTTCAAGCGCTTTGCCAGTCGGACGCCGGCGAAGGAAAGAAATATGAAGAACAAAGACATCCACAGTAGAAAATACGTGCCCGCGTAGAGCCTGAAATAACCGACTATATCCCGGAATCCCGGCTCCGATATCCAGAACCCCTTCTGAATGGCAGCCGTGTTCCTGATAAGCAGATACGAGCACGGAAGGAAAAGAAGGGCGACGACGACCTGAAGAAAGATCCATTTCGAAAGCCCGAGCGCCCCCGCCCTCCTCTTAAACAAGAGCATCGTAAAAAACCAGATGTTCTGCCCGAGCAGAACGAATATGCCGTAGTAGTGCGAATAGACGAGGCAAACGCTCGAAACGACGTATGCCGCGGCGTATATGCGCTTGTCCGACATAGTCATTCGAACGAGGTAGTAGAAGGACAGGAGCGCGAGAAAGGCCATAAGGCTATAGGCCCGGGCCTCTTGCGAGAACACTATATTGAAAATGGAAACGGCCAGTATTGCCGCAGCCACGAGCCCCGTTTTTTTATCGAAGAGGAGCTTCCCGAGGGCGTAGATCACGAGAATCGAGAGCGAGCCGAATATCGCCGAAGGCATTCTGATCGAGGCCTCGGAATCCCCGAAAACCTGAACCCACAGATGGAGAAACGTGTAATAAAGGGGCGGGTTGTTGTCGTCGACCTCTGTTATCCAGCGGAGATGCTCCACGAATCCGAGCTTCGAAACGGCAACGGAAACAGCCTCGTCATACCACACGCTCTCAGAGCCAATTGTATAGAGCCTGAGCGCAAGTCCGGCGGCGAAAATGAGGAGAATGAGATAATTCTCTTTTATAAAATCATATACACGCAGATTTTCCAAAGTCGTCTTCGTATTCGCCATGAGGCCGAGCCGGGCCGTTCAGGCCCGTAATTCTTACCATGATACTCGCCAGGAAAGCCAATTTCCATCTGTTCGTCATCCTTCAATATTTTCATCTTTCCAAAGTCCTTGCCCAAAGGACAGGCAGAATTTGTCACACCGCCTTGACAGTCATATTGCCAAATCGAAATCAAAGGTTAAGATTTTCGCTTCTGTGGGATAATTAGACACAAAGGAGCCTAACGAACATGCTTGAACATCTGGGAGACTGGACCAGGACCGATTACTGTGGGGATTTACGCTCAGAGGACATCGGCCGCGACGTCGTGCTTATGGGATGGGTGCAGTCGAACAGAGACCACGGCGGCGTGATATTTATTGACCTCAGGGACAGGGAAGGACTAGTCCAGGTCGTATTCAGCCCGCAGGTAAGCGGAGACGTTCACGAAAAGGCAGGCGCGCTCAGGGACGAATGGGTCCTGGCCGTCCGCGGCAAGGTTACGAACCGCTCCCCGGAAACCGTGAACAAGAACCTCCCGAGCGGCGAGGTAGAGGTTGTTGCCGAAGAAGTCAGAATACTCAATACCTCGAAGGTTATCCCATTTCTCATCGAAGACGACATTAATGTAGATGAGCTCCTCAGGCTAAGGCACAGATACCTCGACCTAAGGCGCCCCTTCATGAGGGACAACATCATCACGCGCCACAAGACAGTCTCCGCAACGAGGAATTTCCTTAACGCCGCCGGATTCCTGGAAATCGAAACGCCATACCTCACGCGCTCCACGCCCGAAGGGGCCAGGGACTTTCTCGTCCCGAGCAGGCTCAACCCCGGCGAGTTCTACGCGCTTCCCCAGTCGCCTCAGCTCCTGAAACAGACCCTCATGGTCTCGGGCTTCGACCGCTACTACCAGATAGTGCGCTGTTTCCGAGACGAAGACCTCCGGGCCGACCGCCAGCCCGAATTCACGCAGATAGACCTCGAAATGTCGTTCGTTAGGGAAGGCGACATAATGGACGTCGTCGAGGGAATACTGAAGTCCATATTCTCCGAGGCGGCCGGCATCGAAATCGAAACCCCATTCCCGAAGATGAAATACGACGAGGCCATGCTCAGGTACGGCTCCGACAAGCCGGACACGAGATTCGGCCTCGAGCTCGAAGACATATCCGCGATATTCAAGGACTCCGAGTTCCAGGTATTCAGCGGCGCCCTAAAAAAGGGCGGCATAATCAAGGCGCTCAACCTTAAGGGAAAGGCCGGGGACCTTTCGAGAAAGGAAATCGACGACCTCGGCGAAACAGCAAAGTCCCTCGGGGCCAAGGGCCTCGCGTGGATCCGCGTCTCCGGCGAAGAATGGCAGTCCCCAATTATCAAATTCTTTAGCGATAAAGAAAAAGAAGACCTTAAAAACGCGCTTCAGCTGGGCGACGGCGACATCGTATTCTTCGCCGCCGACACCCCGCACATAGTCAACATGGTGCTCTCGCACATAAGGCTCGAGCTCGGAGAGAAGCTGGGTCTCATCGACCACGGGAAGTTCAACTTCCTCTGGGTCGAGGAGTTCCCGCTCCTGGATTACGACCCCGCAGAAAAGCGCTACGTCGCGATGCACCATCCGTTCACCTCGCCCAAAGAAGAAGACATTCATCTCCTGGACGATGCCGACAAGGGCGGCATTCGTTCGAGGGCCTACGACGTTGTCCTAAACGGCGTCGAAATAGGCGGCGGAAGCATAAGGATCTACCGTAAGGACGTACAGGAGAAGCTATTTAAAGCCATAGGCCTTACGGACGAAGAGGCCCGGGCGAAATTCGGGTTTCTCCTCGAGGCACTAGAATTCGGTGCGCCTCCCCACGGCGGCATCGCGCTCGGCCTCGACAGAATAGTGATGCTCATCTCCGGGGCCGATTCCATAAGGGACGTTATCGCGTTCCCGAAAACGCAGAAGGGCGCGTGCCCGCTGACGGAAGCCCCTTCCCCCGTCGATACGGCGCAGCTCCTGGAGCTCGGAATAAAGCTCGACGTCAAGGAAAAAAAGAAGTAGAAAAACCCGCCTGACGGCGAATTACTTGGGGGGCTTCAACACAGCTATCTGATCGAGATTCTTGGGCAGTATACCGAAGTGCTCCTTGGGGACGGCATAGACGGCCTCCCCTTTCGAAGTCATGACGTAAAAATTATCCTCGTCCATCCTCTTTCCGAAAAAGACAGTCTCGGACACCCCTTCTCCGAAAAACCCGGCCTCCGCCACTGGCTGTTCGAGGCCGTATTCCGAGAGGTCCCCGGGCTCGTCCGCAACAAATTCCGAGGCCTTTAGCTTCGTAAAAGAATTGAGGATCTCGGCGACCTTCTTCTGGTCTACATGCTTCGGCGATTCCGCACCCGACTGCACCCAAAGGCCCCCCTCCTTTCTGAGCTCGATGCTGAACACGCCTGCCCTCACCACTATCCTATCCACGGCGCTGCTGTCGAAGCCGGTGACCGCCCTGTCCCTGAAACCGTCGGGGCTCCCATTCAAAATCCCCCATAGGTAATGGTCTTTTACGAGTATTACCCGCCCCTCACCCAGGTCGTAGATGTAAATGCCCGATCCTACCGGGCTCTTGTCGCCTATGATGACCGGGTAATCGAACTCTTTCGTCGCCACGGTGAATTCCCTTTTGGATTTGACGAAGCCGAATTCATCGAGGTCGGTCTCATCGGTCGATACCACCCTGTCGGCCTCCATTTCGGTCAGGTCCTTTACGATGTCTTGAACCATGTCGGCATCGGCCCCGCGCCTCTTTCCGTCATGTACGACGTACCACTCCCCGTCCGCCTTTTCTAGAGAGAGCTTTTCGTCGGGATATACTATTTTTATAGCTTGAACATCGTCGGGTTTTACGCCGGGGAATACCCTTTCAGGGGGCGGCGCTTCAGCCGCCTTTTTTTGAGAGTCGTAGTAGAGGACGCCTCCCAGCAGTATCGCGAATATTACGAGGGCGACCAGAGTGCCCGAAAATTTTCTTAAATACTTTCCCAATTTGACCCTTTCGTTACCGTAATTTCCCCGGGCCGAAGAGACCTCCCCTCCGCTAAAGCCTCTTTCTCTTCCACCATATCGCTATACCGGAAAAGAATATAACAGCCGGAATCATAATTACAGTGAAAAAGAATATTACGTTCGTCTGCTTGTTCGTTATGGCGAGCTTGCC
>JBFWTW010000053.1:0-15411 GCA_050247635.1 Candidatus Dadabacteria bacterium | reverse complement strand
AATGTCCAATTGCACATATCTGTTGTTGGACAATAAGATTTGTCCGTAATATTAAGCTTGTTCAGCTCTTCTTTAAAGAATTCGTATTCGCTATCTATCCATTTGTTGCTAGCTGACATATATTGAGCTTGCGTCACGGCCAATTTGTCATCAATAAACCAGAAAAGTCCATATAGTACTGTATCGTTATCAATTAAACATTGAGCACCATAAAAGTTGGCAGTTACTTTTTTGGGCGTTGATTTGAGTTTAGAAAAAATCTTTGAAGCTTCTTCGTTCGATAATCCTAATGTTATGTCTAATATTATCTCTGTTAAATTTTCACAATTTGAGCTTGCCGCTTGAACATTGTCAAATGGAACTGCAAGTGAAATAATAGTTAAACAAAGCAAAGTTGTCTTGATGCTTATTCTTTTTACCTTCATCATTTATTTTCTTCCATGACCTAGAAGTTCAACTATTTGCTAGAATCTATGTTGTATTGTGTAAACAGAGGAAATTGTATCATATTTATTTTTATAATGTTATAAAAAGTTTCTCCTAACAGCTTCTCTGTTCAACTTGGGGTAATTCTTAGATTTAGAAGCCCAACTTGCAAGCCTCATTGCATACCTTGTTTTAAGGCTGGATATAATAAATATCTCTCCATTCCAAGCAGTTCTTCGATTAATATTTAGTACGAAATTCTTGTTAACTGCCATGTACTTCTGTTTAGATTTGCGAACCATGAGAATGCTTAGCTGTGGTGATAGGGGAATGGTAACTTCAACACTGGGCAATCCATATCCGGTGCCGATACTAACAGTCCCATCTTCATTTAACATGAAAGGTACTAAAGGGCTATCAGATGTTATGAATTGTCTGTTGGAAGGGGCTCTACAAAGACACCAATTCATGTCGAGTAGATTAGTGTAAATTTGGCTTGATTGTCTTATACTCATAGCCATAGCTAATGTTTTATTCAAAGATATTTCGAAGTTTTCTGGATGTGCAAAAGCACTTTGAATTTCTTCTGGGCTTAGTGTAATAGTTCCTGGTTCTATAGAGTTAACATCATCTATAAGCTTTTTTATTTGCTCAATGTTTTCTGAGCACTTTTTTGCTTCGGCAATGATAAGCTCTTCACCAAGCTCTTTAGCAAGGTTTATTGAATTTGGCACTCTGGTTGCCATAAATGCAAAGAAAATAGCCAGCTTGGAAATATCGTCACTTTTTAGCCTGTCTTTGTCTTTTACCAACCGATTAATTATTTCTGTAACACTATTCTCCGTATCGCTAAGCATCCTTTCAAGCTCATCATTGATTGTTCCATCCGGATTTTTATAACTATATAAGTTTTTTTCGACCGCTGTGTTAATCGGAGTCTGAGCCGTTGGTCCAGAACCATCTTTATAATAGACCCAAAAAACTTTATCAGTTAAGAATGATCGAAGATAAAATTGGGGAAGATAATGGTTTCTCTCAGTCGGTTTTGCCTTCATTCGGAAATTAGCTCCGTCTAATTCGAATGGCTGAGGAATGTAATCAGTTTTTAACTTATATCCCGTTCGGAAGATCAACCAGACGATGCTTTAGCCGTAGTAGCCTTTATAGAATAATTCCAATCGAAAGTATTTCCTTATTAGGAACATCGTTCTTATTAATTTGGTAATCTGTCGGATAACCGTGCCAATGGTTAATATCAGTTTCATCAATGAATTTTTGAGATGATCGATTGAGACTTATTTGTTGACTTGTTTCGATGAATACCTGCTTTAACTTTTTTGCTCTAACAGTCAATTCTAAAGCTCTATAGGATATTTTTCTCGCACTTCCGATACTAACTCAGCTAATCGTTTTATATCAGTTGGTATTTCCCGACATTTATCAGCGAGACTTATTGCTAATTCTACTTTTTTATCTGCGAATTCAGGAAAACCATTTTTATAAGAAAATTTCATAATTTGTCCGAACCATGATTTGTTAGGATCAAAAGACTTTTCGAATGCATTCTTTTTCTCAAGAATGTTTTCCGGCATTATATCAATTGTAAAACATATATCGATAAAGAAACTAACCGGGTAAATTTCTTCGTAGGAACCTCCCATGTGCCCATTTGAAAATGTTACTACAGGTTTTTGGGGTACTAGAAATATATAATCTTTATTAACATTTCTTTCTCTATATTTATTTTGAAATGAAACACCATTAACATCATTGTCTATAGTTATAATAATAGGTCTATCATGACTTAAAGTCCTACGCATTAATCGCATGCAATGTAACAAATTGCCACTACCGTGATAATTAGCAATAACTAAGCCTAATTGCTCAATATCAAGACCTGCTTTGTGTAATAGCATCGGAAATGCTCTTTCTTCAGATTTACCTTCAACAAATAAGTATATACATTGTCGAAGAGCGGACTCTTTAAACAGTTCTTCTTTTGCTAATTCTGCAAAATAATCTTCTGCTAATGTATCGTAGTATGCGCTTTCTATATCTGACATTGTCATGCAAATAATATTTGTATCTATCCTAAGGAATGATAATTTACGATACTCGTAACATCAAATTGACATTGAGTTGAGTAGTAGTGATCCGGCATAAGCAATAATTTAGCCGGGATGCGTTTTAAGAAAAGACAAGGCAAAAACTGGATTCCCGATAAAAGCATTCGGGAATGACAACAAAAATGCTACTTCGGTATCCTGCACGCGTGGCGTGCTTAATTCTTTATCTTATACCCCGTCCGGAATATCCACCAGACGAGGACGATGCATATCGTCAGGAAGACCAGCGTCATGCCGAGGCTTATCCGGACGTCAACGTCCGAGACGCCGTAGAAGCTCCACCTGAACCCGCTGATAAGGTAAACGACCGGGTTAAACAGCGTCACCTTCTGCCAAAATGGCGGCAGCATGTGGATGGAGTAGAAGCTGCCGCCCAGGAACGTGAGCGGCGTAACGATCATCAGCGGCACGATCTGGAGCTTTTCGAATCCGTCCGCCCATATTCCGATTATGAACCCGAACATGCTGAACGTGACAGCGGTCAGAATCAAAAACCCGACCATCCAGAGCGGGTGCTGAATATGATACGGGACGAAGAGTCGCGCCGTTACGAGTATAAGCGTCCCGAGTATGACTGACTTGGACGCCGCAGCGCCGACGTATCCGAGTATCGCCTCCATGCTCGACACGGGGGCCGACAGAAGCTCGTAGATCGTCCCGGCGAACCTCGGCATGTATATGCCGAACGACGCGTTCGATATGCTCTCGCTCATGAGCGTCAGCATCACGAGCCCCGGCACGATGAAGGCCCCGTAGGTGACGCCGCCTATGTCGCCAATGCGCGAGCCAATCGCGGCCCCGAAGACGACGAAGTAAAGCGAGGTCGAAATTATCGGCGAGGCGATGCTCTGAAAGAGCGTCCGCCACATGCGCGCCATCTCGAATCTGTATATGGCCATTACGGCGTAGAAGTTCAATTCCCGTTCCTCACGAGGTTAACGAATATCTCTTCGAGCGAGCTTTCGCTCGAATTCACGTCGCTGAAATCGACGCCCCGTTCGTCGAGCCGTTTGAGCAGCCCGGCGATCCCCGTTTCCTCGGCGTTGGCGTCGAAGTCGAATATGAGGGTCATCCCGTCCGGGGTGAGCTCGAGCTTGAATTCCGAAAACCCCTCCGGTATCCGGGATATCGGGTTTCTGAGGGTGAGCTTGAGCTGCCTCCGCCCGAGCTTCCGCTTGAGCGTGTGCTTGTCCTCGACGAGTATTATCTCGCCCCTGTTTATTATCCCGATGCGGTCGGCGATCTGCTCGGCCTCTTCTATGTAATGGGTCGTCAGGATTATCGTGACGCCGTTTTCCCTGAGCCGCCGCACCATATCCCACATGTCGCGCCTGAGCTCGACGTCCACGCCCGCCGTGGGCTCGTCGAGGAAGAGTATCCGGGGCTCGTGCGCGAGCACCTTGGCTATGAGCACGCGCCGCTTCATGCCGCCCGAGAGGGTGATTATCTTCGTGTCCTTTCTGTCCCAAAGCGAGAGATCGCGGAGTATCTTTTCGATGTAGGCGTCGTCGGCGGGCTTCCCGAAAAGGCCCCGGCTGAAGTTCATCGTCGCCCCCACCGACTCGAAGACGTCCGTCGTCAGCTCCTGCGGCACGAGTCCTATGATGGAGCGGGCTTTTCTGTAATCGGTGATGATATCGTGCCCGTCGGCGAGCACCGTCCCCGAGCCCGGGTTCACTATCCCGCATATGATGCTGATGAGCGTCGTCTTCCCCGCGCCGTTCGGGCCGAGGAGGGCGAAAATCTCCCCCCGCCTTATGTCGAGGCTTACGTCCTTAAGCGCGTGCTGCCCAGAGGCGTAGGTCTTGCTCAGGTTCTTTACGGATATGATCGCGTCCATCTGATTCCCGGAAAGCCGAATATTGTATCCTGAAATGCGCATTTATCATATGCGCGGCTGACTATATTAGAAATTAGATGCATGGATGCCGGTATTGGCTTCGCGGTTAATTGCTACGGACGGAAATCGTCGAAGCAATCCCGGTTACGACGAAAGGTTCTTGATGAATAGATAAAAGGGGAGGGCAGGCCGTGGCCCGCTCTCCCCCTCTGTCATGTCGTGGAAGCTTCCCGGCGAGCGGCCTCCTTCTGGCTCCCGCGCCCCGGGCCAATCGTAGCCGATCAGTCTTCTTCCTTCGACAGAATGTTGAGATGATGGTCCATCTTTATGTCGTACTTCTCGCCGTCGAAGCAGAGTGCTTCCGTCTTGTAAATGCCCGGCAGCAGGCCGCGCGGCTCGTCCTCGTCCACTACGTATACGCCGCTAACGGATTCGACTTCTATGTCGTCCGTAACCGTGCATCCCTGCGCCTTAAGGGCGCCGTAAATCGCAGCCTCCTCGGTCGGTGTCGCATCCCTGTCGGCGTACGAATTATCCGCCGCAAACAGGAATCCCATGGCCAGAGCCGTTATTCCGAATACTATTCCCTTCTTCATGTCGTTCACCTCCAGGTGTAGTTTGAACGCGGGCGTTATAGCACCCGCGACCGTCCCGCCCTTTGCGGACGGGATCACATGAAATGGGGCAAGAGCCGTGCCAGTTCGTAATATATTTAATAAGTACAGCGCGTTATGATAGAATAAGTTTCCCACTGGGAGACAAAAAGGGGCCGAGTAGTAGGATGCCGAACAGTGGCAACTGTCCGTATAGATACAAGCAGAGCATAAAGCGCACTCGGGGATACCGGAGATATTTCAACAGCCGGAGGCCGCGCTCAGCCGTTTTCGAGGGCGTAGATCTTGTACTCGACCTTGCCAGGGACGATGCGCCCTTCGCCCGCAGAGACGACGCCGTTGAGCCACGCGTACCGGGGGTCGCCCGTCTCGAAACGGGGCTGGATCATGAAATACGCCTCGCCGAATTCCATGGGCCTCCCCGCCGCGCGCGCCTCACGTATCTTATCGTTCATTTCGAGAACGCCCGCATATTGCAGATATATAAAAGCCCCGTCGTCGGTTTCGAGAACGAGCCGGACGTCCAGGTGCCATATGCCGTTCTGGTCAGACAGGATATAGTCGCCGCCGCCGGGGAGGATCTTTCCCATAAGGCGCGGCCCGTGGAACGTCCCCCCGGCCGCGCCGGCGACGAGCCTCGTGCCGAACGGGCCGGGGCCGACTGGGGCCGGGCCCTTGCTGCCGAGCTCTACATTAAGCGTTACGAGATAGTCGAGTTTCATCCGTGCCTCCCGGGGGGTGCGTGCCGCGCGTCCCTAGCCGATATTATCGCCGCTCGCCGCGCCGTCTGTCAAAGCCGGGTCTCTTCCTTCGTCAAAGGCTATCTCATCGCGAGCCACTGGAGGCTGGCTTCCGAGCGCCTTGCGTCGTCGAGGTACTTCTTGTTGGCCGTCATGATGTCGCTCCGGGTGAGTATCCCGACGACCCTGCCGGGGTTCGAGCGAATGACGACGGGAAGCCGCCCTATGCCGTTCTCCGACATGATGTCTATGGCGTCCCGGAGCGTGTCGTCCTCGTATATCGTCACGGGCTGGCGCGTCACGAGCTCGGACAGGCGGGCCGAGTTCGGGAGCTCGCTCTTGAAGATGTCTTTTCTGGTGACGACGCCGGCGAGCCGTCCGTTCTCGTCGAGGACAGGGAACCCCTGATGGCCGGCGCCGTTCTCGCCCGAATTCATCCACGCCCTTACTTCCCAGAGCGTCCGCCCGAGATCGAGCGAGTTCACCTTATACGACGCGCACTCCCTGACGAGAATCCTCGCCAGTATGTCTATGCCGTATTCGGCGGGCACCCTGACGCCGCTCCTTTCTATCTTCTCGGTCATTATCGAGTGCTGCATCAAAAGCGCTGATATGAGGTACGCCGCGCCGCAGCCGCCCAGAAGCGGCAGAATGCCGTGGGGCTGGAGCGTCGTCTCGAACACAATGACGACGGAGGCGAGGTAGGCCCTCGACGCCCCGGTGAACATCGCGGCCATGCCGACGAGCGCGGCGGTGTGCGGGTCTATCCCGGCCTGGGGGAACAAAAGCGCGAGCCCCGCGCCGAGCGAAGCGCCGAGGCCGCCGCCTATCGCGAACAGGGGAGCTAGAGTACCGCCCGAAGTGCCGCTCGAAACGGCGATTGACCACGATACGAATTTCAGAATAAAGAGGAGTATTAATGCTTTCCCGGCAATGCCGCCCGATAGTATGTCGTCGATTACGTTATACCCGACCCCTAGCGTGTCCGGGGCTATGTATCCGACAACTCCCACGGCGAAGGCCCCGATGGCCGGCCACCACATCCAGTGGACAGGGAGCCTGGCGAAAAGGTCTTCGAGCCAGTAGACCGACTTCGTGACGAATACGGCTCCGAGGCCTGTCACTGCGCCGATGAGGACATAGAGGCACACGGCCTCGACGCCGGGCGTCGGCATGTTCGGCATGGCGAATATGGGGGCGGTCCCGACGAATGATATGCGTACCACCGTGGCCGCGACGCTGGCGAGGGCCACGGGTATAAGCGAGCGCGCCCTGAACTCGAAGAGAAGGAGCTCTATGGCCAGCAGCACCGCGCCGACCGGGCTTCCGAACGTCCCGGCTATGCCCGCCGCGGCGCCCGCCGCCAAAAGCGTTTTACGCTCGTCGTTCGTCGTAGGCAGTATCTGGCCCAGGAGCGAGCCGACCGCGCCGCCCGTGGCTATAATGGGGCCTTCCGCCCCGAACGGGCCCCCGGTGCCTATTGCGATAGCCGAGGATATGGGCTTAAGGAATGTGAGCCTCGGCTGTATCCTGCTCTTGTTCCTGAGCACCTGCTCCATCGCCTCGGGGATGCCGTGGCCCCTTATCCCCTTCGAGCCGAACCTGGCTATGAGCCCGACTATCAGGCCGCCCACGACGGGCACGAGCACGACCAGGATACCGAGATGGTTACCGGCGGGGGATACGAATTTCGTAGAAAGCTTGCCGTAAAAGGCAATGTTGGTGATAAGTCCGATCAGCGCCAGGAAGTACTGGGCGATGAGCCCCCCGGCGACGCCTATTGCGATCGCCATGAGGGAAATTCTCACTGTGCCCATGTCGATCAAAGGTCCCTGACGCGCGTTGACCCCGCGCGCGGTGCCGTTTCCCAGCGTGGGCGCCACCGGGATCGACGAACGTGATGGTTCTGAAGGGCTGTCTTCCTGCATTGTCATTACTACATTAATTAAGTGTAACGGAAATACGCCCTGCCTGTGGGCAGTGTCCCGTTTTAGAGATGTCTCTCGCCCATTAATCTAAAAGATTATCAGGGATTATCAATCCCCCGAGCGCACGGGGGGCGGCTGTATCCGCCGGCATCGGCCGGATCGATGGGGATCGAATGTGCAGTAAAGGGCAATAAAAACGGGTTAATCCGTTCCTTCGGCCGGCGGGGCCTTGGCCCTGGAGACAATATTATATTCGGCGTCCATCTCTATATCGTAATTCCCGTCCTCGCACACGACGCCGTCTACTTCGAAGATTCCCTTGCCGTCGACTTCGACCACTTCGGAGAGGACGCATCCCTCTCCCCCTAGGGCCTCGGCCACGGAGGCCGTCTCGGCGGCGGTTGCGTCCCTGTCGGCGGAGGAAGCCCCGGCCGCCGCGAAGAATAAGGCAACGAGAGCGAGTATGGATATCGCGTATTTCATATCTTCACCTCCTTATTACAAGGCTACTCGACGGACGGGCCGGAACCCAGGATTCTTTTGCACGCCGTCCGAGGCATCTGGAAAATTTTTTTGCCGCGTTGTAAAATGAGTTAATTGATTTAATTAAGGAGGATGTCATGCGGAATGCTGTCCTGTATACGCCTTTTCGGGTGTTGGTATCGACCCTGATTTTCACTCTTGCGGCTTTCGGGCTCACGGCATCCGCGCAGGTGATTTTCTCGTCCGATGAGTCCCAGTTCCTGTCGGATAATCCGGACCTCGACTTTCAGAATTTTCTGAGCGCCCCGGCGCCAGACGGAACCTTCATTGTATGCAACGCTCCGGTCGACGCCAACTCAAGCGACGACTGCTTCACGCCGGGTCAGATTCTCCCGGGAATAGCGTTTATCGACAATCCCGGGCCCGACCCCGGCTCCATGCTCGTGTTCGGCGCCGACTACGCATTCAATGTCAATCCGAGGGGTCCCTTGACCACCAATACGTTCGCCGACACCTTCGATATCGTCTTCTCGGCCTCGGACACGACCCGTGTGGGGTTTGTGGCTGGTTGTGTAGATTCGACCGGCCCGTGCAGCGATCAAATGACCGTGCAGGTTTTCGGGGAGGGTGACGCGCTCATCGGCTCGACTTCGGTCGCTGTATCGAGTGCGTTCAACAGTTTTGTCGGCGTAACTTCGGACGAAACGATTACGAGGATAAACCTCTCGGATACAATCAACCCCCTCACTGCTGTAGAGGGTATTTTGAATATCAGCTTCGGGGCGCCCCCGACACCGCCGCCTGCACCCGTCGTTACGAACATACCCACGCTCTCGGAGTGGGGGATGGTAACGGCGGCGCTGATGCTGGCCGCGTTCGGCGCGCTCGTCCTCAGGAGAAGAAGGACGGCTTAGGGGCCGGCCGGGTGCTTAAACAACGTTCCGCGGCGGGCGTGGCCCGCGTCCAGCGTCAGGGATAAAGCCCACGGAGCTTCTTCGCCCGGGCGACGCGGTCGATCCCGAGCTCCAGCGCGGCCAGACGCATGGGTATCTCTTCCTTCTCCGCATAGTCCGCGACCCTGACGAAGGTGGATTTCATTCGCTTCTTGAGCTCGTCGTGGACGACGTCCCTCGACCAGTAATATTCCTGGAGGCCCTGCACCCATTCGAAGTAAGATACGATGAGCCCGCCTGCGTTGGCCAGGATGTCCGGCACGACGAGTATGCCGCGCTCGCGGAGTATGTCGTCACCGTCGGCAGTCGTCGGGTTATTGGCGGCCTCGACGACTATCTTGCACCTTAGCTTCGGGGCGTTGTCCTTGTGTATAACGCGCCCGAGCGCCGCGGGAATAAGGACGTCGCATTCGAGCGTCAACAGCTCTTCGTTCGTTATCCTGTCGCCCCCGCCGTGGTCCGTCACGAACCCCTTTCGCTTTACTATCTCGACGAGCTCTTCGACGGGCAGGCCGTCCGGGTTGTATATGCCGCCGCTGACGTCGCTCACGGCGACGACCTTTATACCGAGGTCTTTCAGCTTGAGGGCGGTGTACGTGCCGACGTTGCCGAACCCCTGGATTACGACCTTAACGTCCGACGATCGCTTGTGGAATCTTTCGAGCGTGTCTTCCGTTACGTATGCGACGCCGAAGCCCGTCGCCTCTTCGCGCCCGAGCGAGCCGCCGATGAGCACGGGCTTGCCCGTAACGATCGAGGGCACGGTAAATCCCTTCGACATGCTGTAAGTGTCCATTATCCACGCCATCACCTGCGGGTTCGTGCCGAGGTCGGGCGCGGGGATGTCTTCGTTCGGGCCGATTATGGGTAGTATCTCTGCGGTGTATCGCCGCGTGAGCCTTTCTATTTCGCCTTCCGAGAGCTTACCGGGGTCGACGGATATGCCGCCCTTCGCCCCGCCGAACGGGAGCTCCGCGAGCCCGCACTTCCACGTCATGGTCATCGCCAGCGCGGCTACCTCGCCCATGTCCACCTCTGGATGATAGCGGATCCCGCCCTTGTACGGGCCGAGTGTCTGGTTGTGCTGAACCCTGTATCCGCTGAAGACCTTCTGCGTGCCGTCGTCCATCCTTACGGGGCAGCTCACGACCAGCGTCCTCTGCGGGAGCTCGAATCTCTCTTCGAGGCCGTCGTCGCTCGCGATGCGCTTGCTGGCCCTCCTGAACTGCATGACGGCTTCGTTATAGGCGGGTGAATCGAAAAGCTCGTACATATACTTCCTCCATTGCGCGGGTGCGCGCGGGCGAGGGGCTCCTTACGGAACATCCTCTCACGCCGCGCTAACGAGAATTATATATAAGATTCGGGTCAAGGCGATAGAGCTGTCCCGCTTGCGCCGTCATCCGGAAGGCGTAATTTCAGTCCGGCCGGGCCGCGATCGGCCCGGCGGCCGCGCATACCGGGGCTTTAGTTCGCCACGGGTATGTCGAGAACGGGGCGCGGTGTGTCTGGGCCGACCGGGGGCAGTATCGGAAAGACGACTTCCGGCTGCTTACCGGTGAGCGAGCGGAGGAAATCTGTGATCTTCCCGGCTTCCTCGTCTGTGAGCGTCGTGCCGAGCTGCGCGTTGCCCATGATGACCACGGCCTCCTCCAGATTCCAGACCTTTCCGGAATGGAAGTAGGGGGGCGTGAGCTCTATGTTGCGGAGCGTCGGCACCTTGAACGCGTACTCGTCGCTCTTTGTCTTGGTCACGGCGAAGCGGCCCTTGTCTCCGGGGGGCCTGACCTCGTCGGACGGTTTTTCGACGAGGCCGAACGGAAAGTAGCCGCCGCCCCCGATGTTCACGCCGTTATGGCAGCTCGCGCAGCCCTTGGTTATGAAGAGGTCGAGTCCCTCCTTCTGATTGTCCGTAAGGGCAGCGGCGTCGCCTTTCAGATACTTGTCGAACGGCGAGTCCGGCGTGAGAAGAGTCGTCTCGAAGGCCTCGATAGCCATTACGACGTTGTCGAAGTTAACGGGGTTCTCTTCCCCGGGGAAAGTCTTTTTAAAGTACTCCACGTACGCCGGCATGCTCCGGAGCTTCTTCTCTACGTTCTCGGGGGTGCTGCTCATCTCGACCGTCGCCTGCATCGGGCCCTTGGCCTGCTCGGCTAGGTCCTTGGCACGGCCGTCCCAGAACTGGGCGACGTTGAAGGCCGAGTTCAGCACCGTAGGCGCATTCCTCGGCCCCTTCTGCCAGGCGTGCCCGACGGAGGTTTCCTGGAGGTCTACGCCCCCCGTGCCGAGGTTGTGGCAGGTGTTACAGCTTATGAGGTCCGATGCCGAGAGCCTCGGGTCGAAGTAGAGCATCTTTCCGAGCTCGACCTTGTCCGGCGTTACCGGGTTGTCCTCTTTTTCGGGGGCCTTGTCCGGCAGCGGCTTGAAAAGAGCCGCCGCCTTTTTCATGGTCTCGTCCTGTGTGCCGTTCTGCGCTCCGTCCTGAGCGTGCAGTGCAGCCGCCGTCAGGACAGCAAAAATCACAAAAGTCATGCTTAATACTTTTCCTGTCATTTGCACCCTCTCTTGATATGTTATTGAGAGGCCGCCCTCGGGCGGCCCCTCTTCACTTAAAAATCCAACCGCTCCCGTCTCCCCAACGGGGGAGGGCAGGATTCACGTGCTTCCCCGAGCCGCATCTCCGCCAGATTTCGCCGGATGCCTTACGGTTTCCCGAAAGACCTCCAGCCGGCGATTATCGCCGCCGGCACCGCAGTGATCGCGACCACGCTAAGCCACGAGTTTATCCCCTGCCACTCGGCCCTGGTGAGGCCTAGAAGGAGCGCTTCGCTCCCTCCCGTGGAATGCGGAGCTATGCTCAGCATAAACCCCGTCCACGCGGCAAGGACGCACGCGGCCACGAGCGCCGCGATCACTATGTAACCGAGATACGCCGAGGATCCTTCCCTGTAAACTAAACCAGTTTCAGTTTCTCGCACCGCTTTCACTGAAACCTCCCTACACGGTTAGTTCTCACATTGATTTTTATTGCAAAAGTGGTGCCGGATGGATTATCGAATGATTATCGGACAATCCGGCACAAAGGGAGTTTTTTCGATTGTCTTATATCCTTACATTTGACAGCAGATCGCATGTACCGAGGACTGACATAGGTAAATTAGAATTTATTGCCGTATGCATGCGCATCCCCGGGGATTGATCGCCGCTGCAGCTACAACATAAAAACACACTATGTGTGTCCGAATATGAGCGACCTGTGGGCTGACAGGCCCGCGAGCGCACCGTCCGATATGGCGAACGTGACGTTGCCGGCCGCCCTCGCGAGGTCGCCGCAGGCGAGTACGCCGTTTACGGACGTTTCCTTCATGTCGTTCGTGTTGACGTAAAGGCCGAGCGGGCTTTCCGCGATCTCGCATCCGAGCTCTTCGGCAAGTGGGCTCGAAGGGGTGGTTCTCGACGCGACGAACAGCCCGGCCAGCTCTATTGTCCGGCCGTCTTCGAGCTTGACGCCGGCTTTGCCGGTGATTTCCGAAACCCTTTCTCTTTCTATTTTTACCCCGCGCTCACGAAGCTGGTTTAGCTGCTCCTCGCCGGGCTCGAAGGCGCCGTTCAGGAAAAGCGTGGTCGGGCCCCATTCCGGGATCAGCAGGGCGTGATGCATCGAGATTTCGCCGCACGCCAGAACGCCGAGCGGGCCCCGGTCGAGCTCGTAGCCGTGACAATACGGGCAGTGAAAAACGGATTTCCCCCAGCGCTCGGCGAGCCCGGGGACGTCCGGCAGCTCGTCCCTTACGCCCATGGCCAGTATCAGCAGCTTCGACGACAGAATGTCGCCCCCCTCCAATCGAACGGAAAAGGCCTCGCCCGTTTTTTCCGCCGAAACCGCAGCGCCGTCAATCCAGGCGACGGTGAGATATTTGAGCAGCTGCTCCTTTGCATTCCCGGCTATGGCCTCGGGGGCCATGCCGTCCTGCCCCAATAGGCCGTGCGAAGCCTCGGCAAAGCGGTTCCGCCTTAGCCCGGTGTCCAGGACGGCCACCTTCCGGCGGGCCCTTCCCAGGATAAGCGCCGCGGCCATTCCGGCGTAACTTCCTCCTATTACGATAACGTCATACATTCTTCCTCTCCTTATGTTCTTTTAGATGACGGTACATGTGTTTACTCAGCTCTGCCAGCGTAACCTCGCGGAAACGCTCCAGCAGCAGATCTTCGGCTTCGCGGTAAGACTCGCTCATGGCGCTGTTCACCGCCTTTTCGATCAGGCAGTCGGGCGACTCGCTCCGGTTCCCGATGGCCAGTATCGTCGGGTTCCCGAGCGCTGTGTATATGTCGTACAGCGTCACCTTGTTCTTGTCGCAGGAGATACGCCATCCGCCCCCGTGGCCTTTCTCCGAGCTGACGAGCCCGTCTTCCCGGAGACCGGCCAGGGTCCGCCGGACGACGACCGGATTTGTCCGCATCATTTTGGCGAGCGCCTCGGAGGTCACGGGTCGCTCCGTCACGGCCATGTGGAGGAGGACGTGAAGCAAGCTTGAAAGTCTAGTGTCCATCTTCATGAAAATCTGGCTCCATTCAATATCATGTAACAAATGATACTACATGATATAAGGCGGCGCAAGTTATGAGGCTCTGCCGGGGTTGCCCCTCCCGGAAATTTCCGGGAGGGGGGATAAAAAGTTTATCGAGATATTGTGTGTTAACTTCGCTCCGCTGCAGTATCGTCAGCGCCTTTTCCGAGCCACGAATATATCGCCGGAAGGACGAGCAGGGTCAGCATCGTTGACGTGATTATGCCGCCGATGACTACCGTGGCGAGCGGCCTCTGCACCTCCGCGCCCGCACCCGTCGAAAGCGCCATAGGCAGGAATCCGACCGCCGCGACGAGGGCAGTCATCATTACGGGCCGGAGCCTTATGCCCGCGCCCTCGCGGGCCGCGTCGGCAGCGCTCTTCCCGTCCTTCCTGAGCTGAATGATGTACGACATAAGGACGACGCCGTTAAGCACCGCTATGCCAAAGAGGGCAATGAACCCGACGCCGGCGGATATGCTGAACGGCATCCCTCTGAGGAACAGCGCAAGCAGCCCTCCCGTCGCCGCGAGCGGGACGTTCAGGTATATCAGCAGCGCTGGTCTCGCGGAGCCGAAGGCTGTGTACAGGAGCACGAATATAAGGAATAGCGCTATAGGCACCGCGATGGCAAGGGTGGAGCTCGCGCGCTCGAGGTTCTCGAATTGCCCGCCCCATTCGATCCAGTAGCCTGCGGGGAGCTTCACGTCCCTGGCCACCTCGGCCTTCGCGTCCTCGACGAACCCGGCGAGGTCGCGCCCGCGTACGTTCGTCTCGACGGACAGCCTCCTGTGCACGCTCTCGCGGCTTATCTGCGCCGGGCCTTCCTCGATGCGCACTTCTGCAAGCTGGGAGAGCGGTATCAGCTTCCCGTCGGGCGACGCGATGCGAATGTCCTTTATGCGTGCGACGTCGGCCCTGTCGCCGGGTGCTATGCGCGCCTGCATGGCGAAGCGACGCTGTCCTTCGAGCACCTGCCCGGCCTCCTTCCCGCCAATGGCCTCTACGGCGTCCATAACCTGCCCGGCGTTTATGCCGTAGCGTGCGATGGCGTTCCGGTCCACTATCACCCGGAGATACGGGAGCCCGGCGACCTGCTCGGCCTTCGTGTCCGCAGCGCCCGTGACGCGCGACACCGCGCGTACGACCTCGTCGCCGAGACCTTTCAGCCGCTCGAGGTCGTCGCCGTAGATATTTATCGCGACGTCCGACCTTACGCCCGCGATAAGCTCCTGCACCCTTAGCTCTATAGGCTGGGAATAGCTGAACGACGTCCCCGGCACCGTCTTTTCGAGCTCCTCGTTCATCTTCTCGATGAGCCCGGCCTTCGTGTCCGCCGTCGTCCATTCCTTCTTCGGGTTCAGGATCACGTAAATGTCGCTTATCTCGACGCCCATAGGGTCGGTCGCGATCTCGGCCCGGCCCGTGCGCGAGACGACAGTCTTCACCTCGGGGAATTTCTTCAGCACCTTCTCGATCATTGTCGTGTTACGGACGGACTCTTCGAGCGACACGCTCGGCAGCCTCCACGCCTGGAGCGCCATCGACCCTTCATCAAGCCTCGGTATGAACTCGGCCCCCATGAACGGCACCAGGAGTAGGCTCGCCGCGAATACGCCGCCCGCGATCGCCGCCGTCCTCTTCGGGCGGCCGATGGTCTTTTCGAGAAGCGGCAGGTAAACCTTCTTCAGCTTCCTTATGAGGAACGTCTCGTGGTCGCCCTTTCCCTTCTT
>JBFWTW010000052.1:0-15442 GCA_050247635.1 Candidatus Dadabacteria bacterium | reverse complement strand
GGGCGACGTGTTCACGCGCGCTCACGTTCATCGCCCTTGCCGAGAGCCTGCTTTGTCCATCGCATATCGCGCCGGCGGCGTCTATCGGGCCGTCGATGCCGTCCGTGTCGCAAAATAGCCCCGTGATGTCGTGTCCTATTATCTCCATAGCGAACGAGAGCGCCGTTTCGGTGCTTCTGCCGCCGTTTCCAACGGCCGTCGAGCTGTGGACAGTTACAGTAGTCTCGCCGCCGAATATGATGCAGGCTGGCTTGGCCGCCGGGATGTCGAATCTCTCCACGTCGAACGCTATGGCGGCCACGACCTTGGCCACTTCCCTCGCCTCGCCGCTTATCTGGGAGGAGAGCATGAGTGTGTTGTATCCGAGCTCTTCGGCCTTTTTCTGGGCCGCCTTAAGTGATTTGAAGTTGCTGCCGACGATGAGCGTCTGGACCTTGTCGGGGTCTATTTCGCCTTCCTTCAAGGTCTCGGGGACGTTCCCGTGACGCCCTTCTTCCAAATGAACGACGACGTGCGGCGGCAATTTATGCTCGATTCCGAGGGCCTCTATGACGCGCCATGCGTCTTCGAACGTCGTCGGGTCGGGCACTGTCGGCCCCGAGGCTATAGCGTCCAGCCTGTCGCTGACCGCGTTCGAAAGGAGGAGGGTTATCACCCTTGCCGGAAGCGCTTTCTTGAGAAGCCCCCCGCCTTTAATCTGGGAGATGTGCTTTCTTACGGCGTTCAGGCCGTACTTGTCCACACCCGACGTCAAAAGCGTCTCGGTGGCCTTTCTCTTGTCCTCGATCGATATGCCGGGGGCGGGCAGGGCCAGAAGTGCGCTCCCTCCGCCGGATATAAGGAATATGACGAGGTCTTTTTCGCCCGCGTTTTCGAGTACCGCGACGACTTCCTTCGCGGCGTTTACGCTCCTTTCGTCCGGTATCGGGTGGCTCGAAAGGTAGAACCCCAGCTTGTTATATGGGTTTTCGGGCTGCGTATTCGAAACGACGAGCCCGCCTGTGAGCCTGTCGCCGAGGACTTCCTCGACCGCATCGGCCATCGAGCTCGCGGCCTTGCCGAAAGCGATGACGTATATGGATTCGTGCTCGTCGAGGTCGTACTTCACCGAATCGACCATGAGCGTCGAGCCCATCAGCCTCACGTGGTCGAGTACGCATTTCTTCGGGTTGGCCGCTTCGACGGCCTCTTTATACATTTCGAGAGCGTGCTCTCTTGTTTGCTTGAGATCCATGCTGAGTGTCCGGCCGCACCGCCGTTATATTATCCCATGGCGGGCAGGTCAGTCTTTTCTGAGCTCTTCCAGGAGTTTGTCTACCCTTTCCCGCGTGAGGTTCTCTTCGAGCTTGTCGTCGACGAGCATCACCGGCGCCGTACCGCACGACGCGAGGCATTCCGCTTCCATGAGCGTTATCTTGCCGTCCGCCGTGGTCTCTCCAAATTTCACGCCAAGACGCTCGCACACGTGGTGCTCCATCTGCTCTGCCCCCTTGAGGGCGCATGCGAGTGTTCTGCACAGCCATACAACGTGCTTCCCGACGGGCTGCCTGAAGAACATAGTGTAGAAAGTCGCCACGTTCTGGACGCTCGAAGGGGGAAGGTCCAGCATTTCGGCCGTTTTCTCCATGGATTCGTTGGAGAGATGACCGTACTCGTTTTGAATCTCTCTCAGGACGGGTATGAGTGCCGATTGCTTGGTTTCGGAAGAAGATATTATGGCGTCGAGTCTCGCTCTCAGCTGCTCTGGGAAAGTCATGGCCGTTAACTCCGGAATTTGCTCAGATAATGTTACATGGTTTGGACCTCTTCGCAAGATTCCGCCCGGGAGAGGGGGCTATTATTTGACTAGGGGCCCTATGTCCAAATAATATTGATAAATTCGGGCTGCCCCGGCTTTCGGGGGCCGGCCGGTGAGGGAGAAGAGATGCTTAGCGTATTCAGAAGACTATTCGAAGGCGGCGGAGAGGCGGACGGCCAGGTGAGGTCCAGCCCCGGGGACAGGGTTAAGACAGCCACCTGCGTAATACTTTTGGAGGCCGCGACGGCGGACGAGACCTTCTCCGCCGAGGAGCGGAAAAAGATCGTTGATGTGCTGAAGGAGAGGTTTTCCATGACGGACGGCGAAGCCGGGGAGCTTATCGCGAGCTCGGTCGCCGAAAGGAAGGACGCAACGGACCTCTGGCACTTCACCAACATCCTGAACCAGAGCCTCGGGAACGACGAGAAGTACGAGATAATGGAGCTCGTGTGGGAGGTTATTTACTCGGACGGGACGCTCGACAGGTTCGAGAATTACGTCGCCAGAAAGCTCCTCAACATGCTCAACATAGACCATTCGAAGTTCATCGAGTTAAAGTTGAAAGCAAAGAGCCGGGCGGGGCTGGAGTGACTGGGCTTTCCGGGTGTCGCCGGGCGCCTCTCGCAGACGGTTTATTGATCAGCGTTACATATTCGCTTTCTTATCCCGAGAGTCGCAGATAAAATAGATAGTTATTATTTCAGCGGAGCCTCCTTTGAGCCAACCTGATAACCGAAAGCGCGTCGCAATCATATCCGGCCTCAGGACGCCTTTTGCCAGATCGGGGACCATATACAGGGACCTTACCCCGCTCGACCTCGGCAAGATAGCCGTGACGGAGCTCGTCAACAGGACCGAGATAGACCCGGCAGATGTAGGCGCGCTCGTCTTCGGCAGCGTGATGCCGTCGGTCAAGACCCCCAACATCGCAAGGGACGTAGCCCTCGGCTCCGGCATTCCGGACCGTGTGCCGGCGTTTACGGTTTCGAGCTCCTGCGCGTCTTCGGTGCAGGCGATCACGAACGCCGTAGACAGCATACTTTCCGGCGCGGCGGACGCCGTCATTGCAGGCGGCGCTGAATGCGCTTCCGAAGGCTCCTACCTTTTTTCCACCGCAAGAAGACATATAGGGCTCGAGTCGGCGAAGGGAAAGAATCTCATAGACAAGGTGAGCCCGCTCTTCAGAATGGGCGCTTCGGGGCACGGCCCCGTGCTCGCGGTTATGCCCGAGCGCTACGCCGGGCTAACGACGGGCGAGGCCGCCGAGAGGACGGCGAGCGAATACAAGATAAGCCGCGCCGAGCAGGACGGCTTTGCTCTCCGGAGCCACACGTTCGCCTCACGCGCCGAGGACGAAGGGATTTTCGAGGACGAGATTATACACACCTTCATACCGCCGCATTTTAAAGAAGCGATAATAAAAGACAATTCGATAGACGAGAACGCGAGCATGGATACGCTCGGTGATCTCCCGCCCCTTTTCGACAGGGAGTTCGGCACGGTCACGGCTGGCAACTCGGCCCCCATAGCCGACGGCGCCGCGGCTGTGCTGCTCATGAGCGAGGAAAAAGCCAGGGCCCTCGGCTACAAGCCGCTCGCGTACATAAAGTCCTATGCATACTCGGCCTCGAATCCGGACTCCGAGCTTCTGATGAGCTCTGTCTACGCCATCGCAAAGGCGCTCGACAGGGCGAAGATAACCCTCGGCGACATTGATCTCGTCGAAATGCACGAGGCCTTTTCGGCTCAGGTGATATCGAGCATAAAGGCGCTTTCGTCGAAGAGCTTCGCCAAGGAAAAGCTCGGGCGACCCCAGGCCGTGGGCGAGATCGACATGGAGCGGTTTAACGTCTCTGGCGGCTCTATTGCCCTGGGCCACGCCCTCGGGGCCACGGGGGCGAGGCTCGTCACGACCCTCGTCTACAGGATGGCCAGGAGGAAAGGACAATTCGGACTCGTCGCTCTACCCGCCGCGGGTGGGCTCGGGGTTTCGATTGTCCTGGAGAAGGAATGACGACTAAAGAACGTGAGCAGACAACGGGGAGCCTTTCCTACACCGTCGACAGCGACGGTATAGCGACGCTCGTCGTCCATACCCCGGGAAGCGTCGTCAACAGGCTCAGGCACGAGGACTATCTCGCCTTGGAAGAGCTCCTGGACAAGATAGGCAAGGACCTCGACATGCTCGAAAGCGACGACGAGATAAGGGCCGTCGTTATAGTCAGCGACAAGGACTGGAGCTTTATAAGCGGGGCTGATGCGGGTGAGTATCTCGAATTCACGCTCGCCGACGAGGGGCGGTCGTACAGCCTTAGGGCCCAGGAGGTGTCAGAGAGAATAGAGGCTTCAAGGGCGCCATTCGTGGCGGCCGTCAACGGGGCCTGCCTCGGCGTCGGGCTAGAGCTGATAATCGCCTGCAAGTACAGGATCGGGTCCAACGGAAGGGGCGTCGAGCTCGGGCTAAACCAGTTGGAAAACGGCCTCATCCCATGCGCGGGCGGCATGCCGAGGCTGGCGAGGCTCGTCGGTACGAAAGAGACCCTCGACATGATACTCACGGGGGAGCCGCTCGACGCCGAATACGCGCGGCAGGCCGGGCTCCTCGACGAAATCGTGCCACCCGAGCTTCTCCGCGAAACGGCCCGGAAGCGCGCGCTCGAGCTCTCGGCCAAGGAGCTAAAGCCCCGGAGGTTCAGGTTCGGCGGGGTTGCGAACGCACTATTAAAAGAAAACCCTGTGTCGAGGAAGATGTCCTTCGACAAGGCTAAAAAAGATATAAGGGAGAACGGCGGCCTCCACCTCACGGCATCGAGGATGGCCGTCGAGGCGCTTGAAATCGGGGTTGCGAGCTTTAACCGCGGCCTCCATGTAGAGTCGGTTTATTTCGGCGAGCTCGCGGTGACGAGCTACGCGAAGCAGCTCATAAGGACTGCCGTAGCGATAGATGGAGTGAGGAACGACAGCAGGTTCTCGAAGACGGCGGGCAAGGCCGCGAAGAAGCCCTCCAAGCTTGCCGTCGCGGGCGGCGAGCCCTTCGGCCCCGGGATAGCGTGCCTCGCGGCCGAAAGCGGCATACGCGTCAGGCTAAAGGCCAAGGACGACGCCACCGTGGGCAAGAGCCTTAGGGAATGCTACGACTACTTCATGGGCAAGGTGTCCGGGCGCGAAGAGGATTCCATACACGCCGAGAGAAAGTTCGACCTCATAAGCGCCGCCTCGGACTATTCGGGCTTCAGGCGTGCCGACATTATCATCGAGTCGGCGGGGGAGGATCCCGAAGTGAAGCGGCGCATCCTGACCGACGTCGAAGCCCTTCCCGGCGGCAACTTCGTCTACGTTTCGAACTCCTACGCCGTCCCGGTCTCAAACATTTCGGGCGGCTCGAAGAACCCTGCCAGGGTGATAGGCATGCGCATGTCTGGGTCCGTCAGCGATTCCGACCTCATAGAGATTTCGATAGGGGAGGGCACGTCTCCCGAGACTGTCTCCGAGACGTTCGAGCTTGTAAAGCTCCTCGGAAGGACGCCGCTCGTCGTAAAGGACAAAGCGGGCTCCTACCTGACACGCGTCGAGCTCGCCTACTTCGCCGAGGCGCTTCAGCTCCTGGGCGAGGGCGTAGGCGCCCAGGACATTGAGGATGCGATGGTGCAGTTCGGGTTCCCTGAGGGGCCGCTGTCCGCCATGGACGACGTCGGGCTCGATGTCGTCAAGCAGGGCGCCGTCGCGATATACGGACATTCGCCCGAGTACGCCAAGCCGCGGGCCATGCTCGACCAGATGGTATCCGAGGGCAAGACAGGGGTTAGGAGCGGGACGGGTTTTTACAGGTATCACCGCGACGAAAAGAGGCTCGACAGATCGGTGAGCAGGCTCCTTTCGCTCCACGAGGACGACACGGACGGCATATCCCAGGAATACATACAGGACAGGCTCGTGCTGGCGCTCGTTAACGAGGCGATGAGCTGCCTCGAAGAAGAGGTCATAGAAAGCGCGAGGGACGGGGACGTCGGCGCCGTGCTCGGGCTCGGGTTCCCGGCCTACAGGGGCGGGCCGTTCAGGTACGTGGACACTGTCGGCGCGGGCGATGTTTTAAAGAAGCTCCATAACCTCAGCGTAAGGTACGGAACGCGCTATTCGCCGCCCGTCTCGCTCAAGAACACGGCAGTCGGCGGGGGCAGGTTCTACGAGGACTAAAAAACCTTTTTGTTGCCTGTGACGGCGCGCCGGTTATCATATTTCGGTATTAATTTCCGCACCGGGTTATAAATAATCGAGGAGCCCAGACATATCCAAGATGAGCCAAAAGAGAACCGAAAAGAAGAACTATAATCTGCTTGCCATCTCAATACTCTCCGCCATCGGCGTCCTGCTGTCTTTGTATCTTACATACGTTGACGCGGGCGGCGGGCACGCCGCGTTCTGCACGGCGGGCACGGACTGCGACGTCGTAAGGCAGAGCGCCTTCGCCAAGATGCTCGGCATCCCCGTGGCGGCGTATGGTGTGGCCGCGTACGGCGCGATATTAGCGGTATCTCTCCTATCGATGGCCCGCAAAAAGAGATGGCTGATACTGTTCGTCCTTTCGCTCGCGGGATTCGTGTTCACGCTCTATCTCACCTATCTGGAACTGTTCGTCATAAACGCTATATGCATGTACTGCGTGGTCTCGGCATTCATAATCACCGCAATTTTTATTCTCACGCTTCTCCTGAAAAAAACCGAGCACCCAAAAATGAACGGGCTCCGTGCCGTCGGGCTCGGCCTTGTTGTCGCGGGCGTCGTGTTCTTCGGCGCGGCCGTGATGCAGGGCGGGCACCTCCGCGATTCGGCCGGCGTGTCGGCGTCAGACCCCTACCAGACGGGGCTCGCGAAGCATCTCGGCAAGATAGGCGCAGTGATGTACGGCTCGTTCAAGTGCACCCACTGCCTCGAGCAGAAAAGGCTTTTCGGCGACGCGTTCAAATACGTGACGTACGTCGAGTGCCACCCTCAGGGGCCGGACGCGAACCCGTCCCTCTGCTTCGCGAGGGGCATCCAGAACTACCCGACCTGGGAGATAAGCGGGGCCTACTACCAGGGCACCATGAGCCTCGAAAGGCTCGCCCAGATATCAGGCTACCAGCCCGAAAACTGACGATTTTCCGCACGTTTATGCAGGGTTAATAGCACCATCCGCCTCCCCCTGAACCGGCACCGCCCCGAAAATTACGGTATATATTCGCCGATAAGATGTTAAAATTATATTAGTAATTTAAAAAAACGGGGTGATTGTTATGGCTCAGGAAAAACTTGGGCAGGATATAGAAACTTTAAGGGAAGACGTCGCAAAGCTCAGGACGGATCTGTCCCAGATAGCGAAGTCGCTGCTCGAAAAGGGGAAGAACGAGACCGACAGCGCAAAGGATAAGGTGCTCGGGGACATTCGCAGCGAGCTTTTGGCTGCGAAGAAAAAGGGTCACGAGAAAATGGATGACGTCGAGCACTCTATACAGGAAAAACCGTTTATCAGTCTCCTGATAGCGTTCCTCGCGGGTCTCATTCTTGGTAAGCTTTTCGACCGCAGGTAAAACACGGGTCAGGCGGGCAGGAGCAGATTGAAGGAGATTCTTGGCAGTATCACAAGCGCGCTTAAGCCCGACGCACGCGTCATAAGGGGGATGATATTAAGGACGGTCATATTGTTGTCCGTCCTGCTGTTGGCTTCCCTCACCGCGTCGCTCGGCTTCGCGTTCCTGGTGTGGTCGCTGTTCCTCTACCTGGGGACCATGTTCGAGCCGCACGTAGCCGCGCTCATTAGCGGCGGCATAGCCATTCTTGTGGCTGTGGTGCTGATAGGCGCTGCGCTCCTCGTCATGGGATTTTTGAACGGGAGCAAGAAGAAGGGGCAAAAGGCTTCCTACGCGGCTTCGGAGGAAGGACCATCGGGCTCGGGCGTGTCCGAGGTCGATCTGGCCCTCGCGCTCGTAAGGCAGTATCCCCTCGAATCCGGCCTCACGGCTGCCGTCGTGGGCTTCATTGCGGGCTCTTCGCCCGACGCCCGGAAGACCATGGCCGAATTCTTGATGACCTATAAAGGAAGCAGCCCCAATAGATAATCACTGGGCGGTCCAAGGTCCTGCCCGCTTCACTTCCGGCATTCCTCTATAAAGCTTTCGAATATTTTCTTTGATATCGGGTCGGTCACATCCCTTTCGGGGTGCCACTGTATGCCGAGCACGAAGGAATCGTTCCCGGATTCTATGCCCTCGACTATTCCGTCGGGCGAGGCCGCAGAAGCCACGAGCCCCTTGCCGACTTTCTTTACAGCCTGGTGGTGGTAGCTCTTTACTGTAAACCCGCTTTCTCCCGTTATTCCGGCGAGCTTGCTTCCGGCGGCAATAGTTAACTTGTGCTCCGCACCCTTTTCGTGTCCGAGGGCGTCCGGCAGGAAGGACGCGATGTCCTGGTAAAGCGTCCCTCCGAAAAAGACGTTCAGAAGCTGCATCCCGCCGCATATTCCGAGGACGGGTATGCCCCTTTCCACGGCAAGCTCCAGTATGTAGAGCTCGGTCTCAGTCCGGTCGAGGCTCATGGGCCTTAATTCCTCGTGGGGCTCTTCGCCGTAGTATTTCGGGTCCATGTCGCGGGAGCCCGGCAGAAGGAGCCCGTCGAGCATGTCCACTGTTTCCGCGTGCAGACCGCCCGGCGAGGCCACGGTCGGGATGAGCACGGGCAGCCCGCCCGTCCTGGCGACGGCGTGGGCGTATTCCGCCTCTATCGAATTATGGCCTTTTTCAAGATCGGTCGTGATTCCAATTACAGGGCGGTTTCCCTTCATTTCGTGCTCGTCCTCGCTTCGCGTGGGTCTTCGGTTAAAGATATTTGCGCCCCGTCAAATTGCAAGATTCGGGCAGGCGCGGGGCAAATTTTTCTATGTGTTCCGTTTTTAAAGGTTATCATTATCCCAATGCACGACGCCGCGCCGCGTATTCACAAACCGCTATATTTTATAATGGTTTCGGTCCTGTCGGGGGGAGTGTACTATCTCGTCCTGGCCGCGGCCTCGGGGTTCTCCCATCCATTTTTGAATCTTTTTCTTTTTCCGTTTTTTATGGCGCTACTGTTCATAATAGCCGGGGCGGTCTACGCCCTTTCGTTCCGCGGCATTCCCGACGGGGACAAAGATGCGCACCAGGCGGGAGTGAGGAAAACCGCCGTGATAGTTATAGCCGCGCTTATACTGTCGGCGATCTTCCCTGCCGCCGCCCTCGTCCGCGTCTATCCCGTGCCGATGGCGATGTTCCATCTTCTTATCCTCTTCTACGCGGGCCTTGCGCTGGCGGCGATTTGCACGGCGTGGCTCGTCTTCTTTTGGAGAGAGCAAGAAAGGCCGCCGCTTCTTCACGAGTCCGTTCTCGTCGCGGCGGCCATACTGTCCCTGGTCCTCTCGTATGCCGCGATGTACATCTACGGGTTGCTCCTGAACGGGTAAGCGGATAAATTTTATATCCGAGGAGACTCTATGAAGAGAATACACGTAACACTGGCGGCGGGGATTTTCCTGGCGGCGGCGCTCGGCGGGTGCGGATTTATCGAAGGGCTTTTCAATCCCTTCGCGGGGAAGTGGAAATCCGGCATGACCGAGATCGAGTTCACGAGCGGCGGCAAATTCGCGCTCAAGCTCGGAAGCGCCATTTCGCTTAACCTCGACGGCGAGTACACCTACGACGACAAGAATCTCTTCCTCTCCTTCGGCGGGGGGGAGCCGGTAAAGCTCACGTACGAATTCAGCGACGGCAAGAAGACGCTCGTCCTCGACCCGATGTCTGACTCCGATTACATCAAAACGAGGCTCACGTTCGCCAAACAGTAGCAGGCGGTTTCGGGACAGGCCCCGGATATACCCTTAAATGATTCAACTAGATAATATATCCCTCGCGTACGGCTCGAGAGAGCTGTTCAAGAACTTAGGCTGGCACGTAAAGGACGGAAAGAGGATAGGGCTTTTCGGACCGAACGGGGTCGGCAAGACGACGCTCCTTAACGTCATGGCGGGCGTTCTGCACCCCGACTCGGGCTCGGTAGTCGTGCCGCCCGGGAAGCGGGTCGGCTACCTGCCGCAGGAGGTCGAGGATTCCGGCTCGAGGCTCACGGTGCTCGAAGAGGCGCTAACCGCCTTCCGCGAGATAGGCGAGCTCGAACGCGAGATGGAGTCCGTAAAGAACACTCTCGAACACATACCGGACAAGGGCTCGGCCGAGTACGAAAAGGCGCTCCACAGGCTCGACGCCATACAGACGGAGCTTAACACGAGAGACTCGCACACCGTCCGCTACAGGTCCGAAAAGCTACTCATGGGGCTCGGCTTCGAGCCGGACGACCTCGCGCGGCCGCTCGATACGTTCTCGGGCGGGTGGAGGATGCGCGTCGCGCTGGCGAAGCTTCTCCTCATAAGCCCGGATCTTCTCCTGCTCGACGAGCCCACGAACCACCTCGACATTGAGAGCATCGACTGGCTCGAAGGATATCTCAAGGACTTTCCGGGGACGGTGATACTCGTCTCACACGACCAGTATTTCCTCGACAGGATGGTCGATACGATAGCCGAGCTTTCGATGGGACACATAACGGAATACACCGGGAACTATTCGTCCTACATCGAGGAGCGGAAGGCGCGCATCGAGATTCACCGCTCGGCCTACGAGAATCAGCAAAGGAAGATAAAGGACACGGAGCGGTTCATAGAGAGGTTCAGGTACAAGAACACCAAGGCAAAGCAGGTCCAGAGCAGGGTAAAGGCCCTCGAAAAGCTGGAGCGTATTCCGCCCCCGCCGGGCGATGCCGACGCAATACACTTCAACTTCCCCGACCCGGGGCGCTCGGGAAAGGTCGTGCTCGAGCTCTCTTCCTTCTCGAAGATCTACCCCAGCGACGAAGGCGGCGAGATATCCGTTTTCGACAGCGCCGGGCCGCTTACGATTTCGAGGGGCGACAAGATAGCGCTCATCGGGAAGAACGGCGCGGGAAAGAGCACGCTTGCCAGGATGCTTCTTGGCTCGGAGCCCTTCGAGGGCGAGAGGAAAGAGGGGCATAATGTGGAGGTCACCTTCTTCGCGCAGCACCAGGCCGAGTCTCTAAACCCTGCGAATACCATCCTCGAAGAGCTGAGCTCGGCGGCAGGCGGGCGGAGCGAGGTAGAGATAAGAACCCTCCTCGGGGCCTTTCTCTTCACTGACACCGACGTGTTCAAGAAGATATCCGTCCTCTCGGGCGGCGAGAAGAGCCGCGTCGCCCTCGCCAAGACGCTCCTTTCGCCTAAGAACTTCATGATTCTCGACGAGCCCACGAACCATCTCGACATACAGTCTCGCGGCGTCCTCGTCGATGCACTCAACCGCTATAACGGGACGTTCGTCGTCGTAAGCCACGACAGGCTGTTTCTGGATCGCGTGTCCAACAAGGTCTGGTACGCGGAGAAGGGCAGGGTAGTTACGTACCCGGGGAACTACTCGGAGTTCAGATACCACCAGGGTCTCAGAGAAAGCGGCGAAACCGCGGCGCCCGCCGCGGACAACGGCAGGCCGGCTACGCTCGAAACGGATGCAGGTAGCGAGCTCGCCGACAAAAGGCCCGCGCTAAACAAGCGTGAAGAGGCCGAGAGGCGTAACCGTCTCTACAGGGAGCTTGCCGAAAAGGGGATAGAGAACATGGAGAACTGGGAGGATCTGTCCTCGGGCCAGCTCAGGACCGCCCTCAAAGACCTCGAAAACAAGATCCATTCCTCGGAAGAAAAGAAATCGGAGCTCGAAGGCTTCCTCGCCGACCCCGACAACTTCAGGGACGCGAAACGCTCGGAAGAGGTCACGCGCGAATACGGCTCTCTTAACGATAATCTGAGAAAGCTCTACGAAAGATGGGAATCCGTCTCGTCACATCTCGAAGGGCGCGCCCCCGGCGAATGACGCCGGCCCGCACGCCCTCCCAAAATTAATTTTACAAGTCTCGACTTTTTATCTGCTGATACCCGCGGCCATGTCTTCGAGCCTCCTTACCCTCTCTTCCATCGGCGGGTGCGTGCTGAAAAGAGACGCGAGGCTCCTTCCCGAGAGCGGGCTCGCGATGAACATGTGAGAGGTGCTGTCGGCCACCTGGTCGCTCACCCTTAGGGGTATCCTTTCGGTCCCGGCGGCGAGCTTCCTGAGCGCGTTGGCTAGAGACATCGGGTTGCCCGAGATCTCGGCCCCGCCCTTGTCGGCCCCGTACTCGCGCGTCCTCGAAATGGCGAGCCTTATGATCGTTGCCGCAAGCGGCGCTACTATGGCCATGACCAGAAGCCCGAGCGGGTTTCCGCCCCTCTCGTCCCTTCCGCCGCCTCCACCGCCGCCGAATATCGCCGCGAACTGCGCCATGTAGGCCAGGTACGTAATGGCCGTCGCTATCGTCGCCGCTATAGAGCTTATGAGTATGTCCCGGTTCTTTATGTGGGCGAGCTCGTGGGCGAGTACCCCCCGGAGCTCGTCGCGGGTGAGCAGCCTCATAATGCCCGCCGTGACTGCCACGGCGCCGTGCTGCGGGTTCCTGCCGGTCGCAAAGGCGTTGGGCTGCTCCTGCGGGGTGATGTAAACCTTCGGCATCGGGAGCCCCGCGCGCTGGGCGAGGTCCTGGACGTCCGAGTAAAGCTCTGGCGCATCCTGTGCTGTGACTTCCTTCGCCTGATAGAGCTTGAGGACTATCTTGTCGCTCCACCAGTAGCTGGCGAAGTTCATCACCATCGCTATGCCGAACGCGATGAGAAGGCCGTTCTTGCCCCCGACCGCGCCGCCTATGAACATAAGGATCGCGGAAAGGGCCACCAGAAGGATCAGACTTTTAAGCGTATTCATGTTTTTTCTCCCCTGTCTTGTACATTCTGTAATAAAATCGCCGGCTTGTGGTGCCCCGTGAGTTTTGCGCCCGGCTCCGGATGCGCAACCCTCCCATCGAATAGTGCTATAATGAAAATAATGATTCGCGGCGTGATTTCAAGTATAAATTGCGTATGTGCACGTAACTCGGGGAGGGCCGTGTGGACATACCGATGATATGGCGCCTGGTCGGCGCATTCATAAACGTCACTATACTCACGCGCGCCGGGCACTTCTTTCTTAAAAGATGGATTCCGGATTCCTTCCAGAGGGCGCTCGTCGTCACGGGCGCCGTCGCCGTCATTGATTTTGTCGGCATGTGGGTCATGTTCAATAGCGCTCGCCTCGGCCTCCACTATACGTTCTTCTACTACCTCCCTCTCCTGATAATGTGGCTACTCAAGGACATGCTCGAAGCGTCGAGGGAGAGGCGGAGGGCGTAATTCCTGTGGCTGATGCAATGGACGAGATTCCCGGCAAGAAGCGGCAGATAGAAACGGTTCTTGCCCTCTACGACGATTTTCTTTTCGAGCTCGCCGGCACCCTCGACGGGGCGGATTACAGCAGGGTGAGGGAGGAGGCGTTCGGCGTTCTCGAAAGTACGCTTACGCCGAGGGAGCTCTCCGCCATGCTCGCCATAGAAGGCAGCCTCAGGGACAGATTCCCCGGCGTCAGGAGCCGTATAAAAGAGCTCCTGAAGGCCGAGATCACGCGCTCGCTCACAGAAGATACGGAATGAGCTATCCGGCGCGGGCCTTTTGACATCGCCGCCGTTCTTTAATAGAATTTCATCTGCCAAAAAATTGACATACATATTTGATGTAAGGGGGGCTTTCTTTGACACAGAAAGGAGTAGTAATGCAGACGAATTTCGAGGGAGTAAACCCGCCCAAGAGGGGAAAGGTGCGGGATATTTACGACCTCGGCGACAAGCTTTTGATCATTGTTACGGATAGGGTCTCGGCCTTCGACGTCGTCCTTCCAGAGGGGATACCGGGGAAGGGCAAGGTGCTGAACCAGATCTCGAAGTACTGGTTCGACGAAACCGGGGACATAATTCCTAACCACGTGATCTCTACAGACGTGGAGGATTATCCCGAAGAGTTTCAGAAGTACGCCGACGTCCTCGAAGGGAGGAGCATGCTCGTAAAGAAGACGAAGCCCCTTCCGGTAGAGTGCATCGTAAGGGGATACATCACGGGCTCGGGCTGGAAGGAGTACCAGAAATCCCGCTCTGTCTGCGGGATACCTCTTCCCGAGGGGCTCATCGAGTCCTCGCGCCTCGACGACCCGATCTTCACGCCATCGACAAAGGCCGAGGAAGGCGCCCACGACGAGAACATCACGTTCGAGCAGGCGGCGGAACTCATCGGCGAGGAGATGGCGAACAAGGTGAGGGACGTCAGCATCGCCCTTTATTCGCGGGCGCGCGAGATGGCGGAGAAGAAGGGCATAATCATTGCCGATACGAAGTTCGAGTTCGGTTTGGGCGAGGGCGGCGAGCTCATCCTCATAGACGAGGCGCTCACGCCCGATTCGTCCCGGTTCTGGCCTATGGACCAGTACAAGCCCGGAGGCTCGCAGCCGAGTTTCGACAAACAGTTCGTAAGAGACTATCTCGAATCGATAAAGTGGGACAAGAATCCGCCCGCGCCGTCTCTGCCGGACGAGATCATAGAAAAGTCGGCCGAAAAGTATAACGAGGCTCTGGCGAGGCTCGCCGGGTAAAACCGACGGTTATCCGGCCCCTGCGGGCGGCTTCGTGGTAATCGTCTCAGGCGGCATTAGATGAAAACCGTAAGCATACTCGGCTGCGGGTGGCTCGGCCTTCCGCTCGGCGAATACCTTGTGGGAAAGGGCTATGGGGTGAAGGGCTCGACGCGCACCCCCGAGGCCCTGGCGGCCATGAAAGCCGCCGGGATAGAGCCGTATTATATCTCGCTCGGCCCCGGTCTTACGGGCGGTGAGGGCTTCGAAAGGTTCTTCGAGAGCGACGTACTCGTAATAAACTTCCCTCCCGAAAGGAGGGAGGATATAGTTCCGTTCCACACGGGGCAGATAAAATCCCTCATTTCCCGGTTGGAAACATATCCGGTAAGAAACGTCATATTCGTTAGCTCTACCTCCGTTTATCCCGAGCTCGGGAGGGACGTGTCCGAGGGCGAGGAAGCGCCGCCCGAAAAGGCTTCGGGGAAGGCCCTCGTCATCGCCGAGAGGCTGCTCCTCGAAAACCGGGCGTTCCGGACTGCGGTGCTCCGCTTCGGGGGGCTCATCGGGTACGACAGAAAGCCGGGGAGGTTCATCTCTGGGAGAAGGGGGCTAACGGGAGGGGATTCGCCCGTTAACCTCATCCATAGGGACGACTGCATCCTCATAATAGAGAGGATTATCGAGAAAGACGCCTACGGAGAAATATTCAACGCCTGTGCCGACTTGCACCCGAAAAGAAAGGATTATTACACCGCCCAGGCGCTCAAGATAGGCGTCCCGCCTCCCGTTTTCGAAGACGGCGGCGAGCCCGCGTTCAAGATTGTCAGGAGCGACAAGCTTAAGAGGCTCCTCGGGTACGAGTTCAAATACCCTGACCCGTCGCTTATAGACTAACTTTCGGGGCCCATTGAACCGTGCGCCGGGCTTTGGCATCGGGGCCTCCTTTCTGTTATAATTATGTACGATAGGGGTAACGAGATACGCCAATCCGCTGATAGAACGATTCGAAGTACGCAGTCAAAATCTCCAAGCACAGTCAAATCTGGGCAAA
>JBFWTW010000051.1:0-15508 GCA_050247635.1 Candidatus Dadabacteria bacterium | reverse complement strand
CCTATAAATCCCGAAACCCCTGTTACAAGTATGCGCATGTCGCCGCACTGCCTCCCGGTAATTGCTCATTCCCCGCGGTGACCGCCGTTTGACAAAAATCCGGCAGGGAAATAGATTTTTATAAGATGAGAAACGGAATAATAATACCCCTCATTTTACTCGCGGTCACTGCCGCCCCTATTATATCCCGGGCCATCCCCCGGCCGTGCTCGGAGGAGGAGCTCGTCGAAAGCTCGGACTATGCCGTCCAGGGGACCGTGACGAAGGTCGAGTGCGGTGAGGCGCAGGACTCCGGGGAATGCAGGCCGCTCGACGATGAGGCAGGCTTTAAGCCCGAGATGGTGGCGGAGTGCACGGCCACAGTGTCCGTGACGAAGAGCATAAAGGGCGATTACGCCGCCGGGAGTGAGGCGCCGGTGCCATTCATGAAAGTCGTCTCTCCTTGCGAGAACGGGAGCCACATAATACCCGGGAGCCCCAAGGCTGACCTCGCGGAGAGCATGACGGTAAGGTATTACAACTCCGCGACGTGCAGGTACTCGAACCTCGAAGTCCTTCCGTCCGCTACCCCCGGCCCAGGCAGCGAATAATCCATTTCCCCCGAAAACCCGGTATAATCCCCGAAACGCAGTACCGAGTCATTCACATGCCTCTAAGCTCCTTCGAACTCGAAATATTCAGAAACATATTGAGCTCCATAGCCGAGGAAATGGGAGTCGTCCTCGTGCGGGCGGCCTTCTCGCCGAACATAAAGGAGAGAAGGGATCTTTCGTGCGCGATATTCAAAACAGACGGCGAAATGATAGCGCAGGCCGCGCACATCCCCGTACATCTGGGCTCGATGAGCTTCGCCGTAAGGGCCGTGATGGACGACCCGGACACTGCGCCCGGCGACGTGTTCATACTGAACGACCCGTACAAGGGCGGGACGCACCTGCCCGACGTAACCTGCATCGCCCCTGTATTCATCGGTGGGAAGCTCGAATTCTACGTTGCGGCGCGCGCCCACCACGCCGACATCGGCGGCCTTACGCCCGGCTCGATGCCCCTTTCAACGTCCATAGAAGAGGAAGGGCTTTTGATCCCGCCCTCGCGTTTATACAGAAAAGGACGGCTCAACAAGAAGCTGTTCGACGAAATCCTTTCGGCGACGAGGGACCCGGAGGAAAGGGAGGGCGACCTCCGGGCGCAGCTCGGCTCGCTCGAGGTCGGGATAAAAAGGCTCGGGCACGCGGCGGAGAAATACACCCTCAGGAAGATCAAGGAAGCGGGCGACGAGCTTCTCGCATACAGTGAGAAGATGATGAGAGAGGTCATAAGGCAGATACCCGACGGCACTTATGAATTCAGGGATTTACTCGACGACGACGGGGCCGGCACCAGGAACATACCGATAGAGGTCGCCATAAACATCAAGGGCGGCTCGGCCGTCGTTGATTTTTCGGGGACGGCAAAGATGGTTAAAGGATGCCTCAATACCCCCCTTAGCGTTACGACGGCGGCGACGGTGTATGTGTTCCAGTGCATGGCTCCCGCGGAGATGCCGCTCAATTCCGGCCCGCTGCGGGCCATAAAGATTAAGGCCGAAAAAGGGACGATACTACACGCGCAGTACCCGGCGGCTGTCGTGGGCGGGAACACCGAAACGTCGCAGCGCGTCGTGGACGTCGTGTTCGGGGCGCTGTCCACTGCCGTGCCCGAAAGGGTTCCGGCGGCGAGCGCCGGCACGATGAGCAATACTACTTTTGGCGGCGTGAATCCCGCGACCGGGAAGAAGTTCGCATATTACGAGACCATCGCCGGCGGCATGGGCGGGAGGTACGGGAAGGACGGCGTGAGCGCTGTGCAGACGCATATGACGAACACGCTCAACACACCTATAGAGGCCCTTGAAAGGGAGCTTCCGGTAAGGATAGATTCATATAGCGTAAGGCGCGGGAGCGGAGGCGCCGGGCGGTTCAACGGAGGCGACGGCATAGTTAGGAAGTTCAGGTTCCTCACCGACGCCGTCCTGTCCATCATAACAGAGAGAAGAAGACACTCTCCGTATGGCATAGAAGGCGGGGAAAGCGGCAAGAGGGGAAGGAACACGATTACGAGGCGAGGGAAGCGTAAACAGATAGCCCCGAAGGTTACGCTCGACATAAAGAAGGGGGACGTCCTCGGCATAGAAACCCCCGGCGGGGGAGGATGGGGCAAATCTTCAAAAACAGGCGGTGCGCACAAATGATCGAATATCCGAAACTTAGATACGTGGAGGCCATACCTTCGGAGGAAAACGGGAAGAAGGTCGTATACCTCAGAGACCCCCAGAACCCCGGCGGCAACGTCATCGCCGTTTCGCCGAGCGCCGTTATCGCCCTCAGCCTTTTCGACGGAGAGAAGAGCGTCGAGGAGATATGCGGGATTCTCTCACAGAGATTCGGCGGCGATGTCCGGAAGGAAGACATTGAGAACATAGTTTCGAAGCTCGACGAAGCGCTCTTCCTCGACAGCCCTCGGTACCGGGAATACATAAACGGCATCGAACGGGAGTTCAGGGAAGCGGAGGTTAGAGAGGCGGGCTTCGCCGGGCTTTCGTATCCGTCTTCTGCGGACGAGCTCGGGGAATGGTTCGGCAGGTTCCTCGAAGAGGCCGGCGGCGAGAATGGAAACGGCGAAACGGGAAAGCTAAAAGGAATAGTATCCCCCCATATAGACTACAGCCGGGGAGGAGTGTCGTACGCAAGGGCATATGCGACACTGCCTGAAAGCGAGGCCGACGTTTTTATAATCTTCGGCACCTCCCATTACGGGCAGGTGGATAACCCGTTTATATTGACGAAAAAGAATTTCAGGACGCCTCTCGGGGAAGCGAAGACGAACGGGGAAATAATCGAGAGGCTCGAAGCCGCCTGCGGGTGGAACCTCTTCGAGGGCGAGCTTTCGCACAAGACGGAGCACTCGATAGAATTTCAGGTCGCGTTCCTCCAGTACATGCTCGGCGGGAAGAGGGATTTCACGATAGTGCCCGTGTTATGCACCTCGTTTCACAGGATGGTCACGGAAGGCTCTTCGCCCTCGGAAGACGAGCGCGTCTCGAAGTTCCTGGGAGAGATGAAAGAGATCATCTCCGGGCTCGGCGAGAGGGCGTTTATAATAGCCGGGGCCGACATGGCGCACGTCGGGCTCAAGTTTGGCGACAACGATAGAGTGAACGACGAGACGCTCGGGGTGATAAGGGAAAGGGACCTGGCGTCGCTCGCGTTCGGCGAGAACATGGACGCCGAGGGGTTTTACAGGTCTATCGAGTCCGAGAAGGACTGGAGGAAGATATGCGGGCTCTCGCCCATATATGCAGCGCTTTCGACCACGGGGGCGAAGAGGGGCGTTCTACTCGATTACGACCAGGCGCTCGAGCCGGATACGGGCTCCGTCGTCAGCTACGCCAGCATGGGATTTTACCTCTGACTCGGGAGCCGTATAACGCGCGGGCGAATCATCAGGCATTATAATCCTTACAAACCCGCAGAGACAGGGCGGCGCGGAAAGCCCGCGGCCCACATAAATTTACAGGTACCGAGATGCCGAAAGACCTTTTCATACTCGACGCGCACGAGGACATAGCGTTTCACCTGAACTACTTTGGGAGGGATTTCGTAAAACCGGAATCTCCCTGCATGATAACCCTCCCCTGGCTAAAAGAGGGGCGGGTCAGGCTCGTCTTCAATACCATATTCGTTCACCCGAAGCACAAACCCGAAAAGACCCTCGAGTCCGCGATGGCCCAGTTCGACACGTACGACAGGATTTACAGAGAGTACGCGGACGATGTGTTTCAGATCAAGACCTCGGGTGACCTCGACGGCATAGAAGAGAGCGAGCGCATAGGGTTCCTCACCCTCATGGAAGGGGCGGACCCCGTGGAGTCCCCGGAGAAGCTCGGCGAGTATTACGAGCGCGGGGTGCGCATTATCGGGCTTTCCTGGAACGACAGGAATATCTATGCGTCGGGGAACGACACGGAAGAAGGCCTTTCAGAAGAAGGGAAAAAACTCATCGAAGAGATGAACAGACTTGGCATTACGCTCGACCTTTCTCACATAAACGAAAAGGGGTTCGACGAGGCAATCGGTCTTACTAACCTGATACCGATAGCGTCGCACTCGAACGCTAGGGCCGTCACGGACCACCCGAGAAACCTTAGAGACGAGCAGATAACCGCCATAGCCGAGCGTGGGGGAGTCGTCGGGCTTGTGCTGTATAACCAGTTCCTAAAGACCGGAGAGGGGACGCCGACCCTCGAAGACGTCTTCGCCCACGCGGATCATATGGTGAAGCTGGCCGGCGAGGATCACGTCGGCCTCGGGAGCGACATGGACGGGGCGCGCATCGTGGACTTCCCGGAAGAGCTCCGGAGGATAGCCGACCTCCCGAAGATAGCCGATTACTTCCTCGAAAAGGGCTATTCCGAGGGGAGGGTAAGAAAGATCATGGGCGGCAATTTCCTCAGGGTGATGAGGGAAAATCTTGGCCGGGGATCACTGGCTTGATTTAATGGCCGCAAGTATCTCCTGGGCCTTCTTTTTGTTAAAAGCGTCCGCCCTGCCCATTATAAGAAACCAGTCGATTACCCAGAGTATCCCGAACAGCCCCGCCGTCAGTAGCTTCAATATTCCCATACCGAGGTCACCAACGTAGAATCGGTCTATACCCAGCGTGCCGAGAAGTATCGACAGTATTAGGGCAATGGTCCGGTCCTTCTTAACCGAATTGAATTGAGTCTGGAACAGTATCTTCTGTTGATCGCTAAGACCCTGCTGCAAGTTCGCAAGCTCCATTGGACTAAGGTCAGCCATGTCGATTCTCCTCTTCGTTGCGGATATGAGTTCAGGGGCCGGGATATAAAAAATGAATTATACGATTCCGTTCGCCGGACTCGCATGGTCCTTTCGGTAATTATAGATCAACAGAGAAAGATTCACACGGAAAATTCTCTACGCATCGAAACCACCCGGCGAACGCGGCAGGTTTCGGGCTATTCGCCCGTCTCCATCCGTCTGATAAGCGCATCGGCGAATTCCGTCGTGTTGAGCTGCCCGCCGAGGTCGCGAGTCTTGTCGCCTTCCTGAAGCGCCCGGTCGTAGGCGTGCTTTATCCTCTCGGCGCTTTCGAAGAAATCCGGGCGGTCCTCTGTGTCGGCGATGTGGTTTAGCATCATAACGCCCGACATCAGGAGCGCGAGCGGATTCGCTACGTTCTTTCCGGCGATGTCGGGTGCAGAGCCGTGCACCGCTTCGAACACCGCTTCCCTGTCGCCGATATTCGCGCCCGGCACTACTCCGAGCCCGCCAACGAGCCCCGCGCAGAGGTCGCTTATAAGGTCGCCGTAGAGATTTTCTAAAAGCAGCATATCGAACTGCGACGGGTCCTGGACGAGCTTCATGCACCCGGCGTCGATGATCATCTCCTGGTATTCGATATCGGGATACTCACTGCCCGCTTCCTTGGACTTGCTTATGAAAAGCCCGTCCGTCATCTTCATGATATTCGCCTTGTGAAAGACCGTGACCTTTCTCCTGTGGCGGTGGCGTGCGTATTCGAACGTCCAGTGCGATATCCGCGAGCAGGCCTTTTCGGTCGCGACCTTCATGCTCATGACGACGCCCGGGGTAACGACGTTTTCGACGCCGCTGTAGAGGCCCTCTGTGTTCTCTCGGATGATAACGATATCGACGTCGCTGAAGCGCGTCGTGACTCCGGGGAGGTTCCTCACGGGCCGGACTGCTGCGTAGAGGTCGAGGATTTTCCGGAGCTGGACGTTCACCGACGTGAAGCCCTTCCCTATCGGCGTCGTGCACGGCCCCTTGAGTGCGACCTTGTGCTCCTTTATCGCTTCTATTGTTTCCTCAGGCATCACGTGGAGCCCCTGCTCGAGCGCCGAAAGCCCGGCCAGATGCTCTATCCATTCGATGTCCGCGCCGGATGCGGCTATGACCCTTTCTACCGCTGCGGTAATTTCGGGGCCTATACCGTCGCCCGGAATGATAACGATTTTGCGTGTGCTCATGGTGGATATTGAACCCTGCTTTTAGGAGGTTATCAATTCCCCGGGCCGAAATGCGGGTTTTTAATAGAGAGCGAGAAATCAGACAGCATAGAAAGCCGCGGATCAAGCCGTGCCATTCATTCACACGGCATCAGAACCTGCACGTTAACTTTAAGCCGTAGTAGTCGTAGTCGTTCGTTACGCCGGCGGCGTACGTGAATGAAAGGTCTATCGCGTTGACGTAAGAGTTCGCTATTGCTTTCACCGTCGCGAAGCCGAGACCCATGTCGTAAAAGGAGTCGAGATAGAGATCGTTTCCCCAGAATCGGGTGAAATTGAAAAAGAACCTGAACGCTGCCGGATTGCCGAGGACGTTGAAGTCGAGCTTTTGTGTAAGGTCGACGCCATTCCTGAGGACATAGTTCGTAAGCTCATAGCTGAGGTCGTATCCCTTTATCTTGATGCCGTCTATCGTGGTCGATATACCGCCCAGCGTCCCGAAGCCAAGGTGCGTCGAGCCCATCTTGTAGTGAAAATAGTTCGTGAGGCTCCCCGATACGAGCACTGCAAGAGCTCCGACGTCGATCGAGCCCACGCCTCCGGCACGCGCCATGGGCGTCAGGCTCCACCACCGGGTCGGGCGGTACTGAACGCCCGTGCCGAAAGAGGCCATGTAGGACCACGAGCCCTCCGTCCGCGTCAGGGTCACGGGGAGGTCGAAGATGACCGAAAGCTTCGGAACGCTTTTGAGATTCCACTTGTAATTTATGGGGACGTTGACAACCTGGCCGTCGAACGCGCCGGCGTCGAAGAACCCGTATTCAGCGCCGAAGGTGAACTGGTTCCGGATGCCCCCGGAGGCGCCCGGGGCCGTGATGAACGGCCCGGTTATACCGGCGTCGAAGTCGGACATGAACATCCTCGTCTGGAGGCTGTTCGGATTTCCGGCGACCGGATCGACCGGCGAGAACTTGACCAGTAGCTGGAGAAGGGTAGTCAGCTTGGCGTCGGGCGCGGACAGCGATTCGTAGTTCCCCTTGAGCCAGTCCTCGAAGAGCTCCTGGCTCTCGTCCCTCGTCGCCCCGTCGAAAGTCACCTCGAACTTCGAGCCCGGCACCCTGAAGATAAGAGTTGAGGAGTTCTCCGGATACTCGATTACGACGCCGAGACCCCTTAGATCTACCCTGGCGAACACAGCCGAATCAGGGGTGTAATCCGGGAAGAAACCCTCGAGCGATTTATTGTCGAAGAAATCCACTACCTTGAATAACTTGTTGGTCCCCTGGAAAACACTCTCTCCGCCGACCTCTATATCGGCTATGAAAAGGTCCCTTGCAATTGCGGGAAGAGCGAAAAGCCCGAAAAGCGCGAGCATAAGCCAAAGGGCGATTCTCGTGTGCATGTATCCATCCTCCAGAAGCCGTCTCGGCGTGCAGACGTCGAAACCGTTCCATAATTACACAGCAAATCGGGCCCGACTTCAAGGTGTGAAAACAGCTCGGAGGAGACGAAACTATAGGACTGGATTGTACCAGCAGCACCCAGGAAAGGGTACCCATGGCGAATGATGAAAAGGGCCCGGAACGGGATGTCCGGGCCCTGGATTGTATCTATCTTTCGCTTCGCCTTACGCTCGCGAACTGCCGCGCGGCTTCGGGAAGAACCTTCTCGATATTCTCGGGCGTGGGCTCTATGTTGTTGATCTCGACGATGGCCTTTGCCATGCCTCGTATAATGATCTGCCTGTCGGCGTTCTCGGCGTTAAAAGCCTGCGTCTGATCGGGCGTGAGGGAGCCTTTCTGAACCAGAAGTCCCTGGCTGCCTTCGACGACGAGCCCCTGAGACACCATCTGCCTAATGGTGGTCAGCCTCTGGGAGCGTCTCTTGTAGGCCTGGATCACGTCCGGCATGCTCCTTATCTTCTCGGTTATCTGCTGCGCTATATTGCCCTGCGCCCAGGCGTACTCGCCGAAATCGAGCGATACCTCTTTCTTGAGCACTATGACCTTCCGCTCGGAGAGGACTGGCTTGTCGGGATATTTATATTTGCTTTGAGGGCCGGGGGTCGGCTTTGCACCGGGAGCCGGCGTAGGCTGCGGGGCCGGCTCTTCGAGGAACTCCTCTTCGAGATTCGAATACGCCTCCCTTACCTCCTCGGCCGGGAAGTAAACGTTGACGGTTATAGTCGCGCACGAGGCGGCGTAAAAAGACGCCGCCAGCAGAAGAAATTTAAGATGTGCAAGTTTTAGTATGTGCATTTTGTCTCCTCGCTCAGTTAGTTTCGATCATCGGGCCGCCCGTTTGCGACCTCCGGGCTATTTCCCGTATGACCGATACGAGATGTGATATAGATATCGAGTTCTTGATCGGGTCGGCCTGTATGGACAGGTTCTTAAAGCCCAGGAACGAATTCGATATCTCGAACTTTTTGAACGTTATTACGCCGTCATTAATATAACCTGAAATCTCCCCCGTATCATAGCTTCTGTTAGAGCCGAGTATGAGCCTTTCCTTCGCCCCTAGCTGATCGAGAAGGGCCTTCCCTATCGTCCTCTGCTCTTTGGGAGAGCTCACGACCCAGAACTCGAAAGGCCCGTTCACGGTACCGGTGTCGCCGCCTTTTCCAGCGAGCCAGACGAGGCCGTTTACGCGGCCCGTGATGTATTCCTGGGCCGGGGAGAGCCGTTTCGAAATGCCTTCGAGGCTTATGTCGTTGAAGAGGAACGAGAAGTTGTAAGCGCTCTCGCCGCCGTAATCGAAGAGCCCGGTGCCGTAGAGCTTCCCGCCGAAGAAATCCGATACGAGCCTGACGATGGTGAGCTTGTCGTTGTCGGCTTCGAGCTCGCACTGAATGTCCTGAAATTTGAGGATTCCGTAATTGATTTCGTCTATCCTGAGATGGTCGAGCGCATCCCCCGCCGGGGTATCCCGGAGGGATTTGTGATATTTCCTGTAGACATCCTTGTTGAGCTCGAGTCCCGTGTCCAGAAAGGCCGCCAGCGGGTTCTCCGCCGTGCCGCTGTCCTTGATGCTGAGCGCTCCGTTGATGCCCCTTACGGTAAGAAGCGCGCCGCCCATATATCCGGAGTAGGAGGCGTTCCAGAAAGTTATATTGCCTTTCCACAACATATCCGGGCTGAAGAGATTCACGAATTCAGCGCTCATCGCGGCGTTCCCGTCGAGCTTTGCCTCGCTGAAGGACGGAGGCATAAAGGGAGCCAGCAGCCGTGACAGGCTCTTAAGAGAGACGTTCTCCATCAAAAGCTCCGTTTTTACGGGGCCTGAAAGTATATTTTCCATTTCTCCCCCGACGCTCACGCTTATCCCCTCACTGTCCCTTATAAACCCTTCCCTGACCAATAAGGTTTCACCCGACGTAGAGGCGTCGACCCCGGCCTCGAGCAAAATCCTGCCCCCCGAGCCGCCCGGGACTGCGAGCCCGGAAACGTCGATCTTGCCCGAGCCTTGGGGGAGAGAGCCCGGCGTAAGGAGGCCCGAATAGTTTATTCGCACCCACCGCATCGCGATTTCGCGGGAGGCCGTCTTTATAAGGGGGTTATTGAGAGCGACGTTGACGGAGAGTTTCGTCCTCTCGCCGGAGGTGAGTATATCGACCTTGCCTCCGAGGTCGCCGCCGCGAAGCTTGCCGGAGATTCCGCTTATGGAAATCCCCTCGGGCAGCGGCCCAATGTTCATGGCCAGGTTCTCGATAGTTTCGGATGTTACGGTTGTCGTGGGGGAGTTTATAACCCCCTCCCACCCCCTCTCGTTCTTCGAAGAATCCAGTATTGTGAACCGGCCCGTCATCCGCTCGGATTTTATCCTGTCGTTAAGAGCGGAGAGGACGCCCCCCGAGAAGGTTATCTCGTACGGGTAGCCGCCCTTGTCCTTTCCGAAAACGACCCCTGCCTTTTCCGCATCGAACACGCCTATGTCTTCGATTTGGGCCTTGACGCCGCTGATGTCTATGGAATCGCTGTCGTACTCGTAATTAGCCGAGACGGACGGAAGCTCGATGCCGTTAAATTCCCCGTCGCTCCCCTCTATATTGCCCGAGAACCCTTCGCGTCCGCTCTTGGCGATGACGAGGTGCTCTCTGAATTTGCCGAGCGCTACGTCCATGCCGAGGACCCTGAAGCCTGTGCCGCGCGAGGATGCCTGAAGCTCCCAATCGCCGCCGAGGTTTATCGTGAACCCTAGGTCCTCCATACGGCCGCTCTCTATGAAAAAATCGGAGAAGGAAAGCTTTTCGTAACCGAGCTCTTTATCTTTTATGAAGATTCTTCCGTAGTGCCCGGAAGCGCCGTCTTCGGCTTTTTGATGACCGGCCGAATATTCTATTCTTACAGGCGCGGAGGTCGTAGCGCGGGACAGTTTGAAATCCCTCCCCTCGCCGAGATTCATTTCGAGGTCATTTATCGCAAACGACACGTCCGCGCCGTATTCGCCGCCTTCGCCTTTGAATTCGGCGCCAAGCGATTCCGCCCTGCCCGCTATACCGAATGGTATCAGGCCGTCAGGGATTTGAGAGACGTCGAGATCGCTCCCGTTGATTCTGCCGGAGATGACGCTCTTTCCGTCCTTGAAGTCGAGCCCTGCGGTGCCGGACATGCTGCCGCCGAGGTACTTCGCGCTCAGGTCCACGAGTTTAACTTCCGCGCTGCCGAACGATTCGCGCGCCGCGGTTCGGACGGACGTCGAAACATCTTTCACTACGCCCGCGGCATTCGAGGCGACTGTGTCGGCGGTGCATTTGCCTGTAGCGCCCTGCGTGAAGGGGGGCTGGAGGAGCTGAGATGTATCGAGCGTACAGTCGAGTCCCTGTATGGATAGTGTGCCGTCCTCGTATTCGAATCCTGCGTTATCGATGAGGAGCTTCCCCGTAAGGCTGAGGTCGCCCTTTTTGAGAGAGCCCTTAACTTTTAGATCCTCGGCCTTGGCAGTACCAGATATCTTCTCCGCGTCGAGCCATGGGAGGCGCTTTACGATGTTCGAAATATCGCCCTCTCCCGAGGAGCCCGAGAGATCGAAAACGGTATCGCCGGTCGCGTCCCTTATCTCGCCCGAGAAGTTTCCGGCGAGGATTCCGAGCACGTCGAAGTCGAGCTTGTCGAACGATACGGCGTCTGTAGTGCGGTCGAAATCGAGGGCGTAGACGAGCTCGGCGAGCCTGGGGGAATCCTTCTCACCCTCGCCCGAGAGAGTGATTGCTCCGGAAGACTCAACAGTCGCCGCCGCCCGGAATTCTATCTCGGCCCTGGCCGATACGTCGGACGGCTCGGCGCCGTCTTCGTCCGAAAGCGGAATGCCGCTCAACCCGCCTGCGGTAATGACGAGCTTACCGTCCGTCGCGTCCTTCCGAAGGTTTACAGAGCCGGCTATTTCGGTATCGACGCCCTGCACATTTATATCCCCGGCTGCGTTTATTTCGTCGTAATCCGCCTCGCCGCTTCTCTCGATGATCAGGACGTCCATGGATCGGGACGTGAGCGTAAAGTCCGGGGAGATCTCGAAAGCAGCGTCCCTTATTCTGACGCGCTTCACATCGACGGATACTCCGCCGCCCTTATCCTCCCCGCCGCCGTCGCCCCTGAAGAAATCCACCAGCCTGTCCGCAGCTTCGGCGTCGTACCTGACGACGGGCCGCTCGATGTAGACGTCACCTATGCTGATCCTCCGGCCCAGGATGGAAGAGATTATAGAAGGGCTGATTATAACTCTGCCGATTTCGGCGTAGTGCTTGTCCGGTGAGGACATCGAGAGGCCGTTTATCCTGAGCCTGAAAAGCGGGTCGAAGGATGCGTCGTCGTAGCCGATCTCGTAGCCGAGCTCACCCGCGAATTTCTCGACATAAGCCGGGCCTTCCGCGCCGAGCTTGTGATTGAGAAAAAGGTTAAGGAAAACAAGCACGGTCAACAGGAGGATGAGCAAAAGGAAGAGGAGTTTTACGTACCCTTTCTTGAGCACTGCCATGCTATAAGATATTAAACGACAGGGTATCTATTTAAAAGCGGCAATTATGTCAGCCGGGAGATAATGATAAAGAGCTTTCGGGCTCTTGGGCGGGTTCTATCGTCCTGGCCCTGATCACGTTCTTTATCTTGTAGAGGAAATAACTCTTTTCCTTCCAGAACCTGCCCATTATTCTTACTTCGTCCCCTTTAAGTATACGGGTGCCGTCATCCTCGAAGTAAACGTTGATCTTATTTTTCTCCGCGTCTTTCAGCTCGAAAACGGCGAACCTTTCGCCCTTGAGCGACTGTCTGTAATCGATCTTCGTCACCTTGCCCTCGACCGAGATCTTAAGCGTGTCGAACTGCTTTGGGTTGGCGACGACCTCGGCGATGGTGGCGTCTATGATATTCGACCCCGTTCCGGGAGCGTCCATATCCGCGGGCTCGTTCTCACCCTGTGCGCCCGCATATACCAAAGGCATCGATAATAAAAGCAGGACTAGAAAAACGATAATCTTCATAAAAGCAATCACTTCCCTTTAAAAAGGTTATGGTGAAAGTATATGCATCGGACGATGATATTCCATACCGTAAGCCGGAATTTCTTTTTTGAAATGCCGGCGGAATTCGCCACAAAGGGTTAAATAACCCTTCACAAACGGTTACAATTACACGAAAAAACGAGAGAGGTACCGAGCATGTCTACCATATTCGTCCCAAAATTAAACGGGCTTCTGAAAACGGAGATGATGGGGAAGGTCATACATTATCACGAGGAAACCGGCTCGACCAACTCCGTCCTCTACAAGCTTGCCGGGAACGGGGCGTCCGAGGGAACAGTGGTTATAGCCGACATGCAGACAGAGGGCAAGGGCAGGCTCGGGCGGACATGGATATCCCCGCCGGGGGTAAACCTTTACATCTCGGTACTTCTGAGGCCTTCCATACCCGCATGGGAGGCCCCGCTTCTCACATTCACGGCATCCATAGCGATAGTCGAAACGATGAAGAAAACGGGAATCCCGGAGCCGCTCATAAAATGGCCGAACGACGTCGTCATAGAGAATAAAAAAGCGGCCGGAGTTCTCACCGAAATGAAGCCCGACGGAGAAAGAGCGGAGTTCGTAATCGTCGGCATCGGCGTTAACGTCAACATGACCGCCGAAGCCATGAGGCGCGACATGGGAGAGGTATCGAAAACGGCGACGTCGCTCCGGCAGCATCTAGGTAGGGAAGTGGACAGGGCCAAGTTCACGGCTGACCTGCTTCTGGAGATCGAAGCCTGGTACAGGACTTTCACAGGGCGCGGGAAGGCCGCCATAATCTCCGAATGGTCGGAGAGATGGGGCGCAGGCGGGCAAAGGGTCAGGGTGAGCCTCGAAGACAAAACCGCCTTTCAGGGAATCGCCGAAGGAATAGACAACGACGGTCACATGCTGATTAGAAAAGAAGACGGCGATCTGGTTACAGTCGTTGCGGGGGACGTCAGCACGCTTTAGCGGGGAATTCTCCGGACGGTGTGTGGACGAGCATTAAAATTTCGTCGCGGACATTTTTCATAAGCCCCATCCATTCGCTTATGACCGAGGCATCGTTTTCCGGGAGGGTTTTTCTTATCTCGATGCCTGTACGCGTCGGTTTTACACGGCAATCTTTATAAGATTCGTTTATCTTCGCGCCGAATCTGTAAAGCGCTTTGACGGTATCGCCGTCCGCGCCGCTGAATCTTGAAACCAGAATTATTTCCTGGTCGAAACCTTCGAAGACCAGGCTCCAGAGGCTCGCGCCGGATTCCATGCCGAAGGAAAGGGTTATCCTGTCAGGCTCTTTCGTTTCATTCCCCATCGGAACCCCCGGGTACCGGCCTCGCTGGAAAAAAGGAGGCGCCGGAACGAGTAACCGTTCCGGCGCAGGTGATTTAGTGCCGGTTTTTACTGACCGCCGCCGCCAAGGGCTGCAAGTCTTTCCCTCGCCGTGGCAGCATAGCCTGCGTACTGACCCTGTTCGAGGGACATCTCGAGAAACTTTCTGTAATACATTATTGCCTGCGGGGCGTTGTTCTCTCTATCGTATCCCTGCGCTATGAAGAAGTAGGAGTCCGGATAATTCGGGTTGAGCGTGATGGCCTCCTTCTGGCGGGCGATACTTTGATTGAGCTGGTTCATATAGAAATAGGTGATCCCGAGGTTCATATACGCCGGCGCATATTTGGGATTGAGCTCTATCGCTTTCTGATATTCGTCTATCGCCGCGTTGTAGTTACCCTGGGTCCTCAGCACCGTACCGAAGAGATTGTGAATCTGCGCCGAAGGGGCGATTTCTGCGGCCTTCCTGAAATACTCGCTCGCCTGACCATAGGAACGCTTCTTGAAGAAGTAGGAGTTTCCGAGGCTTATGTAGGCGGGAATGTATTTGGGATCGAGCTCGAGAACTTTTTTGATCTCGGGAGAATCGGGATTCTCGCCGCTCGCAGCCCAGAGCACGTAGAGCGCTTCCGCGTTGTTCGGATTCTGAGCGAGAATCTTGTTCGCCGCCGCTTTGGCCTCTTTTTCCCAGCTGAGATGAAGGTAGTTGTAAGCCAGTGCTATCTGCGTCTGTTCGAGATTCGGCCCGAGCTCAAGCGCCTTCACTATGTTTTTGTACGCTAGATTGTAAAACTCTTCGTAATCTTCCTTAACCAGATATCTGTAAGAACCCATGAACGAATATACTTCACCAAGGCCGGCGTAGGCTACTGCATCCTTTGGGTTGGCCTGAATCGCGCTGTTGTAAAGAGATATGGCTTCCTCGAATCCTTCCGGGGTGAATTTCAGGAACGCCTCTCTCGCCTGCTTGTCCAGCGCGGCAGCATCCTGAGCCGAAGCCGGTAAGACAACAAACTGCAAAACCCCGAAAACGGCGGCGGGGAGCAGCAGATAAAGAATGAATTTTCTCATCACTACCTCCATAGGATTTACCCACTGAAAAATTATAAATTTTTACTGGTAAGTCTCAAGTATGTACTTAACAATTTCCTCGGCCAGGCTCTCGTATATATCCTTGGCCATGAACCCGAGGGAGCTGAAGCCGTTTACCTCCCCCGTGGAAATCTCGTCTCCGGTGGCTTTGTTAACGATGGCTAGTTTTATGGTTATGGCAACCTCACCGAACTTGAGCGAACCGCCCTCGAAGGAAACGTCGGAGCTCGGCCTGTACTCGCTTATCTCGCCCAATACTACAACGGTGTCCGTCGCGGGGATATTATCGATCTTGCCGAACTTCACTTCCTTGAACTTGTTCTTGGATTCGAGGAGCGCGGCGGCCTGCTCCGGGACCTTCGACAGGGCCTCTTCGGGGAAGTTCGGTATCTCCGTTTCAAAATTCTCGAACTGGACTGCCTGGTACTGTTCGAGCTTGGTCGTGGTGGGTGTGAAGTAGGAAGTAGTCTTTATATTGGTACAGCCCGGGACAAGGAGCGCGAGCAAAACCAGCGATAGTATAGTAAGACGGACGGAATTGTTTGCGCTCCACATAGAGAACCTGCCTC
>JBFWTW010000050.1:0-15527 GCA_050247635.1 Candidatus Dadabacteria bacterium | reverse complement strand
GGCCCGGTCAAAAGAACATTATCGCCGCTGCATCCCGATACGCTGAGAAAAGCGAAAAAGACTAACAGGGCTACTTTCAGGACAATGCGGTTAGAGTGTAATTCTCGGACCATATGGCCACCCTCCCTTTATATTTGCCTGAGCTTCTCTTGGATTGTAGTAGTTTTGACTACGTCGCCTTTCTACAGATATTACACAAACCGGACTTTAAAGCAATCACTCTTTGTAGTTGTAATGTGGATAGCGGATGGGCATAACAACGAAGCGGATGTAAAAACACGGACACGCCTCGGCGGTTGGACGGCATCCCGTGCTATACTGCGAGTGTTATATTTGTTGTTCTTTGATAAAATAACCGAATCGCTAATATGAAAAACGGATCCCGAGTACTTCACATAGGTATAATCGGCTGCGGAAACGTGACGGACAGTTTTCACCTGCCGTCCCTGAAATTCCTGAAGAATATCGACGTCGCAGCACTGTCGGATAAAGACGAGAGGAGACTAAGTACGGTCGCCGACAGGTTCGGTATCAACAGGCGCTACGCCGATCCCCTCGAGCTTATAAACGACCCCGGCATTGAAGCCGTCGCAGTCTGCGTCCCGCCTTCGTTCCAGTTTTCACTCTGCATGGCGGCACTGAACGCTGGTAAACACCTGTTCGTCGAGAAGCCGGGCGCCCTGAATCTTCATGATTTCGATACGCTGATAAGTACTGCCGGAGCCTTTCACTTAAAAGCCTTTGTCGGTTTTAATCTCCGGTGGCACACGAGCGTTCAGGAGGCTAAAGCCGCTATACGTGGCGGCGTTCCGGGGTTTATCAATTCGGCGCGCACCACGATTACGACAACTCATTCAACCCTCGCTCCTTGGAGGAGAGCGAGAGAGCAGGGCGGGGGCTCGATAATAGATTTAGGGGTTCACCACTTCGATTTACTATGTTATTTATTCGACACGGATATGGAGGAGGTCTATGCGAAAACCGTCTCGTCCAAAATAGAGGATGAATCGGCTGTCGTCACACTTATAATGTCAAACGGCATCATGATATCCTCCATCTTTTCCTCCGGTTCTACAGACAATAACGAAATCGAAATTTACGGCGATTCCGGAAGCCTCGGATTCTCTCTATACGACATCGGCGGGCTTGAGGCTAGGCCCTGCTCATCACCCCCCGGCGGGCTGAGCTCGCTCGCGGTGAAGCCGGTCATGAGAATCTTGCGGGCCGCAGCCAATGTCGAGGTCCTCAGGCGCGGAGGCGTTTTCAGGGATTCGTATTACAGACAGTGGGCGGGTTTCGCCGACTCGGTAATAGAGGATAGGAAACCCGGATGCGGACTTGAGGACGGGAAACGCGCGCTCGGCATTGCACTGTCCGCGATCGAATCCGCGTCGTCCGGCAAGCCGGTATATAAAGGGGTGCGAAAATCATGAAAGCGCTACATCGCCCCGATATGACGGTCGTCATCATCACCCCCGATACCTACGGAACCATAAGGAGAACAATCGACCATATAAGGGCACAGACGGTAAAGGACAGTCTCGAGCTCGTGATAGTTGCTGTCTCACCCGACGATCTCGAGGTCGATTCACGGGAGCTTGACGGCCTGAATAGCTTTCAGATAGTGAGCCTGCCGGACGTGAATTCATACGGAGAGGCAATGGCAGGTGGGGTCAGGGCGGCGTCCGCCCCTCTGGTAGTTTTCGCCGAGGACCATGTTTTCCCTGACCCCGGGTGGGCCGAGGCGCTGATCGATTCTCACCAGAACGGCCGCGCGGCCGTGGGCCCGGTCATGTATAACGCCAATCCCGCCGATACCATCGGCTGGGCCGATCTCCTGATAGGGTACTCCGAGTGGCTGTATCCGCATCCCGGCGGAGAGATGAGCCACCTGCCCGGGCACAACAGCAGCTACAGGCGTGACATTCTTCTTGAATACGGACCCGAGCTCGACAGGCTCCTTGAGGCCGAAACCGTCCTTCACTGGGACCTGCGCGCAAAGGGCCACAAGCTCTATCTCGAGCCCCGGGCCAGGCTCTACCACATGTGCCTGGGGTTTCTGGGTACCTTTCTGACGGTGCATTTTTACATGGGAAGGATGTTCGCCGCTACCAGAAGCCAAAACTGGCCGGGAATAAAGCGGGCGGCATTCACACTGGGTTCGCCACTCATTCCTTTCGTACGCTTCTTCGGAATCGTAAGAAATTATTCCGGCAACAAGGAGCTGCTCAGGACCAAGCCTCTCGCTTATCCCGCCCTCGCGCTCGGACTCGTGGTGAGCGCGATAGGGGAAATGGCAGGTTACGCCCTGGGCATAGGTGATTCGGTGGAGAAGACGTTCCACTATCACTTCCACCGTGACTCACACGTAAGGAAGTGATGTTCTTACGAATTCACATGCTCAATCCTCTGACGTGGAGTCGAATCCGTAGAGAACTATGGTGGATATGAGGGGCATCGCCCCCCGACCTCCGCGTTGCGAACACCAATTGGGTAAGTCGCATATAATCGACTCTTTATAATAATTACACAAGTATTTCGGCCCTTCCCGGCATCCCGGACCTATACACGATAAACAGTAAATACGGCTTTATACACCATATGACCGATGCGGGATTAACCCTTCCTCCATATATTTAAAAGTGAAATTTAAATATCCGGAGGCTTGCAATGAAAAAGATTTTTGTTTACGACCTGCCGACGCGTTTCTTTCACTGGCTTTTCGCTTTCCTGTTTATAGCAGCTTTTACCATATCGAAAACGGTGGACGATGAAAGCCCGCTTTTTGGCTACCACATGCTGGCGGGTCTGAGCATTGTGTTTTTGCTGGGGCTGAGGTTTATCTGGGGATTTATAGGTACGACCTATGCGCGTTTCTCATCTTTTAAATTAAATCCCATCGAACTTATCGTCTACCTTAAAGACGCAGTTGTATCCAAAACAAAATCCTATCTGGGGCATAACCCGGCTTCCAGCTACGCGGCGGTGATCATGTTTGCCTGCGCTATCGGGCTTGCTGTCTCCGGTATATTAATGGCTAACGGCGGCGAGAATGATACCCTTGAGGAGCTCCACGAGCTGCTGGCTAATATATTCCTGATTTCTGTTATTATTCATGTAGCCGGTATCGTCTTTCACCATCTTAAGAAGAGAGATTCTTTATGGTCGAGCATGCTGGACGGTAAAAAGAAGACAAGTTCGGACGCCCCCGGTATTGCCGGCACGAGGCCGGTTGCGGGGCTGCTTCTCATGGTTCTTTTTGTATCGTGGCTCGGGTATTTGGCTACAAACTACAACAGCAGCACTCAGACCCTGAATATACTGGGAACCGAGCTGAGGCTCGGAGAAGCGGAGCACGAAACAGAAGGCGGCTATGGAGAACACGGTGAAGAGCATGACGACGACTGAACTTTCGTAAAATGACCAAAAACGAACGAATTGTAATATCCGCCATTTTGGTCTTTATAGCCGTTCTGACTTTTATAGATATCTTCAATGATTATCTGGACGGTGTGGCATTATGGCATATCTCGGTTGAAACCATAATAGGGCTAACGGCGCTGGCGGGGGTTTACTATCTGATAAAAAGCCATTTTACGATGCAGCGTACGCTTGAGAAGGAAAAGCAATTCTCGAATGAGCTTAATATCGAAGCACAAAAATGGAAGCACATATCAAAGGCTTATGTGGATGGATTGAGTGTTGAAATCAACAAGCAGCTGGACAAATGGGGGCTTACAAACGCCGAGAAGCGGGTCGCCTTTCTGCTGTTAAAGGGGCTCAGCATAAAGGAAATAGCGGATTTGAGAAAAACTAGCGAGAAAACAGTGCGCACACAGGCAAATTCTATTTATTTCAAGTCCGGGCTCCCGGGCCGTTCCGCGTTATCTGCCTTTTTCCTTGAAGACTTATTGCCCCCAAAACTATAAGCACGCTCGCTAGCCCCTAATAAGATCTGATTACCTGGTTTGCCGGTTTTCCAAATCATCCCTACTGCCTGAGCTTTTCTATCGTTTCACTGTGATGTCAGCTTTGCAAAACGGCTTTCGTAAAATACAGGAACTGAGGTGGGTAATTTGCAATCAGGAACTGGGAACGTAAATCTTGGTATTAGTGGTGGAGATGAAGGGAATCGAACCCTCGACCTCCGCGTTGCGAACGCGGCGCTCTCCCAGGCTGAGCTACATCCCCACGAAAGGACTCGAGAAAATTTCTAAGATATCAGCTCTATCATGCGAATCGAGTCTAATCGGATTAGGCAATGGCCAGAAATCTGATACTTACATATCTCCCATGTAAGCTGCTAGTATAACAAATAATTACCAGAAATAAATAGTGATGGGCGACTAAAATGCAAGTTTGCCGCAGGAGAATAGGAAAGCAAATAATCCTGCCGCCTGTAACTCTTCATAGGGCCCTATATTCCAACCGTCTACCTTGAGCTCGATATATTCGGCACCACCCCGCTTCGGATGAGCTGACTGCCATAATATTTAGCTCCATAGGGTGTAAGATGCGTTCCATCGAATGTTTTAAGTTCGCCCGTATCTGTAAAAATCGGACAGATATTTATGTCATTTCCACACAACAATTTCTCGACATCAACAAAATTTTCGGATGAAAGACTGTTTTTCATTTTATTATTCACATCTATTTGTTTTCTCGGCACACTATTGCGAACAGCAACCCGCTCCTCTTCAGTCATTTTTAAAAGTGCCGATAAATTAACATAGCCAAAATTTTTACGCCCAAAAACTTTTACCTTTTTCCCAGTAAGAGCTTCTACATTCTCCACGCTTTGTGCGATGTGTTCCGACTGCCAATATTGCCAGGAGCTCGCAAACCATATTTCGTCTGCTTCCAACATTCTCCTGCGCAGATCTTCGTTTTCAAAGAGACTTTCCTCTTTGCATGCGCCTAGATAACCGCGAGGGATTTCATCCTCAAACTGCGATTTCGGGATAAACAAGTTTCCGCATTCTTTTCTGATAAAATGCGTTGATATCTGGATGCTCTTATTAGAACCCGTTTCGAATAAGGCATTCGTCAAATCCTGCGCGTAACTATCTCCGATAATCAAGACCTTGGGTCTAGAATCATTTTTATCGAACTCTTTTCCAATCAGCCGAAGAAAACGGGAAGTAACATATTTATCTCGATTTTCTACGAAGCTCATATCGAGCACCGCTAGATCATTTCCGTTATATCTGTAAATGAAACCATCCGTATAAACACCGACAAAGGCGATAACCACGAATAAAAAAGAGCCTATTGCACCGAAAGAGAATATCTTTTTCCGCGAGATAATACCCTTGTTTCTAAATGGGCTCTCAACAAACCGCCAACTGATAAATCCAAGCAGAACCGATAACGCGGACAAAAAGAGAAGCAGAGTAGTTCCCGGCTCTGTCAAACTTGCGCGTCTGGCAAACACGAATATAGGGTAGTGCCAAAGGTTAGTGCTATAACTGATCAAGCCGATGCCGACCATCGCTTTAATACCGAGGAACCGGCCGACAGCGGTCTCGGATGTTGAAAATATGATTATAAGTCCTGTCCCGACGGTCGGGATCAGTGCGTATAGACTCGGGAAAGGTGTATCCTCGTCAAACGCAAAAATTGAGTAACAAATCAAAAGTAAACCAATAATACCAAGTACTTCACTCACCCTTTTTCTTGATTTTATGAACTCCGCATGCTTTCGGTTATATAGAAAGTAAAAAGCAATCAGAGCGCCGATCGCCAACTCCCAGGCACGGGTAGGCAGCAGAAAGAAAGTCATATCAGGTTTATTGTAGGCGCCCCACTCCGCAGCGGCCAGACTCGCTATCCCGACAACCATAAGCGCCGCAAAAATAAGTCGCTTACGAAATTTCCACAACAACATCAAAAACACAGGGAACAAGATATAGTACTGTTCTTCAACCGCTAAACTCCAGGTATGAAGAAGGGGTTTTAATTCCGAAGCAGTTTCGAAGTAACCGCTCTGGCGCCAAAATAAGATGTTAGACGAAAATACCGATACGGCGGCGAGGCTTTCACTAAAATCTTTCAAGTCATTCGGCAGCAGCAAGAACCAGGCAAAAGGCAGACAACATAACATCACAAAGAAAAGAGCGGGTAAAATGCGCCGCGCCCTCCTTTCGTAAAAAGTGACGATAGAGAACTTTTGGTTGTTCATGTCGGAAAGAATGATGGTAGTAATCAAATAACCGCTGATTACAAAAAACACATCCACGCCGACGTAGCCGCCTTGAAATGCATTGAAACCTGCGTGAAAAAAAATCACGGCAAGAACTGCAACTGCTCGTAGTCCGTCAATTTCTCTCCGATACTTCAGTGCCCTTTCATGTTCGGATGGGTTGAACTCGCTGTCGCTGAATTTCTGCGATACAGGATCGTGAGCCGTTTTGTGATCCTTTACTCCATATTTGAGCTTCTTGAAATCGGGAATACGGATGGAGCGCGGGAGGAACCTCGATTCTTCCGACGTGGTGGATTTCTTCTTAATGCCGATGCCGCTCTCGAATAGAGACTTAACGACATTTTTCACCTTCGAATAATATATAGAAAAAGTACGAGCCACAATCGGACTTTGGTTTAAATACAAAATAAGACTTTAGTCCTATTCCGGCCTAACCCCTATACTATATTCAATAAACAAGTCGATACAAAACCCTGCGTAAGCAGGGAATGAGAATGGCTTAGCAGGGGTTACGTGCTATATAATTTCAACATGTTTAGGTACTCTTGACGTTGCAGCTCCCCGGATTTTTCGACACTGGAATACTAAAATAGATGATTTATCGACACGGGCTGAGGACATAAGAATGAGCGCGCTCCTGCTTGAATTCGGACCGGGCATCTGGGTTGGTGAAGGTCCTGTAGTGCCCTTTTTTCTCGGCTTCCCCTACCCGACCCGCATGGCGGTGATCCGATTGTCCGACGGATGCCTGTTCGTATGGTCCCCGGTAGCGCTTTCGGATGAGCTGAAAGGTGAGGTCGATTCCCTGGGGCAGGTCCGCTATCTGGTCTCCCCCAATTTCCTGCACCACCTTTTTCTGGGAGAATGGAAGTCCGCTTATCCGAATGCCAGCCTCTTCGCCTCCCCGGGATTGCGCAAGCGCCGGAAGGACCTCGTATTCGACGGAGACCTGGCCGATGCACCCGACGAGGGCTGGGCGGCCGACCTGGATCAGGTGCTTGTGCAGGGCAGTTTCGTGATGACGGAGGCGGTCTTTTTTCATCGCGCCAGCCGCACCGCGATATTCGCCGACCTGATTGAAAACCTGCCGTGCGACTGGTTCGGCGGCTGGCGGGGCTACGTGGCCCGCCTCGACGGAATCATGGAGCCGAATCCCGGCGCTCCGCGGGAATGGCGCGCGAGCTTCATCAATCGCCGGAAAGCCCGCGCCGCGCTTGGACGAATTTTAGACTGGCCGATCGAACGGGTGCTGATAGCCCACGGCAAACCCGCGGCCTCGAACGGCAAGGCATTTGTTCGGAACGCCTTCACATGGCTTCTGGGGTCTTAATTTTATTGTGGCAACTTAAAGTCTGGGGGAATCGAGCGGACTATCACACTTACCGGGACGCCTTCACCGCCCTGTTCGACGCCCAGCGCTCTAGCTTCGATATCTCCTCGCGCATCGTCGTCGATAGCGGCACAATGGACGAGGCCGCTATGATAAGCTCCCTGTCCGTAAGCTCCTTTTCGTGCGAGAAAGATTCGAAGAGCGCCGATATGACGGCCTGCTCTATCTCCGCCCCGCTGAGCCCATCCGTATTTTTGGCCAGCGAATCGAGGTCGAAGTCGTCCGGATTCTTGCCGCGGTTAAGGAGATGTATCCTGAATATCTCCCTCCGCTCTTTCTGATTCGGGAGCGTGACGAAGAATATCTCGTCGAACCTCCCCTTTCTGAGGATTTCAGGCGGTAGGAGGTCTATCTGGTTCGCCGTCGCCGTAACGAATACCGGGTACTTTTTTTCCTGCATCCACGTAAGGAAGTAGCCGAAGATCCTCGACGTCGGGCTGTCGCCGGACTTCTCCCCGCTCCTCGTTATGCCTGCCTCGATCTCGTCTATCCACAGCACACACGGCGACGTTGCCTCTACCGTCTTTATCGATTTTCGAAACGCCTCCTCCGGGCTCCCCTGCGACTCGCTGTACACCTGGTTCAGGTCGAGCCGGAGCAGCGGCAGATTCCACGACGTCGCGATAGCCTTCGCGCAGAGGCTCTTCCCGCACCCGCTTATCCCCATCAGGAGCACCCCCTTGGGGACGTCGAGGCCGAACTCTTTAGCTTTGCTCGAAAACGCGAGCCGCCTCACGTCGAGCCACTCTTTTATGTTTTCGAGCCCGCCCACCTCGTCTATATCGACGCGGCTCCTGACGAAATCGAGAGTGCCGGTTTTCCGTACGAGCTGCGCCTTCTCTTCGAGGAGCGCATCGACCGCTTCGTCGCCGAGCTGGTCCTTCCCGACGAGCGTCCGCCGGAGGGCGAGCTCCATTTCGAGCGCTCCGAGACCCTGAAGCGCGTTTATCGAAGCCTCCCTGAACGTCGGGCTCATCGAATTCTGGAGCGCCTCGCTCGCGTGCGATTTAATGATGTAGTCGAATATCTTGCCCGTCTCTGCCCTGTCCGGGAGGTCTATGTCTATGACGGCCATTTCCTTTTCGAGCTCGGGCGGGATGTTGACGCTGTTAGCGAGTATGAAAATCGTCTTGGGCGTTTTTCGGAGCTTCTGATAGGTATCCTTTAGCTTTCTGATAACGCGCGGATCGCTAAGGTAAAAGGCCATGTCCTTAAAGAAGTAAAAGCCCTTCCCCGGCTCTTCCAGGACCCTGTCCAGTGCTTCGATAAGCCCCTTCGATTCTGCGGAAGGACCCGAGCCGTCGCGTAGACCGTCCGTGCAAGACCAGACAGAGAACCGCGGGGAATCCGGGTATAAGCCCTTTCCGATGGACCTTATAGTGTTCTCCACCCGCTCCTCTTCCCACGAGACGAGATAGACTATGGGATACCCGGCCCTGACAAAGGTTTCGATTGTTTTTGTAGGAAAAGCCATATCTGTTTAAGTATATAGCAGACCGCGCGTAAACACCCGGCGAATTATAAAAACCGGGACGCTTTGCCCTACATACCCTGAGACACGACCTTCTTCGGGTGCTCTTTCCGCCAGCGGAGCTTGTTAAGGGCGTTTATGTACGCCTTCACGCTCGCAACAACTATGTCGGTGTTTGCGCCCTGGCCTTGGGTTATGATGCCCTCGTCGGCGACCCTCACCGTGACCTCGCCCTGCGCGTCGATGCCCTCTGTAATGGAGGCCACGACGTAGGTTTCGAGCACGGGCGAAAGCCCCGTAGCCTTCGACACAGCCTGATAGGCCGCGTCTACAGGTCCGTCGCCGCTCTCGGAAACGGTTACCTCGTTCCCGTCGATGAGGAGCTTCACGGTGGCCACAGGGTGCATGTCCGAGCCGCCCGAGTAGTTTGCGGATATTAGCTTGTAAAAATCCGAGGACCTTACGAACTCCTCGCTGATGAGGGCCTCTATGTCCTCGTCGAAAACATACTTCTTCTTGTCGGCGAGGTCCTTGAACTTCTTAAACGCCTGTTCCAGGGCGTCGCCTTCGAGGAAGTATCCATACTCTTCCAGGCGGTCCTTGAACGCGTGACGGCCGGAATGCTTTCCGAGTATCAGCTTGTTCGATGGGATGCCCACTTCCTCGGGGTTCATAATTTCGTATGTGATTCTTTCCTTGAGCACGCCGTCCTGGTGTATGCCGGCCTCGTGTGCGAACGCGTTCGCGCCGACGATAGCCTTGTTCGGCTGTACGCTCACGCCCGTCACCTGCGTAACGAGCCTGCTCGTCGGGTAAAGGTGCTCTGTGTTTATCCTCGTCCTGTAGGGATTCCGGTCGTTACGGACCTTAAGCCCCATGACTATCTCTTCTAGCGAGGCGTTGCCAGCCCTCTCGCCGAGGCCGTTTATCGTGCACTCCACCTGCCTCGCCCCTTCTTTTATGGCGGCTATGGAGTTGGCGACGGCAAGGCCGAGGTCGTTGTGGCAATGTACGCTCAGGACCGCGTTGTCGAGCCCCGAGACCCTTTCCCTGAGTGTCCTTATTATATGTGCGAACTCTTCTGGGACCGTATAGCCCACGGTATCGGGGATGTTTATGATCTTCGCCCCGGACCTGACGGCGACGTCCACAGCCTTGCAGAGGTAGTCGAGGTCGGTCCTCGTCGCGTCCTCGCACGAGAACTCGACGTTCTCGGTGTAGTGGGTCGCGTGCTTCACGGCGGCGCTTATGATTTCGAGCACCTCGTCGCGCGACTTTCTCAGCTTATGCTTCAAATGAATGTCGGAGGTGGCGATGAAGGTATGGATCCTTGGGTACTCCGCCCCCTTGACGGCTTCCCAGCCCCTGTCGATGTCGTTGAAGTTCGCCCGGCAAAGACCGGCTATTTCGCAGCCGCGAATCTTTTCGGCGATGATTTTGACCGACTCGAAGTCCCCCTCGGACGAAATGGGGAACCCCGCTTCGATTATATCGACACCGAGCTTTTCGAGCTGATGCGCTACCCGGAGCTTTTCTTCCGCGGTCATGCCGCAGCCCGGGGCCTGTTCACCGTCTCTTAAAGTAGTATCGAATATTCTAACGACGTTGTCGCTTCCCATTTCTGAAACCTCCTCAATCTAGATAGTCTAAGCATGCCGGAGAGTTCTGTCAATGTTGCGGGGGGTTAGGGAAATTCACGCATATTCGGCCAAAATCAGAGCCCTGTGGGGAGGTCTATGAAAACCGTCTCGACGCCGAACTGCCCGGATACGATCTTGGCCAGGGCCTTGAGGCCAATCGTCTCCGTCGCATGGTGCCCGGCGAATATGACGTTCATCCCCGCGTCCTTCGCGGTGTAGTAGACTTCTACGGCGTCGCCGGTGATGTATAGATCGACCCCTGCGTCCATGGCCTCATAGAATCCGCCGTAGCTTCCGCCGCCGGTGCATATGGCTATCGTCTTCACCTGCTCGGGCCCGAAGGCTAGCGTCCTGCACTCTGCGCCAAGGTCCTCTTCCAGCTTCGTTTCGATCTCGGCGACCGTGCGGGGGTTCTTGAGCCGGCCCGTCCATCCCACGTTCTTCCCGCGGAATGGCAGGAACTCGTCCTCGACCTTCGCCCCGAGGAGCTTAAGTATCTGTGCGTTGTGGCCGACTTCCTCGTGCCTGTCGAGCGGAAGATGGCTGCAGTAAAGGGATATGCCGTTTTCGAGGAGGATTCTTACTCTGTCCAGCATCCAGCCGGATATGGAGGGATTCCGGTTGGTCCAGAAAAGGCCGTGGTGGACGACGAGCATGTCGGCCTTTTCCTCTACGGACCTCTCGAAGGTTTCGACTCCGGCATCGACGGCGAAGGCCACCTTCTCGACCTTCTCCTTCCCTTCCACCTGAAGGCCGTTCCACGATGTGTCGTCGATGTCGCCGGTCCTTAGATAATCGTCGAGGAACCGTGTGATTTCTTTAATATCGGGCATAGGTGAAATGATACTCGCTTAACGCCCGATTCCAAGCCGCCCCTCAGCCCTTACCCTTAACCATTCGGTATATGAGCAGGAGTATTATCGAGCCTATGACCGCAAATATGAAGCTCTTGAGATTAAAAGCCTGCTGAAAATTCGCATCTCCCAGTACTCGTGTTGCTATAATACCCCCGATAAACGCCCCGACTATACCTATAATAATGGTCCAGATGAATCCGCCGGGGTCCCTGCCGGGCATAAGGAGCTTCGCAACGGCGCCTGCTATCAGGCCGAATATTATCCAGGATAGTATCCCCATACCTTTAACCTCCTCGAGAGCGTTTGAAATGATATTACTATTTTTGACCCTAAATTCAAAGCACTTCAGGTGCCGATCTGTCTATCATTTTTGGAGTGTATAACCCGGCCCCGCTTGACGTACGTGGCCGGGAGTCCGGTCGAAATCGGGAAGCACTGCTATTCGGCTTTGACTGGAGAGGCTCTCCTGTAGAATCTCCTCGCGAGTATCATGGCGGGGATAATGAGATAAAAGAGGCAAGAGAACGTCATTCCCGCGGCGTATCCGGAGGAAATGGAGCAGCCACCGCCGCCGTTTCCGCCGGCGCTCCCCCCGACAGTCGGGTCCTTGTAATCCGGAATTCCGTCACCGTCGGAATCGACGGGGCTCTTCGGGTCCGGCCCGGCCTCTTCTGCGTCCGGTGCGCCGTCGCCGTCTGCGTCCGTATCGAGCGAATCCTTGACGCCGTCCCCGTCCGTGTCTTCGCTCCCCTCGACGGAATCCGGTATACCGTCAGCGTCGCTGTCCCCGTCCGATATTGCCATCGCGAAAGGGCTCCCCGAAAGCCCGCTCACCGTCGCGGTAACCGAGTTACTCTTCGTATCGATGACGGAAAGCGAATCGCCGTCGCCTCCGACGTAGGCGCTGCCGCCGTCGGGGGTGATTGCGATTATAGACGGCTGGCTCACGACCGTGCCGGATACGGTGGAAACGGTGCACTCGGGCCCGCACGACTCGACTTCGAACGTGGATACAGACTGGCCGTTCATGTTCGCGACGTAAACCGTCTTCCCGTCGGGCGTTACGGCCGCCCCCTCCGGGCTCGTGCCGACCTCGGCGATAATATCGATCACGTTATCCATGGATATGTCCATGCCGAGTACCTGATTTTCACCGAATATCGAGATGAAAAGCGTTTGACCGTCGGGGCTGGCGGCAAGCCAGATAGGCCCGCACGCCTGGTCGTTTCCGCACGTAACCGGGATATTCTCCTTAAGCGTATTGCTCGACGTATCTATAACCGCAACCCCGGTATTCGTCGCGACGTAAACATAAACCGCGCCTGCGCTCGACGTCGGCGTCACAGTAATGGACGGTGTCGTCGAGCAGTTGTTCGTGCCGCCGCTGTCGCATCCTATGTCGATGCTCGAAACAGCGCTCGTGCCTAGGTCCACCACCGTAACGCTGTTCGCCCCGGCATTCGCTATGTAGAGCGTGCCGCCGTCAGGGGTTATGACGAGACCGAAGGGGCTCACGTCCGGAAGATCTATCATCGAGTACGACGGGTTATCGGACGGTGAATCTATTATATGAACGGTTTTATTGAGATCGACAGCGTACACGGTACCGCTGTCTGGATTGACCGCTACGCCCATAAGGCTCGATGCTATGGTAGGATCGAGGCTGCCCTTGACCGCGTTGGTCGAGGTATCGACGACGGCGATCGAATTGCCGAGGTCGGTTATGTAGGCAAGCGGGGCCTGCGCCCGGGACGTCGCGGCAAAAATAAAAAGAGCTGCAGCAGATGCGAAAAACAGGAGCGCGAGACGGCTTCCGCTTTCCGCAATGTATTTAAAGAGCATCGGCGTTTTCCTCCATGTTTCTGAACTCAGGATTTCAAATCAAAATTCGAATTCCCCTCGCAGGATCATATGCGTAATCCAGAAATAGCGACATTCCCGGCTAGAGTTTCACATTTCCCGCCGGGCACCGGCCCTGCACTATAATATACGTCTCCATGGAGGCAGCCGGTTTAAACCTTTTCAGCTCAGTTTAAAAGGTCCATCTTTATCATGCGGTTCCTGAGGATCTGCCTCGTCACCCCGAGCATCTCGGCCGCCTTGGTCTGGTTCCAGTCGGTAAGCTCGAGGGCCTTTTTTATGACCATTTCCTCGACGCCGTCGAGCGTCATCTTGTCGATGTCGAGCTCGAAGAACATCTTGCTGTCGTCGTTGTGTATCTTGACGCCCTTGCCTTGCTCGTCGAGCTGGATGTACTTGGGGTCGAGCACATTACCTGAGCTGAGGAGAACCGCCCTTTCGATAGTGCTCCGGAGCTCCCTCACGTTTCCCGGCCAGTGATAGCTCATGAACGCCTTTTCGATTTCTTCCGGCACTGTATCTATAGTCTTGTTAAAATCTATGTTGAAGAAATCTATAAAATGCTTCGTCAGAAGGGGGATGTCCTCCCTCCTCTCTCTTAGCGTCGGCATCTCGAAGTTGATGACGTTCAGCCTGTGGTAAAGGTCCTCCCTGAACTGGTTGTTCTCGACAAGGGATTTGAGGTCCTTGTTGGTTGCGGCGACGACCCTGACGTCCACTTTAATATCCCGCTTCCCCCCTATCCTCCTGAACGTCCTTTCCTCAACAACCTTCACGAGCTTTGCCTGAAGCGTCGGGCTCATGTCGCCTATCTCGTCTAGGAATATGGTGCCGCCGTTCGCGTCTTCGAGTATCCCGGTCTTCATCTTCTTCGCGTCGGTGAACGAGCCAGCCTCGTGTCCGAATAACTCGCTTTCGAGGAGGGTTTCCGGTATGGCGGCGCAGTTAAGCTCTATTATAGGCTTCTCCGCCCGGACCCCGTTGTGGTGAAGCACCTTCGCCGCGAGCCCCTTGCCCGTCCCGCTCTCCCCGCCGATGAGTATCGTCTTCGGGTCCGTGGTAACGAGCTTTTCGAAAAGCTCGATTATGTTCTTTACGGCCTCGCTCTTCCCTATGATGGAGTGAAATCCATACTCTTTCTGCTCGGTCTTGAGCCTCATATCGAGGTTTCTCTTGAGCCTCGCGTTATCGAGCGCGTTCTTTACAATGACCTTCAGCTTGTCCAGGGAAAACGGCTTTTCTATGAAGTCGTAGGCTCCCTTCTTGATAGCCTCGACAGCCGTGTCCACGTTGCCCTGGCCGCTCATGAGAATCGTCACCGGGGCGGGGTCGATGGCACTTAGCTGCCCCAGGACCTCGAGGCCGTCCATGTCCGGGAGCTTGTAATCGAGAAGGACGAGGGAAGGATTATCCCTTTTGGCCATGAGGACGCCCACGTCGCCCATGCCGGCCGTATTCACGACGTATCCTTCATCGGTCAGGCCCTCTTTCAGTCCGGCGCAGAGAAACTCCTCGTCGTCTATTATAAGTATCGTATTGCTCATTCACCCCTCGCAGCCATCGTTATTTCCTGTGACATAACCTGCATACCTAAGCGGAACCCGCTTCCTTCGCCGTGAGTTCTTCGTCCTGCTGAGTGTAAGGAATTATAACCGTAAACATCGAGCCCTTTCCCTCTTCGCTCGAAACCGTGATCTCGCCGGAATGGGATTCGATAATCTTTTTCGATATCGGAAGGCCCAGCCCCGTGCCCTGCTTCTTATTCGAATAAAAGGGCTCGAATATCTTTTCTATTTCCAATTGGGGAATGCCCGAGCCGTCATCCTGCACCGTTATCCGGAGCGTGCCGTCCACGCTTTCGGTTTTGACCGAAACCGTCCCCTTCCCCGGCTCGGTGCTGTCGATTGCGTTAATCAGTAGATTGATTAAAACCTGCTGGCACTTTTCGTAGTCGAGGCGGCACGGCGCGGCGTCTCCATGCTTTACGTTTAACAATACGCCCTTTTTCTCGGCGCGCGGCCTTACCAGAATAACAGACCTTTCCACGACCTCGTTGGGGTCGATCTCCCGGTGGTCCATCTTCTTCGGCACCGAGAGCTGCAGA
>JBFWTW010000049.1:0-15542 GCA_050247635.1 Candidatus Dadabacteria bacterium | reverse complement strand
GGGGATAAATGTCGGCGAGGCGGATTACTCCGAATCTTATGCCCCACAGATATCTAAATATGTGAGGCTGGGGTGGATCATTTTAGTATGTAGCGTGCTGGCAATCTGGGTATTAACTTAGATGTCCTGGGCTAGAAATGCTCTTGAATTGGCACGCTCCGGTCTCGAGGACGGGCTTAAAAATACAGAACTCAAAAAAGATGCCCCTCACCCAAAAGCCGTACCGGGCAGAGTAGAGAGTTCCGACGTTTTTAAATGTTTTTTCGCATACTCTTCAGGCGTCATGTTCTCCAGAGCCGAATGGGGTATGAAATGAAGCTGAATTTGCCATTGTCATCCAAAGAGATTTATGACACGTCCCTCCATTCTTTGGTGCTGCCTCAGAATTGGATAAACGCCCGCCCGGACTTTACGTCAATAGAATCGAACTACGAAAACACTGCTTCTTGTGTGACCCCTCAGCATAAATTAACCTTCAGGTATAAACTTGGAAGATACTCGCTGTCTACTTAATGTTTTAGTTACACAGGGGCGAAGAGAAAAGAATTGCCAAATAATTCCCACCTTAAAGTCCTGATTGTGGATGACGAAGCGAATATAAGAAGAACGCTTACCGTCTGCCTTGAGTCCCGAGGACATCAAGTTACAGCTGTTACCAACTCCCGTGACGCAATTGCCGAGGTTGAAAGCCGTGTCTTCGATCTTGCATTTTTGGATATAAGGCTTGGAACTGAAAACGGGCTCGATTTGATACGCTCACTTCTGAATATTTCTCCCTGGCTGAAAATAGTAGTGATAACCGCTTATGCTTCGATCGACACCGCGGTCGAAGCTATGAAACGCGGCGCCGACGATTATATTCCTAAACCGTTTACACCGGAACAGGTAGACCTAGTGACGCAGCGCCTGGCGGAAATCAGGGGAATGGAGCGGCGTATCGCCTCACTTGAGGATAAATTGAAAAAGCTCCATCCGGAGATAGTCCTGGAATCTTGTCATCCACAGGTCGAGCGTGCAATCAAACTTGCGCAGCAAGTCGCTTCCTCCGATGCCGCAGTCATAATCAGGGGGCCGAGCGGCACCGGAAAATCGATTCTGGCCCGCTCGATACATGACTGGAGCTCAAGAAAAGAAAGTCCGTTTGGCGTTATATCTTGTCCGACGTTGAGCCCGGAGCTTCTGGAAAGCGAGCTCTTCGGACACGTTAAAGGAGCATTCACCGGGGCTCTCAGCGATAATCCGGGCAGAATAGCCGTATGTGAAGGAGGGACCCTCTTTCTCGACGAGATAGGGGATCTGCCTATAGCCATTCAACCCAAGTTGCTACGTTTCTTGCAGGATATGGAGTACGAACGTGTGGGCGATCAACGCACACGTAAGGCAAATGTACGCATAATAACCGCTACGAATACCGATCTCGAGAAAGCTATAGAACAGGGGCGCTTTCGTGAAGACTTATACTACCGTCTTAATGTCATCCAGATCGAGCTGCCTCCACTTTCCGAACGCCCGGAGGACATACAACCGCTTGCGGAGAATATGCTCGGCTTCTTCGCTGCTCAAAACCACAAGCTCTTCACAGGCTTCAGTGAAGAAGCCATGAATGCGTTACGCAATTATTCATGGCCGGGCAATATACGCGAGCTCAGAAACGTAGTAGAGCGGGCGGCGATACTTTGTCCCGACGATACCGTGGGTATCGAGCATCTTCCCGACACTATATCTCCCCAAACCCCACCGGTCAGGATCGGCGATCCTGTGTCGCTGGACCTGATAGAAGAGGATCATATAAGGCGAGTCCTGGCGGCCTCGAAAACGCTCCAGGAAGCTGCGGATACACTCGGCATTGACCAAGCCACTCTCTGGCGCAAGCGCAAGCAGTACGGCATCTGACCTTAAACAAACCCGACAGTAGACCTTGCAGAATTCAAGGCTTATCCGGCCTCTTCTTGCCGAATGCAAGGACGGCAAGCACCGGACGCCTGTAATCATTCAATATTTTACAAACCTCGGCCTGGCACGCCGATTGCCCATAATACATCTCATGAGCAAGATCGTGATGGGCATCCGCCAGAAACTGATATTGGGGTTCGCTGGGCTTCTGGCTATCGTCGTCGTAATCGGGCTGCTTACGATGTCCCAGATAAAACAGCTCGGATATGCGATAGACATCATACTCAAGGAGAATTATCGAAGTGTTGTCGCCTGCCAAAATATGAAGGAAGCGATTGAGCGCATCGATAGCGGGGTGCTTTTTACACTCGCGGGGAATCAGCGGGAAGGGATCGATCTAATAAATGACAACACCGCAAATTTCAAATCTGCGCTCGAGTCCGAGCTTGGGAATGTCACAATTCCTCTCGAGCACGATAAGGCCGAGCAGATAGTCAGGTTATTTGATGAATACACGAAAAGTATCCCTTTGGTAACGGATACTTCCCGATCACTGGAATCCAGGCACGAGGCATATTTTTCTACTCTTCTGCCGTCGTTTCAAAGAATAAAGAGCCTGGCTCACGAAATCCTGGAGATGAATCAGGCGAATATGAACGAGGCAAATGATAATGCCCGCAGGCTGGCCGATTCGGCATACCGTCAAATGCTTACCGCCATAATAGCCTGCGCGATAATTGCAGTACTTTTTGGTTATCTCACCCACCGTTGGATATTGACGCCTATCAGCAAGCTTACGGAATCCGCCGAGGAGATACGCCGTGGAAATCTGGACATAGTGCTCGAAACCGGGTCGCGGGACGAAATAGGGAGGCTCTCCGAATCATTTAACGAGATGACGGAGGCTTTACGCCAGGTCCGCAAGAGCGAGCGGTTAAATTTGATTCGTACACGCAGGGCGATGGAAGAGGTTTTGAAGGCTCTCCCAACCGCCATCGCCGTTCTCGATCTCGACGGACGGGTTGAAGTCTCTACTGACGCCGCAGTAAGGCTATTCGGTCTCAATCCCGGCGTGCTTATCAAAGAGCTTAATTATGAATGGCTTCCTGAATTGGTGGGAAAGGCGCTGGATCAGGACAAGATAACGGAGCTCGATACGAAAAACGGGTATATACAGCACTTCACCGACGGCCGCGAATACTTCTTTAAACCCGTTGTCGTACCGATACCGGTCAGGCCCACCGTCAGGGAGCATACAGGGGTTGCCCTGATACTCAATGACGTCACACAGGTATATGAACAGGAGGAAATGAAACGGGGGGTTATATCGACGGTGTCTCACCAATTAAAAACCCCGCTCACATCACTCCAGATGTCTATACACCTTCTCCTCGAAGAGAAGCTCGGCTCTCTTAATGAGAAGCAGATAGACCTTTTAATGGGAGCGAGGGAAGACAGCGACAGGCTTGTGAGCATAATTACCGACCTTCTCGACCTTAGCCGCATCGAGTCCGAGAGGGCCGGGCTCGATTTCGCTATCCATTCACCGAGTACCCTGGTTCGGGACTCTATCGATCCCTTCCTTATCGAAGCAAAAGACAAGGGGATTACCATTGAATATGAAGTTCCCGATAGCCTGCCGGATGTGCTCGTCGATTCCGTAAGGATCAAGAATGTATTTGACAATCTCTTGTCTAACGCTCTCAGGTTTACGATGCCCGGCGGCAAAGTGACCATTCGGGCGTACGAGGATGGGGGATTTGTCCGGTTTTCGGTTGAAGATACGGGCGCAGGAATACCAGCTGAACACATCACGAATCTGTTCGACCGATTCTTCCGGGTGCCCGGACAAGAAAAACAGTCAGGTGTAGGACTGGGACTGTCTATCGTCAAAGAGATAGTCGAGGCTCACGGAGGAGAAGTGAGCGCGAGGAGTGAGCAGGGAAGGGGCTCCGCCTTCGAATTTACACTGCCACCGGCACATTCTTCAACTGTGAATGCACGTGACGATGCGTGAGAAGAGTACTGCAATGTTGAACTCAACCGTGTTTTAGAAAAGTTACAGGAGGCTCGAATGCTTTGGATAGCTGCAATTGTTTTTCTGTTTAGTTTTCTTTACCTCGCGTACGCGATCATCGACCCGGAGCGTTTTTAGAGGAGTATGAAGATGCAGCTACTGTTTATAGGAATTTTTATCGGCATTCCGGCTCTGCTCTCATGGCCTTTGGGAAAAGCCATGACGTGGGCAATGGACCCAGGGAAGCACGAAACCGGATTAAGGGGACGTTTTACAAGGTTGTTCCGCACTGTTTGCGGAGGTTTTATCGACAAGGGGCAGGACTGGAAACGGTACAGCCTCTCTTTACTCCTCTTTAATGCGGTGATGTTCGCACTGGTGTATTCGATCATGGCGTCTCAGGAGTATCTGCCGCTTAATCCCGATGGAAAGGGTGCTCTCGAGCCGAGTCTGATATTCCATACCGCGGCTTCATTTACGTCTAATACGAATCTCCAGCACTACTCGGGCGAAGTTTCGATGAGCTATTTTACGCAGCTGTTCGCGCTCATGTGGCTCCAGTTCGTCTCCGCAGCGACGGGAATCGCTGCGCTGACGGCGCTTTCGAGAGGACTCTCCGGAAAGCCCGATCTCGGGAATTTTTACCGTGACCTGCTGAATGCGGCCTTTCTGGTGCTTCTGCCCGTTGCTATTATCGTTGCGGTCCTGCTGGTCCTGAGCGGAGTACCTATGACTTTCGGAGGCTCCGTAACGGCAGAAACGCTCGAAGGTTTCACACAGACGATTGCAAGGGGACCTGTTGCGGCGTTTGTTGCGATCAAGCAGATCGGCACGAACGGAGGAGGGTTTTTCGGACCCAATTCTACACATCCCTTCGAGAACCCGACGTTCTTCACCAACATCGTCGAGTGCGTGAGCATTTTACTCATACCCATGGCATGCGTGTGGATGTTCGGAAGAATAACGAACAGGATGCGTCATGCCGGAGTAATCTTCGTCGTCATGACCGCAGTACTGGTTTCTACCGCCGGGCTTGCCGTCTATCTCGAAACTTCACCCACCGCAGCTTTTTCAGATCTCGCCGTCGAGTCCTCAAACAACCTGGAGGGAAAAGAGCTCCGCTTCGGAAGCGCGGCGGGCCCGCTCTGGGCGACGTTCACGACCGCTACTAGTAACGGCTCGGTAAACAGCATGCACGATAGCCTGAACCCGCTGACGGGACTTATTCCTCTCACCGGCATGTGGCTTAACGTGACCTTTGGCGGTGTGGGAGTAGGCCTTATCAATATGTTCATTTACATCATAATCGGCGTATTCATAGCCGGGATGATGGTGGGCCGTACGCCCGAATACCTAACGAAAAAAGTCGAGACGGGTGAGATGAAGCTCGCTCTCCTTGCGCTTCTGATCCACCCGCTCTTTATACTCGGCGGGACCGCTTTATTCGCTATGACCTCATGGGGGGCTTCGACCGTGCTTAATCCGGGGGCGCACGGCTTTTCCGAGATACTCTATGAGTTTAGCTCCGCTGCCGCGAATAACGGCTCCGGCTTCGAAGGTCTCGGAGACAATACGGTCCCCTGGAACCTCGCTACAGGCGTATTCATGCTGCTCGCTCGCTATATTCCTATAATACTGCCCTTAGCTATAGCGGGGTCACTTGCTGTGAAGAAAGCTGCCCCCGAAACGAGCGGAACACTTCGTACGGATACGCCAATTTTCGGGATTGTACTTCTGGGAACGGTAATCCTGGTAGGGGCGTTGTTGTTCATGCCGGTTGCAGTTTTGGGACCAATCGCCGAGCACCTGACAACTGCCGGGATGTAGTGTGTTGAGGGCACCTGAAGAATTTTCAAAGAGGAATCAAAATGACAGATTCGCAAAAGATAAACGAACTGGCAAAGCTTGAACGGCGAAAGGTGAGGAAGGCTTCTCTTTTCGCGTCGGAGCTGGTCAAAAGCGCAATAAAAAGATCATTCTTAATGCTTAATCCCGTTACAATGGCGCGTAACCCCGTTATGTTCGTTACCGAGATCGGTGCGGCAACGACTACCCTTGTGCTCATCTTGAACATCTATGGAGGCAACAATCCCGTCTTTTACACCCTCTGGGTCACCATGATACTATGGGCGACCGTGCTGTTTGCCAATTTCGCCGAAGCCCTAGCCGAAGCGCGGGGTAAGGCTCAGGCCGACACACTAAGGAAGACCAGGCGAAAAACGCTCGCTCGCAGGATTATAAACGGCCGTACGGAGGAAGTTAGCTCGGATGAGCTCGGGCAAGGGGACGTCGTGGTCGTATCCGCGGGCGAAGTGATACCCAACGACGGCGAGATAATAGAAGGTGTGGCAACCGTCGACGAATCCGCCATAACCGGAGAATCCGCCCCGGTTGTGAGGGAGGCGGGGGGCGACCGATCGGGTGTTACGGGCGGTACGCGCGTCCTGTCGGACAGCATTAAAGTTTGCATAACCGCTGGCGCGGGCGAGTCGTTCCTCGACCGTATGATAGCCCTCGTCGAGGGAGCGGTGCGCCAGAAGACCCCTAACGAGCTTGCGCTTACCGTAACCCTCGCCGGTCTTACGCTCGCTTTTCTCATGGTGACGGGGGCGCTCTATCCCATGGGTAAATACTTTGGGGTTGAAATTCCGATCCCCACGTTGATTGCGCTCCTCGTATGCCTGATACCGACAACTATCGGCGCTCTCCTCGCAGCTATCGGCCTTGCGGGAATGGATAGAGCGCTTTCCGCAAATGTGCTGGCAAAGAGCGGCAAGGCCGTCGAGCTTGCGGGAGACATCGATACGCTGCTTCTCGATAAGACGGGCACTATCACGGTGGGCGACAGACAGGCGACAGAGTATCACCCCATGCCTCACGAAAGCCGTGAGCGGCTCGCGGTAGCGGCTATGTATGCATCGTTCGGCGACCTCACGCCGGAGGGCAAATCGATAGTAGAGTTGGGCGAGGATACATTAGGCAGCACAGCTCCGGGAGAAGCTTCGGGTGACGTTATACCCTTCACCGCCCAGACACGCCTTAGCGGACTCGATACAGAAGACGGGCGGCACTTCAGAAAGGGCGCGCCGGACGCGATCAGGACCTTTGTTACAGAGGCGGGAGGCTCAGTTCCCGATTCGTTCCAGGAGATCGTTGACACGGTCGCTCGCGAGGGCAGCACGCCCATTGCCGTTGCGGAAGGCAGCGAGATTTTAGGCGTCATTTCGCTATCGGATGTGTTAAAGCCCGGAATCAGGGATCGTATAATCCGCCTGAGGGCAATCGGCCTTCGGGTGGTAATGGTTACGGGGGACAACCCTCTCACCGCAGCGGCGATAGCGAAAGAAGCCGGCGTGGACGACTTCATTGCCGAGGCAAAGCCCGAGGACAAGCTCGAATATATTCGCCGGGAGCAGCGAGAGGGCAGACTCATAGCCATGATGGGGGACGGCACGAATGACGCCCCCGCCCTGGCACAGGCAGACATCGGCGTAGCGATGAACTCAGGCACCCAGGCGGCCAAGGAAGCGGGAAATATGGTCGATCTCGACAGCGACCCGACCAAGCTTATCGAAGTGATAGAGATCGGAAAGCAGCTACTCATTACAAGGGGAGCGATAACGACCTTCTCCATCGCGAACGACATGGCTAAATATTTTGCGATCATCCCCGCCATTTTTATATTGGCAATACCAGGGCTTGGAGCGCTGAACATTATGGGGCTGAGCACCCCAGAGAGCGCCATTCTATCGGCGCTGATATTCAATGCCGTGATCATACCGATCCTGATACCAATAGCGATAAAGGGAGTTAAATACAGACCGGCGCGAGCAGAAATTCTCTTGAGGAATAATCTCCTGGTATACGGGCTTGGAGGTGTTATCGTCCCATTTATCGGAATAAAATTAATCGACATGGCTCTGGGCGTAACGGGGCTTTTTTAGGAGACGCGATCATGAAAGAAAATGTTGGATTAGCCGGGCAGCTTGTTACCTCTGTGAGGATCGTGATCTTCACGATGGCGGTGTGCTGCGTTCTCTACACACTGCTGATATTTGCAATCGGCCAAACCATCATACCCCACACGGCGGAGGGCTCGCTCATGACCGACGCGCGAGGAAAGATTATAGGGAGCGAGCTGATAGCTCAGAAATTCACGCGCCCCGAGTACTTCCGGCCGAGACCTTCGGCGGTCGACTATAACGCAGCAGCTACCGGCGGAAGCAATCTTTCTCCGACTAATCCCGAGCTTACCGAGAGAGCCCAAGACATAATTAACGCTATGGGAGCCACGGTGAATAATCCCATACCTGCCGAACTCGTAACGGCATCGGGGAGCGGGCTCGACCCGCACATAACCCTCAAAGCTGCGCGGTATCAGGCGGAACGGGTTGCGAAGGCTAGAGGTGTGCCGGTTGAAACAGTTATCAGCATGCTAGAGAAACATGCTGTAAAGACCGGGGGTCCGCTCACTCCCGAGCCGCTCGTAAACGTGCTTCTTGTAAACAAGCAGCTCGATGAGACGACACGATGATGATCCGGTGTAATATAGCTATAAGGGGTGATTCGTTCGCATGAACGAGAATCGGCCGGACAGCTTCCTTCGCATGATCCGCAGGTCTCAGCGCGGAAAGCTCAAGGTTTATCTTGGGTATGCCGCGGGCGTGGGTAAGACATATGAGATGCTTCTTGAGGCCCGCCACTTGAAAGACGACGGCATCGACGTCGCGGTCGGACTGGTCGAGACCCACGGAAGAAAGGAAACGAAAGCACTTCTCGAAGGACTCGAGATCATCCCTCGAAGGAAAATTACCTATAGAGGTATCGAAATTGAAGAAATGGATCTGGATGCAATACTCGAGCGCCGGCCGGCAGTGGTACTCGTAGACGAGCTTGCTCATACCAATGTGCCCGGGAGCAGGAACGCCAAGCGTTACCAGGATGTGGAGGAGATTCTTTCAGCCGGTATCCACGTAATCTCCACTCTCAACATACAGCATCTCGAAAGTCTCTACGAAACAGTTGAAAGAGCTACAGGTGTCAGGGTTAAAGAACGTATACCCGACCATGTAGTCGCCGAAGCCGATCAACTGGTTAACGTGGACGTCACTACAGAGGACCTCCGCCAGCGTCTGGCCGATGGAAAGGTATATACTAAGGAAAGGATTGAGACCGCGCTTAGCCATTTCTTCAAACCTTCCAATCTCGAACAGCTCCGCGAGCTCACGTTGAGAGAGCTCGCTGCACAGATCGATTACCGAAGGCGTGAAGCCCTGGACGAGGACACTTCCCTGAATCCCGACCAGGTAATGGTTTGCCTGAGCTCGCGGGGACCCAACAGCGAAGCGCTTCTCCGTTATACCTCCCGGTTCGCAGGGCGCCTCAACCGAAACTGGTATGCCGTCTACGTCCAGACATCCCATGAAAAACCCACGGTAATCGATGCCGAAACCCAGCGCATTTTATCGAATACCCTTACGCTTGCACAGGAGCTGGGAGCGACCGTCTTCACTTACAAAGGCGATGATATAGTGAAAACGATACTCCAGTTCGCGAAGGAATATAGGGTCGGGCATATCGTAGTAGGTTCGACAAAAGGGAAGTATCCCTACTGGCGGAGGCTGCTGGGACAGAAAAGCATTGTCGAAAGGCTTATAACCGAGAGTGATGGGATAAATATTGTAGTGCTCGACACAGGCTCAATACACAAGGCCGTGATTCATACACCGAAAGAACCAGCGTCTCCCGAAGCACTGAACGATTCAGATTGGAACAAGGACGTAGAACCCGGCGAGACGGACTCCCCTCTAGCAAATATCGAGACAATTATTTGGGAGAAACCGATCGAAAAAGAAGCTGCGATGAAGGAGCTTCTCGATGTATGCTTGCGTGATCTTGCCGACATCAAAGATGTTGCATGGAGGGCAATCATAGAGCGGGAGAAACAGGGAGGGACGTTCGTTGGAGAAGACGTTTTGATACCCCATGCCCGTATACACGGGATAGTTCAGCCGAGAGTCGCACTTGGAGTGTGCAGGTCCGGGATACTCGACCGGGAGGCTGGCAGGACGGCAAAAATAATGTTCCTGATACTTTCCCCTGTGGAGCAGCCTAACAGCCACGTCGAGCTTCTTGGAACGCTAGCACGTATGAGTTGTGATAGTGGGTGGCTTAAGAATGTGATGATCGCCGAGAGGCCCTCCAAAATAAAGCAGATAATCGCATCATGGCCAAATACTGTCGAATGAAACCTCCTCCAAGTTTTTAAATTTAGCTTGGCATTAATGCGTTTGGTCCAATGCAAAGTTAGAATATTGACCTAAAAGAGAATGATATTCCGGGGTTCGAAGTGTATTCAATAGCCCCAGCCATATCCTCTTTGCTTTATTTCCAGAAATTTCAATTAGATCATGAGCCCTGGATGTTGTGGAGAGTGCTGTAGTTGCAGTCGGATTTATGATTCGGTAGCCAGGTGATTGAATTATTGTCCTGAGACGCTTACTTTCATGGTCGTCAGTAGTAATTTGCTATCAAGGTTCTTTTCATCTATCGCCGCTATAACGACCATTGTGGACGGCGACATCGGACCGCGAGTCAGAAAACGAAGATCGTAAGTTTTAAGTTCAATCAGATCGAGGATCGATACCCTTAGCACAAAAAGCCCTAAAACCAGCAGGATCGAGCAAGCCGTGAGAGTAATAGGGTTTGTCGATAATAGAGATTTAAATCTAATCTCATAGGCACAAACATCCCCGAATCCGTATCTGTCATTGAGAACGGAGTATCAAAATATAACTATCTTAGACAGCATTAACTTACGGTATCAGAATGCCTCGACCAATTACCTATTGCGGGAGATCGACGCAATCATACGGTAAGCTCCGTCCCGGCTTGTATCCGTCCAAATTAGCCGTACACTGCTGTACAATACAGACCTCTTCCCCTGCAGTCGCGCAGCTACCGCCAAGCAATCTTTCCGTATCTCCGCAACATTCCCCATCTGTCGAATATCCGCCGGGGCATACGCAGACCTCTCCATTAAATTTGGTGGCGGTAAATGTTTTAAATTGCCAATTCGGATTAATACAGCACCCCGGGCAGTCATCCGGATTGACCTCAATCGACTTTTGACATTTGCCGTTCTTGTCGCATCTATCGATACTGGCTGTTGCACTGAGAGTAGTCTCCAAAGTGAATGGATTCCCATTAGCTTTTGATGAATTACCCGCAGGATTTACACAGTAAGCGATACCCTCGATGCCGCAGTCGGGGTCCAGGGTATCAGGGTTACATGACCCGTCCCCCAAATCGGCCGTGCCGTAGACGGAACATGTCACGACAGGGCAATTAACACCGGGGATGCAATTCTTGATGTTACCCAACCCTGTGACTTCAGTATCACAAATTTCGCTTCCTGTCCTCCAGCATGTACAGCATTTGGTCCCTCCAATGATAGGACATTTGTACGTGTACCCGGAAGGACATGTGGCAGCACCTGCCCCGATCCCCGTCACCGACAATACAACCAATGCCAACAGGCAAATCTGAGTTATTCTCTCCAACATAATGACAACCTCCTTATATGTTTTTACAAATTTTAGTTTTTAAAAATTTCCTGTCGGAGCTCATATTCTTTCCTCGATTTATTTCCGTTCAGGGCAGCGCCAATGTAACTCGGGCATAGAACATCCTGTCCGGTTGAAAACGCGGATTGTCCACATCTACCTCAAAATAGTTGAACTTTTGGTCAAAGAGATTCGTTGCCCCCACAGTGATGAAGCCGTGCCTCTTCGGTAGTCGATAATAGACAGCCGCATCGACGATCCAGAAGTTGTCATCGCCGGACTCAAACCCGCCTCCTTCGGGTGACAGGAAATCTCCGTCCTGATTAAGATATGTCACCGTCACATTAGAGCCCAAACCGGAAGGATGGAAGAAATTGACGCCTAAAGGAACGCGATTTGTCGTGAGCTCCTTGGGCTGATCAGTCAATCCCTGAGTCTCGAATCGCTCGAATATATACTGTGCTCGTAGAGCAAACCACGGATGCGGCGCCCAGAAGAGGTAGGCAAGCCCCAGATATTCGTCAACATCTTCATTCCGGAGCTGAGGATTTTCGGGGTCAACTACAAAATCCAGGAACGGAACTTCCAGATTTCTCTTCGAGAATTGCACGCCTCCGAAAATATCCTTCGGGAATTTCTGATCGACGGCCCCGCCGAAGACCCAGGATTCCGTTCCGTTAACATCGTCAAAGAATTGGTTGAAGCCGGCAACCTGGGTGGGCTCCAAAGTCTGGTCGGTAATCAAAGTCCTTTTTAAAACCCTGAAGGCCGCCGCGCGTAATGTCGTAGACGGAATCGGATTCCAGGTAATGCCGAATTTAGGGTTGAACTTGTCCTTGTCACCGACATCGGGGCTGTCTCCGCTCAGGAAATCCGCGCTCGCCCCGAGAGTGAAAGTCACGTTGTTCAGTGGATTGATATAGGTATAGGCGTAAGCGTTTACGTGTTGGAGGTCCGTGCTTGTGGTGGATTGAACGATGATCGGCCCGTCGGGTGGTGGTATATCAATCGTGATGGTCGTATCGATCCTTCCGTTGATATCGAAATAGCCTGCTCCGCCGACAACATTAATATATTGCGAACGGAAAAGGTATTGTGCTTCGGCGCTATAGGCATCTTCCGGCCTTTTTGCATCAAACGAGCTGAGTTTATCCGTTAATTTGAAGTCCGCATTTTGATATGTGAAATTGCCGATGAGGATAGAGGACGGAGAAAATGCGTGCTTCCCGCCGATTCTGAAATAGTTTCTTTCTTCCTTGTTTCTAAGACCGGGGAGGAAGTCATTGGGATCGAATCTGAGCGCGAGATCCCCCAAGTCTGTATTTCTATAACGGTACTCCGCTTGAATGCTGGTTTTATAAGTAAGCTCCAATTGGAGATAGGCTGTTACAATTTGATCTTTCTGATCGTAGTTTTCCCGAAAACCGTCCGTGCCGAAATAAGAGTAGCCGCCGCTGAAGCTGGCTTTATTGTATATGGCTGATACGATGCCTTCCCCGGCCCATGTCTCATTCTCACCGACCAGCCCGCTCGACAGCAGGGTTACCTGGTTACGGTTGAAAAGCGGATTGAACTCATCGAAAGAACCGGCTCCTGGGCCTTCGGATGAGATCAGAAAGAGATTGCTCTCGGCAAGCCGGGGCTGAATCGGAGTGATGTTTATCGGCTGAAGCAATTGCGATTGCAACAGCTCGCTCACCCTGGCTATCTCGTGTCGGGGCAAGGCGGCATATGAATCCGCCAGGAACCGGTGTGAGGAGAAGCTCGAGGGATCGACGTTGACCGACTTCCATCCTTCAACAAGCGCAAGCTGCTGGAATCCGAGGTCTGTGTAGATACGGGCAAGACCGGCGCTTCTCGCGGCCAGATCGGAATCGAGAAGCAGTTTCGACCTATAGACAGCCCTGTTGTCGTTCAGCTCTATCGATTTTTCCACGTTATGCAAAGCTTCTACGGGCCTGTTTGTAGTCTGTTTCGCAATCGCATCATAGAACCACGGTGTCGGGTCACGGGGGTCCAGTTCTTTAGCGATCTCGTATTCACGCTCATCCATCTTGGTGCGTTTTTCTTCAAAGTACGTCTTTCCCAGATAGCTGCGGACAATGGAGTTGTTCGGGTTAAGGCTAGCGGCGATTTCGATCTCCCTTCCTCCGCCATGCAGATTGCCGTCTCTTATCATTGCCAGACCGAGTCCGAGCCTCGGGAGATAATCCGCCTCATCGAGGGAAATAGCTTTGGTAAAAGCTTCTTTGGCCTGCTTTGTGTCAACCTGCGTCAGATAGGCGAAGCCAAGGACGGTCTGCGTCCGCGAGAGATTGGGCTCCAAGGCTACAGCCTCTTGCGCTGCTTTTAGTGCCTGACCCAGTTCGCCGAAAGAGGACCATATTTCAGCCAGCCGGGCCCATGCGAGCGCGTTTTGAGGATCCAGCTGGACAGCTTTTTCGAGGCTTGTCCGGGCGCCTTTGAGGTCAAACATTGCCTGCTGCGCATAGGAAAGGGCGATCTCTGCCGTGGCAGATTCCGGATTTGTTTCAACCGCCTTCTCTGCAACTTCAAGCGCTTTGTCCTACTCGTTCAGAACAATATAAATTATTGTTTCAAGGGCCAGTGCATCACTATAATTTGGGTCAATACTCAGAGCATGCTTAATATCCACGCCCGCTTCATCAACTTGCCCCACAGCCAGAAGGAGCGAGGCCCTATATGCAAAAAAGCGCGGATCGCGTATATCTTCGGGGACTTGTTCGAGACTTTCGAAAGCTTTCTGAATATACCCGCTCATGTAATGCTCTATGGACGTGCGGACCATGCCCTCCCAATCCGCTCCGGATTGAAAATCTTCCGGACGAATATACAGGACAGGCGGATAATAAAGTGTCCATTGAACGGCATCACGGGGCCGCGCTATTACGCTCAGGACCGGAGCCTTCCCCGCCTCGGCAATTGCCGATTGGCCTCCTGATAGGGTTACGCTGCCGGCATCGTTGGATGCTACTACCGTTCCCTCAAAAGTCGACAGTAAGGTTTTATCGTCTTCGACATTTACAAGAAATTCCGTTCCCCTGACGCCGGCTGTGGTAAAAGGAGTATGCACTTCAAGGCTGCTGGGGCCTCTGCTGAAGAAGTGCGCAGCTCCTTTTATCATGTCTACAACGCTGATCCGTTCGTCCTTTACTTCCTGGATTGTGATGGTTGTATTTGCATTGAGGCGTATTACTGATTTCTCAAGCAAGGCTACGTCGGCGCGGCTTTTGTCCTCTACACGAATCTTGTCTCCGGGACAGAACGTGTCATTTAATTTGACGGGGAGCCATTCTGTTTCACCCGCTTTTTGTACCTCTACGGCACCTTGCACCGAGACCGCTTTTGCGACTGACTTCTCACACGTTTCCGCGAAAGCGGCAAAGGAATACAGATATGGGTATAAAAAACTTACACCTATTATGAAGCGTATTATATAGGAACGCCTGCTCTTCATTCTCTACCCCCCTCTCTTTTTACTGCAACTTACCTATTCAAGCAAAAGCCAAACGGTCCTTCCACAATTCACTTCTCACCACGCAAGTGTAGTGACTTCCCGCTCAACCATCGTAAGCATTCGAGAGAAATTCCGTAGCAGATTTTGAAGAAGCGTCATCTTGATCATGGGGTGCGTTTCACCAAGCTCCTCGAAAGCAGCTGTTGATAGCAGATAGCACTCCACTTGCTTATCAGCGTGTACATCAGCTGACCTTACCGAACTGTTTATGACTGCAATCTCGCCGAAGGCCATACCGGGAGAAAGCGTTGAAAGCCGCTTGATCTGACCATTGGGCAGATCGATTCTGACACTAACCTCTCCACTCATAAGCAAGTAGATTTCATCAGCCGGCTCTCCTTTTCGAACTATGAGATCGCCGGGTTCGTAACGCCTGCTCGTTAATAGGGTTTCGAGGAGTGTAACGGCCTCCGGTTCGAGCCCCCGGCAGAGGTCATGCTCGGCGAGAGTGACTGACTTATGCGAGCCATCGCCAGGACGCTTGCCTTCAATCAAGCGGTTCTCACTCCACTCGATCGCCAGATCCATG
>JBFWTW010000048.1:0-15647 GCA_050247635.1 Candidatus Dadabacteria bacterium | reverse complement strand
GAAGACTTCGAGATCATTTCGTCCAGCGACGTTCCGCTCGACGGAGAGGGCAACCCGGACGCATCGGTATTCACGTCTGACGTCCCATCCCTGGTTATAGTAGGTGACGGCACCTCCGAAGGGTGGTGGCTCTACGACATCCAGACCCATGTGGTATCGGCCAATCCAGCCAGCTGGTGGATAATAAGGAGCGACACCGGCGAGACTTACGTGAAATTCCACGTGACAGAGATAGCGTATGACATAACTAATCAGATATTCGACATAACGATCGAATCCGTCATTCAGAATGCGGGGGAAACGAGCTTTACCACTCCGCACACAGCGACCTTCTCGATACCTGAAGGAGGCGGTTCGGTTTATTTCGATTACGAAACACTCGCTCCTGTACCCTCGAGCGGAGATTGGGATCTTCGCGTGGGGTACGACCCGGCAACGAGTCTATTCAGCATGTATACGAACGGCGGGCTCAGCGGACCGGGTTCGGGCGGGGCATTCCCTATCGGGAACGAGCCGGATGCATATACGAACGGTGCAGACACGAGCCAGATTCCGTTCTACTTTACGGATTCCGCGGGCGGCATATTCGTAGACTCGATCTGGTATGCATACAACCTTACCGGAAACGACCACCAGCTCTGGCCGAACTACAGGGTCTATCTGATTCAGACCGAAGGCGAAGTATATAAGTTCCAGATACTGAGCTACTATCACCCGCAGACGACTCAGAGCGGATGGTTCGCGGTCAGATTCGAAAAGGTATTCCCGTAAACAATTATTCGTAAATGACGGTTGCGGGGCCCCGCTGCCGGGCCCCGCATTTTAAACCGGCGCACAGTATTCCAGGGCAGTCTTTTCTTAACTTATCAAACCATAGCGGGATGGGGAGTAAAACAATGCACGTAATCCCGGAGGGGTGCCGCGGACAAACAGGCCCGGCGCCATTACCCGGAGAGTGCATATACGGCAAAGACGATATACAGATCAAAAATAAATGAGGATGCAGATCAAATGAACGCAAAACAAATGCTAACGTTATTCGCCGCTATCGCGGCAGTTTTCTGCGGCTATGCCTGCAGCGGAGAGACGGAACCCAAATCGGGCGGCAATGCGCCGGCGGCGACAAGCGCCGAAACCAAGGCCGACGAAACATCGGCCCCGGCGGAGACCGCATCCCCGGAGGCCGGCGCGGCCGAGGCAGGAACAGGATTCCTCGCACTCGTGCCGGACAGGGGATTCTCGGGGAACGAAGAAACCAGGGCCGCCTTCGAGGGCTTCGGGAAGGACTACACGGCCGAGCTGGCATTCGTAACGGGTGAGGATTTCGAGAAGAACGTACACGAGGCCCTCGCGAATCTCGAGGCAAGGAACGTGAATACGATATGGGTTGTTCCGTTCTTCCTTTCGAGCTCGGACTCGAAGTATAAGAACGGCGTCGAAGCGCTGAAGACATACAAGGGGAATGCGTCGATCGCGATAGCCGAGGACTTCGGACAGAGCTACCTCGCCGAAGAGGTGCTCATAGACAGGGCGTCGGCGCTGAGCGCAAACCCTTCGAGGGAAACGCTCGTAGTCGTGGGCTCCGGGGCGATGGACGCCGAGAGCGCACAGGCCATAAAGGCCGACCTCGAAAGGATCGTAGCCGGTGCAAACGCAGGCCTCGGATTCAAGAACACGGCCGTTGTCGTGCTCTATAGCTGGGGGGCCGACGACGAGCTCCACGGCAAGGGTATGGCAGACCTCCACAAAACGATCGCCGAGAGCACGAAAAACGGCGGCCGCACGGTGGTGGTTCCATTCAACCTTGCAATGAAGCTCACCGGCATGATGAGCGAGTGGAACATGATCCAGGGCAGCCTCGCGAAGTATACGGGCGCTGTCTATGACGGAAGGGATGTTATGCCGCACGAATACGTGACGCTCTGGTTCAGAAAAGAGGCGAACGAGAGGCTCCCGCTGGAGGACGGCGAGATCGGCGTCATATATATGCCGCACGGGTCGGACTATAACTGGAATCACTCCATGAGCATAGCGATCGACGAGCTTAGGGGCAAGTACATGTTCGAGGATGCATTCAGCATGAGCGAGATAGATGTAGTAGAGCCGGCGGTAAGGAGGCTTGAGGAAAGGGGCGCCAAGGGCATAGTTGTCCTCAGGGTTTTCTCCCTCGAATCGAGCTTTAAAAAGGGCACCGAGCAGATGCTCGGGCTCACCGGAGAGAAGACTTCGGGCTATGCGCAGCATGCCTCTGCCGGCCATGGCGACGCACACGGCGGCCATGGCAGCGGCCAGGCCGCGGACAGCGGTCATGGAGGGCACGGCGGAGGACATGGACATGGCCACGGTCATGGACACGGAGGCTCTTCGAGGATAGCGAGCGAAGCTGTATTCGTGACGCTCGGCGGGATAGAGGCGCATCCGTTACTCGCTGAGGCAATGACCGACAGGGCGAAGGAGCTCAGCACGGACCCGCCCAAGGAGACGGTCATTCTGCTCAGCCACGGAACGGAGAACGATCACGCAAACGATTACTGGATGAACAACCTCAAAACGATCGCGGAGTACATACAGTCGAGCAGCCCCGTTAAATACAGGGACGTCAAGTACTACACGTGGAGAGAGGACTGGCCGGACAAGCGCGAAAAATCCGCAGAGGTCATACGCGGAATGGTTGAAGAAGCGAATGCCGACGGCGGCACGGCAATTGTCATCCCGGTAAGAACCACGGGCGAAGGACACGAGAGAAAATATCTCGAAGGGCTCGAATACAAGCTCGGCTCTGGGTTCGCACCGCATCCCAATTATGTGAAGTGGGTGGAAGAGAAGATACAGGAAGGCGTAGCGGAATTGAGGAAGGATATAGAAGAAAGAAACGAGCAGGCCAAGGCTGCCCCGGGCAATCAATAAGACCGATTCTCCGCGGCGGACTTAGCCGGGAGAAATCTACTGTGAAACCGTTCCGCCTCCTCGACAGAACGAGGGGGCGGAGTTCTTTTCGGACGAACCGAAATCAGATTCTATTCATTATTTTTTCCGCGACGGATGACAGCCGCCATGAGTTGATATATCCTTGTAAAATAAGAGTTAAACCCTTATTTTATCGTGTCTGCAAGGAGATCGCATATGGCGACTAAAAAAGAATCCACCCCGAAGAAAGCTGCTCCGAAAAAGACAGCGGCAAAAAAGACAGCGGAGAAAACAACTGCTGTAAAGAAGACCGCAGTGAAAAAGACCGCGGTCAAGCCGGCGCCGGCCCCCGAAACCCAGGAATCGCTCTACGAGAGAATCGCCAAGAAAGCCTACGAGATATACGAATCGAGGGGCAGGGAAATGGGGAGAGATTTCGAGCACTGGCTCGAAGCTGAGAAGATCATAAAGGGCAAGAAGAAGTCTTAGGCAAGGACGCTCTTTATACCGTGAGTCAGGCTGACGAAAAGCAGCTACGGATCGAGTTAGGATCGACAAAGCCAGGAAAGTTTTGCCTTCTTTTCGCTTTTTATTTCTCGGACGCATTTTCACTGCACCGTGGCCCGAATACTAGTGTATAGGATAACGCTCCCCCTGCGGATCCCCCCTGCTTGCCGTGAAATGCGCCGGAAGTAACCCTTAAATAATTCCCCACTTATTTTTCAAAACACATCGAGTGCAGTAAAATTGTATTCATCTGTGTCTCGCACGATAAATTTGAGGAAGTGCCCGGACACATTGCCAGGAAATACCAAGGAGGATTAACGGGGCTCGCCGATACCGGACGCATTCGGAACGTCCGCCGGGGCTCCCTACCCTGATGACTACACCCCCGAAACAGACAGCGGAAGAAAAGAGGCTCGAAGAGAACAGGGATAAAAAAGCATACTGGGAGCGATGGGGCCCTTACCTGAGCGAGAGACAATGGGGCACCGTGCGGGAGGACTACAGCCCGGGCGGCACCGCCTGGGAATATCTGCCGCACGAGCAGGCGCGCTCAAGGGCGTACAGATGGGGTGAGGACGGCATAGCCGGGATAACCGACAATCACGAAAGGCTGTGTTTCGCAATCGCCTTCTGGAACGAGAAGGACCCTATATTAAAGGAAAGGCTCTTCGGCCTTACGGGGAACGAGGGCAACCACGGCGAGGATGTAAAGGAATACTACTATTTTCTCGACAACACACCGTCGCACGCGTACATGAAAAGCTTGTATAAGTATCCGCAGGCTGCCTACCCCTACGCGGACCTCGTCGAAACGAACCGGAGGAGATCCCGCTCGGAATCGGAGTATGAGCTTATTGACACCGGGATATTCGACGACGACAGATACTTCGACGTATTCATAGAGTATGCAAAGGGGACGCCAGAGGATGTGCTGGTGAAGCTCACGATCGTGAACCATGCCCCGGAAGAGGCGCGCTTGCATCTCCTTCCGACGCTCTGGTTCAGAAACACGTGGAGCTGGACCGGCGACGACAAAAAGCCGGTATTGAAAGAGATGAGCGATTCGGGGGACGCGAAGGTAGTAGATGCCGACCACCCTACCCTCGAGAAAAGATGGCTCTACTGCGAGGGCCGGCCCGAGCTTCTCTTCACCGAGAACGAAACCAATTTCGAGAGACTGTTCGGCGTGGCGAACGCCTCGCCCTATGTGAAAGATGGGATCAACGATTATATAGTTGCCGGCAACGAGGCCGCGGTCAACCCCGAGAATGTCGGGACGAAGATGGCGGCTCATTACATACTCACCGTGCCCTCCGGCGGGTCCGTCACGGTAAAGCTGAGGCTGACAGACGAGGCGGGGATGAAAGACCCGTTCGGAGCGGGATTCGAAGAGACATTCCGGAAGCGTATAGCCGACGCGGACGAGTTTTATAACAGAATATCGCCCGATGCCATGCCGGACGATCTCAGGAGCGTTCAGCGCCAGGCGTTCGCGGGGATGCTGTGGACGAAGCAATTTTACTATTACGTTGTACACGAATGGCTGAAGGGCGACCCGGCCTACCCTCCCCCGCCCGAGGAGAGAAAGACCGGGCGGAACCATAAGTGGATACACCTTTACAACGACGACGTGCTGTCGATGCCTGATACATGGGAGTATCCGTGGTTCGCGGCGTGGGATCTCGCGTTTCACACCGTGACTTTGGCCGTGATAGACCCCGAGTTCGCCAAGAAGCAGCTGGTGCTGCTTACGAGGGAATGGTACATGCACCCGAACGGGCAGATACCCGCGTACGAATGGGCGTTCGGCGACGTGAACCCTCCTGTTCACGCTTGGGCCGCGTGGAGGGTGTATAACATCGAGTGGAAAATGTACGGACGTCGTGACCGTTTTTTCCTGGAGCGCGTCTTCCAGAAGCTTCTGCTTAATTTCACCTGGTGGGTGAACAGAAAAGACGCCGAAGGGAAGAACGTATTCGAGGGCGGATTCCTCGGGCTGGACAACATAGGCGTATTCGACAGAAATGCCCAGCTGCCCTCGGGCGTCGTGCTCGAACAGGCGGACGGCACGAGCTGGATGGGAATGTACAGCCTGAACATGCTGGCGATAGCCATCGAGCTATCCAAGTTCGACCCGAGCTATGAGGATATCGCCAGCAAGTTCTATGAGCATTTTCTCTACATAGCACGCGCAATCAATCTCCCCGACATGGGGCACGACGGACTATGGGACCCGAGCGATAAATTCTATTACGACGTGCTTCACCTGCCGAACGGCTCTCACATACCTATGAAGCTGAGGTCGATGGTGGGATTGATACCGCTCTATGCGATAGAGACCATTGAGCCGGAGACGTTAGAGGAGTTAGAAGGGTTTCATAGAAGGATGATGTGGTTTATCGAGAACAGGCCCGACCTCGCGAAGAATGTCGCCTCCATGCTGGAAAAAGGCGTCGGCGAAAGAAGGATACTGTCCATCGTGGACAAGGAGAAGCTTAAGCAGATCCTTCAGAAGATGCTCGACGAGAACGAGTTCCTCAGTCCTTACGGCATAAGGGCTCTTTCGAAATATCATCTCGACAACCCCTACTACTTCACGGCAAACGGCGACGAGCACTGCGTCAGGTACGAGCCGGCCGAATCTTCGAGCGGCCTTTTCGGAGGGAACTCGAACTGGCGGGGGCCGGTGTGGTTTCCCGTGAATTTTCTTCTTATTGAGGCGCTCCAGAAATTCCATTATTATCTCGGCGACGACTTTAAGGTCGAGTGCCCGACTGGCTCAGGGATGTATATGAACCTCTGGGACGTATCGAAAGAGATAGCGCACAGACTGATACGCATATTCAAGAAGGAGAGTGACGGCAGGAGGGCCGTTTTCGGCGGCGCCGAGAAATTCCGGAATGATCCGGCGTGGAGGGATTATCTCCTCTTCTACGAATATTTCAACGGCGACGACGGTGCGGGAATTGGGGCGAGCCATCAGACAGGATGGACAGGGCTCGTCGCCAAGCTCATACTACAGTCGAGCGAATACGGCTCCATAGACGAAGTCTAGAACATAGGGCAATCGTTCCCGTTTTCCGGCCGGTGCGATGCCAAGCGCAGCCTCACCCGGGGATGTTTCCGCTTACGTCGGGAGGCTTCCGCAAAGGCCGCTACAGGCCTTATTCTTTAGATCCCCAAATGCCGCCCGGTCATTTTAAATAGGGCTTTGCCGCACCGGTATGATGCGATAATCTTGTAAGTAGAAGCAGGGAGGAATCCCAACCAAAAGGCGAACGATCACATGGAAAAACTGTCCAAGAAGCAGATAGAGCTCATCGACAAATACTGGCGCGCTGCGAATTATCTCTCTGTAGGCCAGATATACCTTCAGGATAACCCGCTCTTGAAAGAGCCGCTCAAACCCGACCATATCAAGCCGAGGCTGCTGGGGCATTTCGGCACGGTGCCTGGACTGAATCTCATATACGCACATTTAAACCGAATGATAAGATACAGGGACTGCGACGTGATTTACGTCACGGGCCCAGGGCATGGAGGACCCGCCCTCTTCGCGAACACATACCTCGAAGGCACGCTTTCGGAGATTTACCCCGATATAACGAGGGACGAGGCCGGGATGCTGAATCTCTTCAGGAAATTCTCATGGCCGGGGGGGCTCCCCAGCCACTGTGGGCCGCAGACCCCGGGCTCGATAAACGAGGGCGGAGAGCTCGGGTATTCACTCGCCCGCGCAAATGGCGCCGTTATGGATAACCCCGAGCTGCTTGCGGTTTGCGTCGTCGGGGACGGCGAGGCCGAGACAGGGGCGCTCGCGGCGAGCTGGCAATCGAACAAGTTTATAAACCCCGTGCGCGACGGAGCGGTGCTCCCGATACTCCATCTTAACTGTTACAAGATATCGGGGCCTACCGTGCTCGGCCGCTCGACAGACAAGGAGCTTAAGGCGCTCTTCTCGGGCCTCGGCTACGCGGTAAGGTTCGTCGCGGGGGACGACCCGCTTAAGGTGCACAGGGCCTTTGCCAACGCGCTTAACCGTTCGTACCTGGATATAAGAAAGATACAGATGGACGCCCGGATGAGGGGATTCAGCAGGAGGCACAACTGGCCGATGATCATCCTCCGGACACCGAAGGGGTGGACCGGGCCGAAGGTCGTCGATGGGAAACAGATAGAGGGGACATTCAGGGCCCATCAGGTGCCGGTGGCGAAGGTTAAGGAAAATAAGGAGCACCTCAGGATTCTGGAAGAATGGATGAGGAGCTACAGGCCGGAGGAGCTTTTCGACGAAGGCGGGCGGTTTATTCCGGAGCTTTCCAACCTCGCGCCATACGGCAACAAGCGCATGGGGGCAAGCCCCTACGCGAACGGCGGCAAGCTTTTAAAGCCGCTTATAGTGCCCGATATAATGGATTACGCCGTCGTCGTGAGAGAGCCCGGCACGGAGAAGGCCGAGGCCACCCGCGAGCTTGGGAAATTCCTTAGGGACGTATTCAGGAACAACGCGGAAGAGAGCAACTTCCGCCTGTTCTGCCCGGACGAGACGAGCTCGAACAGGCTCGATGCGGTGTTTGAAGTCACGAACAGGTGCTCTGTAGAGAGGATCATCGAGACGGACGATCATATTGCGCCCGACGGGCGGGTGCTCGAAATTCTGAGCGAGCACATGTGCCAGGGGTGGCTAGAAGGATATCTGCTCACAGGACGGCACGGGATATTCCCGTGTTACGAAGCGTTCGCCACTATCGTGGACTCGATGATGAACCAGTACGCGAAGTGGCTGAAAATGTCGGCGGAGCTCCCGTGGAGAGCGCCCGTGGCGTCGCTCAATTACCTCCTCACCTCGCACGCGTGGAGGCAGGACCATAACGGATACAGCCACCAGGGCCCCGGGTTTATAGATTCCGTCATGACGAAGAAGGGATCGGTCGTGAGGATATACCTCCCTCCCGACGCCAATTCGCTGATCTCTATGGCCGACCACTGCCTTAAGAGTAAGGGATATATAAACGTCATCGTCGCGGGCAAGCAGCCGGCGCTTCAGTGGATGGACATGCAAACGGCGATTGAGCACTGCAGGAGAGGGGCGTCCGTTTGGGAGTGGGCGTCCAACGACGGCGGGAAGGAGCCTGACGTCGTCCTCGGATGCGCGGGGGACGTGCCGACGCTCGAAACCGTGGCGGCTGCATGGCTCCTCAGGAAGCATCTGCCGGCGCTCAAGGTGAGGGTCGTTAACGTCACCGACCTCATGACGCTTCATTACCACTCGCAGCATCCGCACGGATTCGACGAAGAAACCTTCCGCGAGTTGTTCACCGACACCGCGCCGGTCGTGTTCGCCTTTCACGGATACCCGCGCGTCATTCACGTCCTCGCATACAAGAGGCCGAACGCCGAGCGCTTTCACGTGCGCGGCTACGTCGAGGAGGGCACGACCACGACCCCGTTCGACATGGTCGTATGCAACGGCATGAGCCGATATCACCTTGCCATCGAGGCCCTACACAGGGCCGGAAGGCTACAGTCCGAGTCAGGGGACATCATCGAGTACTTCAAGAGAAAGCTCGAAGAGCACTCACAGTATGTGCGGGCCCACGGCGAGGACATGCCCGAGATAAGGGATTGGGTGTGGACGTCCGACCCCAGATAACGGGCTGAATCTCTGCCGCCTGACCCCTGAAGGAAAGCCGTTTGATCTTACGAATCGCGCGCGAAAATAATGCTTGACACTTTAAGGGAGATACTTTATATTAATTACTAAGATTAAGTAACGCACTTAAATTCATCCTCCATCCTCCTTTAAGAAGAGAGGGAACACTTTCCCGAGCATTAAGTGTTCCCTCTCTCTCTTTTTAGGGCCCGAAACTCTTCCAAAAGTTGAAAAGTCCTTACGATCACTTATAATTTTATCCCTGTAGTCGGTTATATATTAATGGCGGGGCTGCTCTTAAACCCCTTAATACAATGGAAAACGTATACGTAATCCTTTTCTACAGGTTCGCGAACATCGAAGATCCCGAAGCCTTTGTGGCAACCGAAAGGGAATTCTGCACAAAAGAGGGGCTCTTGGGGAAGATTCTCGTCGCCAAAGAGGGCATAAACGGGTCTCTTTCCGGCACGGAGGACAGCATCGATGCCTATAAGCGCCATTTAAACTCCATCCCGGGCTTCGAGGACGTCGCTTTCAAGGATGAAATATCCTCGTTCCATCCCTTCAAGAAGCTCATCGTCAGGAAAAAGAAGGAGATAATCCGGATGGAGCAGGAGCTCGACATGTCGAGAACGGGCAACTACATATCCCCCGAGGAGCTGCTGGATATGTATTCGAGCGGGAAGGATTTTCTCATTATTGACACCCGGAACAAGTACGAATCGGACGTCGGGAAGTTCAAAAACGCCGTTACGCTCGATATAGATTCCTTCCGCGAATTCCCGGAGGCTATTGGGGAATTCGAAGATCTAAAGGACAAGACGATAGTTACATACTGCACGGGCGGGATAAGGTGTGAGAAGGCGACTGCATACATGGTTTCCCGGGGCTTTACGGACGTATATCAGCTTAAGGACGGCATAATAAACTTCTGCCAGAAGCACCCCGATACAGTTTGGGAGGGGAAGTGCTTTGTCTTCGATCAGAGGCTGATATCGGACGTGGAATCGGGCGGGGACTGTATAGCAGAGTGCGTCAGGTGCGGCGGGGCGTCGGACCGTTATCAGAACTGCGCCAATGTCCCCTGCGACGATCTCGTGATACTGTGCGAGGGCTGCAGCGAAACCTTCCGCGGCACATGTTCGGATGAATGCTTGGAAGAATACGGAAACAACCTTTTGAAAAAGTCCCGGGATAGACAGGGACGGAAATCGAGAAGCGCCTGAAACCGGGCGTGACTATATTATTCACTGCGGCATACTGCCAACCTACCCGGTTAGCCGGAACACATTTACATATTATGTTGGAATGGACGAAATTAATCGACGTTTCGTGAGTGGAGGATTATGAGCACAACGAACGTCATGAGGATTATTGCGTATAGGAAAGGCGGGAGAAGCTCCATGTCGTATTACCTCCTGCCTGTTGATTTATACTGCAGGGCTTAGAATCCGATGGGGACGCGCTTATCGCGCGCCCCCGCCGGCTTTTATCTTATCTTAAACTATCTTACTTCTTTTTTCCACGTCCCTTGGCGGACCTCTTGGCTATGAAGTTCTTAAGCTCGGTGAGGTCGGAGCCCAAAAGCTCTTTTACGCGGTCTGCGTTGACGCGTGCTACGATGATGTGGCCGACTTCGGTGTTTACTTCGTCGTAGATACCGAGGGCCTTCATACCCTGCGCCTGCTTCTGGTTGTCGTCGGTCGGGCTTACGTAGTGAATCGATACCCCCTTGTACCTGTGAATGAGGAACAGGTGGATGAGTGTCATAAGCCTCTTCTGACGAAGCTTGTCGTCGAACGTGTTCTGATCGCGGATGGAGATGAAGTTATTGCCCCAACGGTCGTGAATCGTCGAGAATATGACGTTCGCGAGCTTGTTCTTCATATCGTCCAGCACGGAGAGCTCGAGAAGCTCGGAGCCGGCCGTGTGCGGCCTCAGCTTTACAGTGAGCTTACCCGGTATGCCGTAGTGCTCGGACCAAAGCTCGAGCCAGTCCTCGAGGATTCTCGGCGGGACTTCCGTTTCGACCAAGTGCTGCACCTGCGTCGAGCCCTTGCCCATGGCGACCGTCGTTGCCGTACGGCCGGACGATGCGGCGAGCGCTCCGTCGAGCCTCGGGCCGCCGACGAGCGTCTGCGGCGTCCTGTACGGGGAATCGATGAGCCTGAGCTTCCTCTGGAGCCTTGCGAGCGCCAGCATGCCGTCCTGCTTGAGTGCCATCGAGAACTCTTCTGCGGCGAGACCGTCTATCTGGTGCCCGCCGTAGGTGATGAAGTCGAAGACGAATCCGAGCTTTCCGATTTCTTTCGGGAACTCCCTCATCTGGTCTTCTGTCATTCCGGTGGTGTCCCAATTAAAGGACGGGGAGAGGTTGTATGCCAGCATCTTGTCCGGATACTGGGAGTGTATGGCCTCCGCGAATTCCTTGGCCTCTTCGTAGTTGGCCGTTTTGGTTTCCATCCATATGAGGTCGGCGTACGGTGCGACCGCCAAAGACTTGGCTATCGCGTACTCGATGCCGCCCTTTACCTGATAATAGCCCTCGGGTGTCCTCGAAAGCTCGCAGTCCCAAACTGCGTCTATACCCATGAGCTTTGCGCGCTCCTTGGCGTGCTGGTGGGAAGAGTGCTTCGCGAAATCGAACCACTCTTCGATGGTCATATCGAGCGCCCTGCCCTCTTCTATCGCGAATTCCATCTGCTCGGCGACTGCCTGGGCATAGGTCATGAGGCCGGCCTCGACTTCCCACGTCTCCACGAATTTCGTGGCAGCGTTGTCGAGCGGCTTGGTGATGCTTCTTTCTTTACCTTCTTTAAGGGCCTGAATGCTCTTGTCGATTATCGGGGTGAGGCCGACCTTGTCGAACCACTCGTAGGCCTCTTCGTACTCGTCATCCGATAACTGGTAGAGCATGAAGCCGTTTACGTCCGTTATTCCCTTGTCGAAGAACCTCTTCAGAATCGCCAGATAACAGATCTTGTATCCGGGCATGGAGGTGTTGGTGACACCGAGTATGAAGGGTTGATCCCGCTCGTCGCCCCTGCCGTCGAGAAGGTTCGCCGCCTCGGCGTCCGTCCTCGCGACGATGATTCCCGGGACTTTCATAATGTCGAGCTGGAACCTCGCGGCGACGAGTCTTTTGATCTGCTCGTCGATCGGCACAAGCACCTTGCCGCCCTGGTGTCCGCACTTTTTCGTTCCGGGCTTCTGGTCTTCGATGTGGTAGCCCGTGACGCCAGCTTCTACGAACCTCTTAACGAGGTTACGTACGTGGGCGTCGCCGCCGTGGCCTGTGTCGGCGTCGGCGATGATGAACGGCCTGTAGTCTACCTTGGGGGTGGACTTACGCTCTTTTTCGGACATCCTCGAGCGGAGGAACGTCTGGTTCCTGTCGGCCGTAAGGAGCGCGCGCACGAGACCCGCGGCCTCGTCGGGCACCTGGCTCAGCGGATAGCTGGCAAGGTCCGGACCCGGATCCTCGTCGGTAGATCCCTTAGCGGAAGTCGCCCAGCCGCCGAGGTATATGCCCTCGATGCCGATGCGCTTCATCGTCACGATCTGACCCGGCGAATAGGGGCCGAAGGTCGTTATCTGCTCGCCCTTGGCGAAAAGCTCGCGGAGCCTGTTGTAGAATTGTTCGGAATATATCCTGGCCACGGTGTAGTCCTGCTCGAGTGTACCCCTCTGCTGGACGACCTGGCGGGCCGAGTAGAGCCGTCTTATTCCCTTGAACCTGGGGGCGGCGAACCACTCTTTTGTTTCCTGAACTTCCCTTTCGAAAGAGTCGAGCTCGTCTTCGAGGAAGTTGTCGTTTCTGGTATCAGACGGGAAGTCGAGGTTTTCCGTTATCCTTGTGCCGTCTTTTTTGAATGCGTCTTTGTACTGCTTTATCCTGAGCTTCGCTGTCGGAAGGTCATGGTTGTTGAGGTTTACGTTTAGAAGGTCGATGTACCACGGGGTCTTTACGTTGTCGAGGACATAGGCTTCGACGATTTCCCTCGCAATCGGGAGGGTCGTCGGCTTGGAATAGTCGTAAACGTCCTTGTCCTTGGCCTTAAGGAGCTTGGAGTATTCCTCGGCGAGGAGACGCTCGAAAAGCTCTCTCGTGAAAATGTCACCTGCCTTGACCCCCGTTTCCTTATCGTCTTCGTTGAGCTCGGCCCCTTTGTCGACCCACTCCCAGAGGATGCTGAGCCTGATTTCCCCGGTGGCCGCGTCCTCCATAAGATAGAGTATGTCGTCGTTGTCGAAGAAGTCAGCCGGCTTGAGCGCCGCGGCCTGGAAGCCCTGGCCGAACGCGTTACCGTACTGGAGCGCAACGCTGATGAGGTTCCTCGCGCCCCTGATGGTCCTCGGCGCGGGCTCGAGAAGCGTAAGCCCGTCGGCGTCCTCGTCGGTATAGGTGAGGGGTGGGAATTTCCTTCCCGCCTGATTTTCCTCGCCGACCTCTTCCCAGACCGGCCTTACTATATGGACCATCTTCCAGTGGGCAACCCACTTTCCGCTGGCCCCGGCCTTCTGTTCCCTTTTTGCTCCGGCTACCGCCTTTTCCATCCCGTCCTTGACGCCCTCGTCGGACCCGACAGGGATGTTCGGCTCCATGCCGCCCTGCCAGAGAGCGTAGTTCCCGTTGATGCCAGGGGTGTTTACCGCCCTTCTGACGCGGTCTTCGTAGTTCCGCATGTAGCCATAAGTCATTGTTATAGATTCGATGTTGGGGTTAATAAAAGACTGATCCCACGCCATAGCGTCGGACACGCTGTTGATGTAATCCCACCTGCCGGTGTTGAAGCCGACGAAGTGCCTGCCGAGAGCGGCGCGTATTTCCATGAGCTGGAAGGTGGCCTCGATCTGCTCGACAAGGACGTAGACCTTTATGGAGCCTACCTGGATGCCGAGATGGTCTTCGAGGGCAGTGAGGAGCTCGTTCCAGAATGCCGCCTCTTCGGCAGTTTGTATTTTCGGCAGATAGAGGACTATGGAAGAACCCGCTGCCTGAAGCTCCTGGTAGTTGTTTACGACATAGAGGACCGTATCGACTATCGAGGCGGAAAGGGCAACGCCGTTCTCGTCCCTTACATGCCTGTCGTCGAGGTGAAGCCCGCGTGCGCGGAAGATCTTGGTCGTGAAGTCGAGCTGCTTTCTCCAGTCGGTGATTATATCGCGCCCGAAAAAGCCCTTGGCCCATTCGTTCATTTCGCGCGAGACCTGCTCGGCCGTATTCATGAATATCGGGTCTTTTCTGATTGCCAGCTTGAGGTTCCTCTGGTTGTCGAGGGACATGGTGCCGACCTGTCCGAGGGCGTCTTCGCCGTCGAACATCCAGCCGTCCGCTCCGGAGAGGAGAGCGTAAGCCACGTTACGTATGCTCTTGTCCACGCTGGAGTTCGGCCTTGCCGCCGGGCCGGTTCCCTGTATCCACTGTCTCTGAAGATCGTGGGGGATGTCCGAGCCTACGAACTTGCCTTCTCTGGCGTCTTGTACCTTAATATTTGTGCGGGGAATGAAGTCGTTGGGGTTGAGAAAGCGGATGCGCTCTCTGTTGCGGAATCTCTGAGCCCTTCTGGAATATCTCTTTTCCATAAGAAGCTTCTGGTCTTTGTTGAAAACCGAAAGGGCTTTTAGGGCTTCGAGCACTTGCGGGGTATAGACGTCCGCGTATTCTATCTCCAGATTATCTCTTATCTGGAGCCCCCTGGGGCCCGGGGTATTCCTGTAAGGCTGTTTCGTAATATTATGAACGGTACTCATTCTCTCCTTCTCCTTGAGTTGGCGTTTTTTTGCTTTGCAATATCTGAAAAGAGGAAACCATTATAATACAAGAACCTCACAAATCAACTAAAACAAGGGAATTTGGCCGTATTTGTTGAATATTTTAGAAATACGGAAACTTTGCTGATTAGATGACTATACCAGTTTATTTGTGCAGTGCACAATGAAACCCCTTTGCAATGTGCACACGCCACCCGGACCCTTGTTTTACTAATTCTACCCGTTTTTATGCTTCTGTTAATATCTTTAGAGAAATATCCCCCGGAGCCTTTCCGTGGACCGGTTTTGCTCCTGGCAAACATTGATGCAAATCGAAATTGCAGGAAAATGTTCTCAGGACCTGTTCATGCAGACTGGGGAAACACATCCCAGGCGTACGCTATGCGGCCTTATACGGATTCGGTTTTAGCGTTTCGCTTCTGCATTTTCCTGCAGTTTATACACGGAGAGGTTTCCCCGGAGCATATGCAGCAGACATGATTTCGGCCGTAAAAGGAATTAACAGCCCTTTCGAACCACCCCGGCCTTACACAAACCACACCGCAAGAGCAGACAACGTAGCCACCGTTGCGCTCCCAGGACACCCCGCCCCTGACGTCCGTCCTTCCCATGGACCTAATTATAGTGCAATTCACCGTTATTTGGAACTATAAAGGTTATTCGTCCCCGGCCTGGAAAAAACGGAGCGGGCGTAGTAAGCCATAGCCCTTTGAATGAATAGGCCTGAAGTTGCTTATAAATGAGACAGGTGCAGCAAAAGATAAAGGTAACGCCCTGCTCAGCCCTCTTTTAAACTCTTTACCAT
>JBFWTW010000047.1:0-15930 GCA_050247635.1 Candidatus Dadabacteria bacterium | reverse complement strand
GGAGGAACAACTGGGTGCGCGGGCGCGGAGCCAACGTAGAGCTCAGGGGAGACCTCGATATAAATAAAGCGTACGGGGAGGACATGAGGATCGTCGGGAACATAAGCACGGTCCGGGGAACGTACGAGAATTTCGGAAAGCTTTTCAGAATCGTGCAGGGGAACGTGAGCTTTTCGGGAACGCCCGATATAAACCCCTTCCTCGACATAAGGGCGCTATACAGGGTGTCCGGCGTCGAGATATACATAAACATATCCGGGACCGCGAAAAAGCCCGTCGTCGAGCTTACGAGCGACCCGCCGATGTCGGAGACGGATATGGTTTCGTATATAGTTTTCGGCGCGCCGTCGGACCAGATAGGCTCGAGCGACAGGGCGTCAATACAGGGGGTGGCCTCGGGGCTCGCGGGCGGCGTGGCCGCGGCACAGCTGGAAAGGATGCTCGGGAGCAGGTTCAAGCTGGACGTCGTGAACATAGGAACCGGCACAGGTGGGCCGGAGCTCGAAGTGGGCAAGTACCTGACCGAGGACCTCTATTTCGCCGTCGAGAGGGAAACGACTCAGTCCCTTACGGATTCGACGACCGTAACCCAGACCAAGGTCATAGTCGAATACACCATATTCAAAAACGTTTCTATAAACGGGGACATCGGCGGCGAGAATCCGGGCGTAGACGTATTCTATAATTTCAACTACTAGACGGTTACTGAAGATTCGTATCGGAGACCGCTTCGGTCCTCGGCATAGGGATAGGCGAAGCGTGGTGTATGATGAGCTTCCAGCCGGGGCCGGTTTTGTGGAAGACGTTCGTTGACTGGGCGAATCCGATCCTCATATCGTCTCCGGCCTTGTGGATTATCTTCTCGACGCAGACGACCCATGCGAGCCCTTCCGTTACCTCGGCGTTCACTTGAGAAATTTCAATCGTTTCGGGGCCGCCCTCTTCGAATATATTCTTCCAGCTCTCTTTAATCGCCTCCCAGCCGTAGAGCATGGGCCAGCCGGGATGAACGCACTTGTCATCTGGCCCGCCGAGCCACACGTCGGACATGAGATTCATATCGGCCTGATTTACGGCAAGGTAAAACTTCTCATTGGCCAGAATAACTTCTTCGGCTTCCTCGTGGAACGTTTCACTCATCGGAGAAAAAGATTATTACTGAATTCTGTGGACGACTCCAGTCCGGGCCCGCGCCGGGAGACTGCTCACCCGGAGGCTTCGAGCCCACTGGTGTCGTCTATAAGTTCGAGAATATAGTCGAGCTCTTCGAGCACCGCCGGGTCTTCTTCGGATTCTTTCATACCGAGGAGCGGGCCTAATGCGCCCTTCCCTTCGAGTTTCCAGAGTGCCCAGACGGCGTGAATCCTGACTAGGGGCTCTTCCTCGCCGAGGCATTCGGTAACGACGGGAACGAAGCCGGGATCGCCCGAATTCCCGATGGCGACGAGGGCGTTTCGAAGGAGCCCCCTACGCTTGGTGCGTTTTATAGGGCTCCCCTTGAAGAGCGCCCTGAACTCTTCGGGGCCGAGAGAGGCTATTGTGCCGAGCCCGGGGTTGTAGAGACCGGGCCGGGGCTGGAACGAGGATTCGTCCGTTACCGGCGCCTTTTTGTTCCACGGGCAGACGTCCTGGCAAATGTCGCAGCCGAATATATTAGAGCCGGTTTTGTCCCGGAGATCGAACGGCACCTTTTCCTTGAGCTCTATCGTGAGGTAGGAGATGCAGAGACGGGAGTCGAGCGTGTAGGGCTCCGTAAGCGCACCCGTCGGGCAGGCGTCGATGCATCTCATGCATGTGCCGCATCTGTCGGGGGCGAGCGAGTCGTATTCGAGCTCGATGTCCGTTATGAGCTCGCCGAGGAAGATCCATGAGCCCGTCTCCTGGTTTATGAGGCAGGTGTTCTTTCCTATCCAGCCGATGCCGCCGTATTTAGCGTGGGCCCTTTCGAGGACGGGGCCCGTGTCGGTGTATCGCATGATCCCGGCAGAGCCCGACGTTTCGGCGCGTATGAAATCCGAGAGAGACGAGAGCTTTTCGTCCATTACGTCGTGGTAGTCGCCGCCCCAGGCGTAGCGCGCTATCCATCCCTTGCGGCTGTCGCCGCATGCCGTCGAATACGGCGTATCGGTGTTGTAGTTGAGCCCGCAGGTTATAACGGATTTTGCGCCGGGGAGGATGTTGCGCACGTCTTCGCGCCTCTCGACGCGGCGCTCGAGATAATGCATCTTTCCCGCGTGGCCCATGGAGAGCCATTCCTTGTAGCGCTGGCCGTCGGGAAGAGGCCCCGCCGGGGATACGCCGACGAGGTCGAATCCGAGCGAGCGGGCGCGCCGCTTTATGTCGCCAGTAAGTCCTTTGACTCCCATGGGGATATTTTATCACAACGCGGTAAAGCGTATTGACAGGGAATGAGTCGACGCGCTTTTATTCGGACCAGCCGCCGTGGTGTTTTTTGGCGACGTAGATGAGGGAGGCTATCTCGTTTACAGCCGGGCCCCCGGAGTTATAGGTTACAAAATAGGAGCGCGCTTTAACGCCGAGCGGGGCATCGGGCGGCGCCGCGGAGAAGCCCGCCTTGCCTATGAGCGGGATGTCGGATTCGCCGCCGCAGAGAAAGGCTACGTCCTTGTCGGCCACGCCGAGCTCTGACTTTAGCGCGTCGTAGAGGCCGAGTGCTTCGGGGAGGCCCTGGTGAAGCTCTATGCCCAATGTCTCGGCCACCGACGATATGGCGTTTGATCTCGACTTGGAGAAGGCCGCGAACTCGACTCCGCCGTGTTTGAGAGCAGAAATATATTTCGCGTCGGGCAGGCCGCCGTTGCCGTTGGCATGACCGTGCGTAAACCCGTCGGCGTTTACGAGAACGAGCCTTACGCCGGCAAGTTTTTTTACGAGATCAGTTCTTAGCTTCTGAAACATTGAACCCTTACGTCGCAGTCCGCGTTCGCCCCAGCATTTTAAGGCATCGGGCGCTTAATGCAAGTGGCCCGGGGTACCACAGATATGTATAATCTAACTACATGATACCACTTAGAGATACCACCACGACGCCGGGTATCCCTTTCGTTAATATAACACTTATAGCGCTTTGTATTCTGGTTTTTCTTTACGAGTATTCGCTCGGGACAGGGGTAAACGCGTTTATAGACACCTACGGACTCATACCGGCGAAGGTTTTCGCCCCGGGATTTTCGGCGGGCGAAAGGATATATCCATTTTTCTCGTCGATGTTCCTCCATGGAGGGTGGCTCCATCTTATCGGGAACATGTTGTTTCTTTACATATTCGGGGACAACGTGGAGGGAAGGATGGGTCACATGAGGTACCTCGCGTTTTATCTGGTCTGCGGATTTGCCGCGGCTGCAATGCAGTTCGTGACGAACGTCCATTCCGTTATACCGATGGTAGGGGCCAGCGGGGCGATATCGGGCGTGCTCGGGGCGTACATAACGCTTTTCCCGAAGTCGAAGATTCTGACGCTCGTGCCGATATTTTTCTTCATACAGCTTATACACATCCCGGCCGCGGTGTTCATATTCATATGGTTCATAATACAGTTCCTGAGCGGCGTGAGCTCGCTAGGAAGGGCAGCGGATATCGGCGGGGTCGCATTCTGGGCGCACATAGGGGGATTCGTCGCCGGGCTCATACTCGTGAGATTCTTCGTCAAGGGCGGGCTCAGGGTGGTCGGAGGCGACAGGAGATTTTATCATTGAGACCAAGGGCTTTGAGGAGTGACCGGACGGCAGCATTCCAGTATAATTCAGGGAATTCATTTGGGGCGAGGAGCTATGTCTGACGCGAAAAAGAAAACGGGAAAACGCCTGGCGCTGGTTGTAGGCGGGGGCCCCGCGCCGGGGATAAACGGTGTAATAAGCGCCGCGACAATAGAGGCCGTGAACAGGGGCGTCGAGGTCGTGGGAATAAAGGACGGGTTCAAGTGGCTGGCCGAGGGGGATACGACGCACGTGGAGAAGCTCGGCATACACAACACTTCGAGGATACAACATACCGGCGGCTCGATAATCGGCATATCGAGGGCGAACCCGACGACTTCTTCAGAGAGGATGAGAAATACGCTGAAGGGGCTGCTCGAACTCGGGGTCGGGTACGTAATAACCATCGGCGGAGACGGGACGATGTGTCTTGCGGACAAGCTCGAAAAGGCGGCCAAGGGAAAGCTGAAGGTCGCGCACGTTCCGAAGACCATAGACAACAATATTATGATACCGTCATACATCCCGACGTTCGGATACGAGACCGCGAGGCACATAGGAACGAGCCTAGTTCATTATTTGATGGAGGACGCGAAGACCACGGGGAGGTGGTATTTCGTCGTCACGATGGGCAGGCTTACCGGACACCTGGCGCTTGGAATAGGGAAGGCGTCGGGCGCGACGGTGACCGTTATACCGGAAGAGTTCGGGAGGGAGAAGGTAAAGCTCTCGAAGCTTGTTTCGAAGCTCGAAGGGGCGATAATCAAGAGGCTCGCGATGGGGAGAGAAGACGGGGTCGCCATACTGGCCGAAGGACTCACCGAGAAGCTCGACGAGGACGACTTAAAGGAGCTGAATGACGTTGAGAGGGACGAATTCGGACGTCTCAGGCTGTCGGAGGTGGATATCGGAGAGCTCTTGAAGGAGAGGACGATGAAGGCCCTTTCTGAAAAAGGGATCGGGACGCGCATCACGGATAAGGTGATAGGGTATGAGCTGAGATCGGCCCCGCCTATTCCGTTCGACGCCAAGTACACACGGGAGCTCGGCTATAGCGCAGTCAAGTTTCTGCTCGGCGGCGGCACAGGGGCCCTCATAACCATACAGAACGGGAAAATGGTGCCGATAGACTTTTCAGAGTTGATAGACTCAGTTAAGGACAGGGCCAGAATAAGGTTCGTCGATGTTCAGACTGAAGCCTATGAAGTAGCGGACAAGTACATGATAAAACTGAGAGAAAATGACCTTACGGACAGGAAAAAACTCGCCGCTCTTGCCAAGGCGGCGAACATGAAACCGGCCGAATTTAAAAGCTATTTTGCACAGGCCGTTTATTAGGTGTATTTTTGCCGGATTCCGGGACATAGGTAGAGGAGTTTCTTAACTTTGCCCGCTGCGGGCGCAAAACCCTGCAATAATTGAAGATAATCTTTGCCTCGTTTTGAAAATTTAAGGAAAATACTTAAATGGACATGCGCTCAAATTGACATTTGCCTCGAAATATGATAAAAAAAAGCCAATGATTTACAGGTATTTACTCCTTACTGCCGCCCTTTCCCTTGTCCTTGCAGGATGCGGAAGCAAATCTGTCACTCCGCAAAGAACCCAGTCAGCAATGCCAGGAATCGACGTCGAAAGCGGGGGGCATCACCCCGACATAAAGATGGTCGACCAATATCCGGCTTCCGGCTCGCAGGCGGATGACCTGAGGTCGAGCTTCTTCATACTTAACCCGCAGATACAGGGTTGGAAAACGTACTACTACGTAGAGACCATTTTCGAGCAGTTCCCTGATGTCGTCCCCGAAACGGAAAACGAGATACCTGTAGTGCTCAACGAAAGGGTCATGCACTACATGGTTTACTTCCAGAACAAAGGAAGGAGGTCGTTCAGCATATGGCTCGAACGGTCGGGCAGGTTCATACCGCTCATGAGCACGATCCTGAAAGAGAGGGGAATGCCCACGGACCTCGTTTATCTCGCAATGATAGAGAGCGGGTTTAACGTGAAGGCCGAGTCGCACGCCGCCGCCGTCGGGCCGTGGCAGTTTATAAAGCCGACCGCGATAAGGTATGGCCTCCGCGTGGACGCATGGGTAGACGAGAGAAGGGACCCGAAGAAATCGACAAAGGCAGCGGCGGATTATCTGAGCGACCTTTACGCGATGTTCCAGTCGTGGGAGCTGGCGGCAGCCGGATACAACTGCGGCGAGGACAGGGTGCAGGCCGCGATAGACAAGTATCAGATAAACGATTTCTGGCAGATATCGGAATACACGCTTCCGACCGAAACGAAGAACTACGTACCAAAGCTTATGGCGGCGCTGATAATCGCGAAGAACCCTGAGAAATACGGGTTTGTCGGCATCGATTATCACGAGCCTGAATACTTCGAGACCGTAAGGGTGCCCCCGCAGAAGAGCCTTACAGACATAGCGAGGGTGATAGGCGTAAGCCATTACAGGCTCGTAGAGCTTAACCCCGCGATACTACTCAATGCGACGCCCCCGGGCGGGCCGTACGACATCAACGTGCCGAACGGTTATTCGGCCATTGCCCTTGGGAAGACCAAGGAGCTTTACGCGCTTGCGGACGTAAGCCCGTCCGTAGCCCAGAGAAGCACCGTTGTGGCCGGAAGGCACAAGGTGAGAAGGGGCGAGACACTCGGGAAGATAGCCGGGCGCTACGGAGTGAGCGTATCGAGCATAAAGAGAGCCAACAACATGAGGGGCTCGACGATCATGGTCGGACAATCGCTCGTAATACCGGGGCTTAAGGGCTCCGTGAGCACGGCCTCGACCTCATCGAGCTCGCAGCACGACACGTCAACCGCTAGGTATACGGTCAGAAGGGGCGACACGCTCGGGGCGATTGCCGCGCGGCACAGGGTCAGCATAGGCTCGATAAAAAGCGCAAATAATATGCGAGGCTCGCTTATAAGGCCCGGACAGGTTCTGATGATACCGGGAGCCTCGGGACGCTACTATGACACGCCGTCCGGCGGAGCGGCCATAACGAAAACGACGACCTACAGGGTAAAGCCCGGCGACACGCTCGGGGTTATCGCATCCAGGTATAACGTCAGCGTTTCAACGATAAAGAGCGCCAACAGGCTTAAGGGCTCGACCATAATGGCGGGGCAGGAGCTTACGATCCCCTACATATCCGGCAGCTCGACTGCGTATGCGGCTTCGGCAAGCAGCGATGCCTCGGCGCCGAGCTCGTCTTCGAGGGGAACCACGAGATATACGGTAAGGTCGGGCGACACGCTGGGCGGCATTGCGGCAAAGCACGGCGTTTCGATGTCTTCGATACAGAGCGCAAACAACATGAGGGGAACGGTGGTAAAGAGGGGGCAGACGCTGACCATTCCGGGGTCTTCGTCTTCTTCGCAGGCAGTGGCCAGCGCCCCCGTAGAGCGCACGTCGAGCTCGGGCGGGACAACGAAGTACAGGGTTCAGTCCGGGGACACGCTCGGAAAAATCGCGCAGACTCACGGTGTATCCATGGCCTCCATACAGAGTGCGAACAATCTTAAAGGTACTGTGGTACAGCGCGGTCAGGTGCTGACGATTCCGGGATCCAGCGGCGGTTCGAGCACGGCGTCTTCCGGCGGCTCAAGCTCTTCTTCGTCGAGATATACGGTGAGGTCGGGCGACACGCTTGGCGGGATCGCCGCGAAGAACGGCGTATCCGTAGCCTCGCTCAGAAGCGCCAATAATATCAGCGGCAACACGATAAGGTCGGGACAGACGCTGACCATTCCGGGCGGTGGCGGCTCTTCTTCGTCGAGCTCGTCGAGCGCATCGAGCGACATCGTAAGCTATAGAGTGAAAAAGGGCGACACACTCTGGGCCATTGCAAACAGGCACAACGTGTCCGTCGCGAGCATAAAGAAGTGGAACAACCTTAACTCGACGGAGCTCACGCCAGGCGTGAGCCTCACCATATACAAGTAAATTCTTCCTTCCCGAAGACGTTTTATCCCACATCCGTTATATATAAATGGACAGATGAAAAAGGCTGAATATAAAAAGCTGAGGCTGGCATACTCGGAAAAGAAGGGTCTAATCGGGGAAAGATTGGCCGAGTTCAGGGAAGTTCTCGCATCCGCGGGCAACGGGAGAATATTCGAGGAGCTCGCCTTTTGCATCTGCACTGCCGGGGCGAGCGCGAAGATGGGTATGAGGTCGGTCGAGGCGCTGAAGGAGGTGCTGCTCGAAGGGGAGCTCGAAGACCTCCGGAAGCGGATGCATGGGGTGCACAGGTTCCCCAACTGGAGGCCTGCGTATATCGTGCATACGAGGGAGTATCTAAGGCGCGAGCACGGGCTCGACATGAGAAAGCTCGTCCTGTCGTTCGGTGACCCGCTAGAGAGAAGAGACTTCTTCGCGAAGAATAAGGACATAAAGGGGATCGGTTACAAAGAGGCGAGCCATTTCCTCCGGAACATCGGCTTTCCGGGGTATGCGATTTTGGACAAGCATATATTGAACACGCTTTACGAGATGGGCGTTATAGAGAGCCCGAAGCCGCCCGGCACCAGGGACAGATACATCTCCGCCGAAGAGAGGCTCAGGAGATTCTCGGAGGATATAGACATTCCGATGGACGAGCTCGATTTACTCCTCTGGAGCGAGAAGACGGGGGAGATTTTGAAGTAGCACGGAAGGAGTATTACCAATCTCCCCTCCGGGGTCGCAGCGATTTACCCGCCTGACAATTCGACGCAGCAATACTGAGCCTTTACCCATCTAATATAACCGGATGGAAATTAGAGGCCGCTTTACTGGGCCTGCTTTTTCTTGAACCCGCCTTCTCTCAGCGTCTGTATCACGACGTAGAAAACAGGGACGATGATAAGGCTGAGCAGGGTCGAGACTATCATCCCGCCAAAGACCGCCGTACCGAGCGAATGACGGCTGTTGGCTCCCGCGCCGGACGCTATGACAAGCGGGAAGACGCCGAGAATGAACGCGAAGGCCGTCATGAGAATCGGGCGGAGCCTGATCTCGGCCGCCGTTAGGGCCGATTCGAGAATATCCATGCCCTCGTCGCGCCGCTGCTTAGCGAACTCGACGATAAGAATCGCGTTCTTGCTCGCAAGACCGATGAGCATGACGAGACCTATCTGGCAGTATATGTCGTTGGAAAGGCCGCGGAGATGCTGCGCGAGCATGGCGCCCAGAAGCGCGAGCGGAACCGCGAGCATGACCATGAACGGCATGGACCAGCTCTCATAAAGGGCCGCGAGGAAGAGGAACACGAAGATGAGCGAGAGGGAGAAGATGAGGGGCGCCAGGTTCCCGGCCTTGATCTCCTGATAGGATATTCCGGACCACTCGTAGCCCATACCCTCGGGCATTATCTCTTCGGCCAGTTCTTCCATAGCCTTCATCGCCTGACCGGAGCTGTAGCCGGGGGCAGCGTCGCCGTCTATTTCCGCCGAGCGGAAGAGGTTGTAGTGAGAGATAGTCTGCGGGCCGACTATGCTCGTCACGTCGATGAGGGTATCGAGGGGAACGAGCCCTCCATCGGTGGATTTCACATAGAGACGGGAAATGTCGTCCACCGTGGCCCTGTATTTGGATTCGGCCTGTATGAAGACCTTGTACACCTGCCCGAAGAGGTTGAAATCGTTTACGTAAAGAGAGCCCAGATATCCCTGGAGAGTGCTGAATACCTCGGATATCGGGACACCCTGGGTCTTGGCCTTCGTCCTGTCGAGCTCGATGTAGAGCCCCGGCGTGTTGGCGGAGAAGGTGCTGAACAGGCCGACGAGCTCGGGCCTCTTTTCGCCCTCTTCGATCATCTTCATGAGGGTTTCGGCGAGGACGTCTATGCCGAGGTCTGTCCTGTCCTGGAGCTCGAACTGAAAGCCGCCTGTGGAGCTGAGGCCCTGTATGGCTGGGGCGTTGAATGCGACGACTATGGCGCTCGTCACGCCCATGAACTCCTTACGGGCTTCGTTCAGAATGTAGTCTATCTGAAGCTCTTTCGATTTTCGCTGGTCCCATGGCTTGAGGACGGCGAACACGGCCGCTGCGTTCGAGTCGGAGGTGGACGTGAGGAAGTTAAGACCTGATATCGAGATCACGTGCTCGACGCCCGGTATGTTCTTCAGGATTTCGTAGACCTCATCGACCGTCTGGTTGGTACGCTGAAGCGAGGAGCCCTCGGGGCCCTGAACGTTTACGATGAAGTACCCCTGGTCTTCCTCGGGAACGAACCCGGTGGGCACTATTTTAAATAGGTATACCGTGACCCCCATGAGAACCACGAAAACGAGGACTACCATCTTCCATTTGAGGCTTATCGTTTTAACGAAGGACTGGTAGTGGGTCCTCATCTTGTCGAAGCCCTCGTCGAACTTTCTGAAAAACCACCACTTGGCGCGCCGCTCTTCCTTCCTGAGAAGCATGGCGCAGAGAGCCGGGCTCAACGTGAGCGCGTTTATGGCGGATATGCCGACGGAAAAGGCTATCGTCAAGGCGAACTGTCTGTACATCTGGCCGGTGATTCCCGGCATGAAGGAAACCGGAACGAACACAGCCATGAGGACGAGAGACGTCGCAACGATAGGGCCCGTGACCTCTTTCATCGCGAGGCTTGTGGCGTCCTTGGGGGATATGTCTTTTTCCTCTAGAATACGCGAAACGTTTTCGACGACGACGATCGCGTCGTCTACGACGAGACCTATAGCGAGCACGAGGCCGAAGAGCGTCAGCGTGTTAATAGAGAACCCGAATGCATTTATAAGGGCGAATGTGCCTATAAGGGAAACCGGAATCGTTATTGCGGGAATGAGCGTTGATCTGAGATTCTGGAGGAATACGAAGACCACTATGAAGACCAGGATGAATGCTTCGAACAGGGTCATGAGGACCTCTTCAATCGAGGCTTTGACGAACGTCGTCGTATCGTAGACGATGGTGTAATCGACGCCTGAGGGGAAGTTCTCCTTGAGCTGCTCCATCGTCGCGCGTATCTGTTTGTCGATGTCGAGGGCGTTAGCGCCGGGGAGCTGATATATGCCTACACCGATGGCCGTACGGCCGTCGAGCTCGCTGTCCTGGCTGTAGCTGAGGGCGCCGAGCTCGATCCTGGCGACGTCACTTACGCGGACAACCGTTCCGTCCGGATTGGCGCGGAGGATTATGTCGCCGAACTGCTCGGCGGTTTCGAGCCTGCCGAGCGTGGTTATCGTGTACTGGAACTGCTGGCCTTCGGGAATCGGCGGCTGCCCTATAGCCCCCGCCGCGACCTGGAGGTTCTGCTCGGATATGGCGTCGGACACGTCGGACGTCGTGAGCCCGAGGCTCGCGAGCTTGTCGGGATCCATCCATATACGCATGGAATATTCACGCTGACCGAAGATGGTGATGTTGCCGACCCCGGGCACCCTCTGGAGCGTCTGGGTTATCTGTATGCTGGCGTAGTTGCTGAGGAACAGGTCGTCGCGGCTCCCGTCCGGGGATATGAGCTGAACGACGAGTATTAGTTCCGGGGACTGCTTCTGCACCGAGATGCCGTATTGGCTGACCTCTGCAGGGACGAGGGGCGTAGCGAGCTGTACCTGGTTCGTGACGTCTACGTTGGCTATGTCGAGGTCGTACCCTACGTCGAAGGTGACGTTCAGGTTCATGGTGCCGTCGTTCGAGCTGAACGACTGCATGTAGGTCATGCCCTCGACGCCGTTTATCTGCTCTTCGATGGGGTCGGTGACCGATTCCTCGACGACTTCGGCGCTTGCGCCTGTGTACGTAGCGGATACGTTGATGGTAGGCGGCGTGATCTCCGGGAACTGCGCTATGGGCAGTATAGGGATGGAGATGCCGCCAATGAGCGTAATAAGGATCGCGAGGACTGTTGCGAGAACCGGACGCTGAATGAAAAAATCAACCAATAGAAATCTCCTCGTACACTATAGAAGGCAACTGGCTATTCGCCCTCCTTCTCCGGAGCCCCGGGACCCGGGGTCGGGCCGGGCGTCGGCTTCGGGGCCTTCGGCGAGACGACCATTCCGGGGCGGACCTTCTGGAGCCCCTCGATTATGACCTTCTCTCCGGCTTTTACGCCCGAGGCTATTACCGTGTATTTGCTGCCGTAGTCCTGACCGACTGTAACGTTTCTGAATTCGACCTTGTTGCCTTCGCCGATTACGTAGACGTATTTCTGCCCCTGCTGCTCGCCCACGGCCTGCTGGGGGACTATGGTTGTATTCGGCTGTTCTCCGAGAAGAAGCCTGACCTTTACATACTGACCGGGAAGGATGCTTTTCCTCGTGTTCGTAACCACGGCCCTTAGCTCTATGGTGCCGGTGTTGACGTCTACCTGGTTGTTTATGAAGTCCACGGTGCCGCTCTCGGGGGTTTTGGTTTCGTCGGGGAGAAGAACGCTTACGGTGAGCGGGCTCTCTTCCTGAGCGCCGATGACCTTGGGCACGTCGCGCTCGGCCACGCTGAAGTAGACGTAGAGCGGGTCGAGCTGCACTATGGTCGCGAGCTTTGTCGGCTCGCCCGCCGCGCCGACGAGGTTGCCGACGTCTACGTAGCGCCTCCCGATGCGGCCGTCGAACGGCGAGTACATGGTGCAGTAGCCAAGGTTTAGCTTGGCCTGCGTCACGTTGGCCTGGGCGGCCTCGACCGCCGCACGGTTTTCCTCGGCCTGGGTTACGTAGCCGTCGTATGTGTCCTGTGTTATGTACTGCTTGCCGACGAGGGGCTCATAGCGCCTTACCTGCTCGAGGGCGTAGGAAAGCGACGCCCTGTTCTCCGCGAGCTGCGCCTGAGCGGAGGCGAGGTCGGCCTCGAATGGCCTCGGGTCTATTACGAACAGGAGCTGTCCTTCCTTGACGTCCGCCCCGTCTTCGAATGCCCTTTTTATGAGAAAGCCTTCGACCCTCGCGTTTATATCTACGGTTTGAATCGAATCGGTCGTGCCTACGTAGTCTAGGTATATCGGGACCGTCTCCGACTCGACCGGGGCCACAATCACGGGCATCGGCGGAGGGGTTTTCTTTTCCTCCTTTCCGCAGCCCGCGGCTGTGACGAAAAGCGCGAGGGAAATCGAGTAGATCAGTACGGCCTTTAAAGGATCCGAAAGCGGATTCTTTCGTTTCATCATTGCGGTATGGTTCCTCCTTCGCCGGCCGGTATCTCGCCCTCCGGGGCACCCGGGGACGGAAGCTCCGTCCCTATGGCGTTCACGAGGTCGGCATAGGTAGTGAAGATGTCAGTCTTGGACTGAACGTACTCGGCTCGCGCCTGGGCGAGGGTCGTCTGTGCGTTCAAGAGCTCGATTATATCGCCCACACCCGCGCGGTACCTGGCGAGCGAGGCTTCGTAGGATTCGGTTGCGCTTTCGAGAAGGTTCGCGGCGGCGTTTAAGGACTGGACCGAGGTTCTAAACTCGAAATATGCATTCCACACGTCGTTTATGACTATCTGTTCCTGGAGCTTGAGAGCGGCCTTTGCGGACTCGAGCTCGGCCCTGGCCTCGCGTACCGAGTTTATAATCGTGAATCCCTGGAATATCGGGACCTGAAGCTGAAGCCCGACTAGATAATTGGTGAAGTAATCCCTGGTGTTGCCCTCGGGCTTGACCCACCACTCGACTATCTGGGCCCCGGCGGATATGGTCGGGAAGAACTGGGACTTGGCCTCCCTGAGGAGCGCCTCCTGCTCCCTGACGGTCGCCTGAACGGCGGCAAGGTCTGGGCGGTTTTTCATACCGATGTCGATGAGGTCGTTCACGTTGTCGCTGAGCGCCTCCACCGGCGGCTCGCTCACGTCGTCGGAGATATTGTAGGATATGTTGGCCGGCCAGCCGACTGCAGTTGCGAGCTGACCGCGGTATATCTCGACATTGCCCTGGGCAGCCACGAGGTCGAGCTCTACCTGGGAGAGCTGCGCCTTTGCCTGAAGGACGTCGGGCAGTGTGCCGACCCCGGCTTCGAGCCTGAGCTCGGCCGCTTCGAGGCTGGTATTAGCCTCTTCGAGGTTGGTTTCGTACGCGGCGACAAGGGATTTGGACCCGATGTAGTCGTAGTACGAGACAGCCACCGCGTTGAGGACGTTCTGTATGGCGTCGTTCTGATTCCAGTTCGCGTTGATGAGGGCGAGCCGAGCCGCGTCTATCTGGGCCTCACGTCCCCCGAAATCGAAGAGAAGATAACTGAGCGAGAGGCCGACATTAGCATACTGCTCGCGGTAGGGATCGGAGCCGGTGGAAGAGCCGCCGCCCCTGGCATACGCGTAATTCGCCGTGCCCCCTATCTGGGGATAGTAGAGCCCCCGGGCCTGCGCCCATACGGCCGCCGCGGCCCTGGCGTCCTGCCAGGCGACCTGTGTGGTCGGGTTATTTATGAGTGCGAAGTCCACGAGCTGTGAAAGCGTCAGCTTTTCCTCGTCCGGCTTGAGCTCTTCGGGCATGGCGGGAAGCTCCTCTAGCTCGAAGGATTTTGTTCGCTCTTCTTCAGACGGGGTCCACGCCTCGCCCGGCGCCTGGGAAGCCTCTTTGTATGGATCGAATTCGGGAACGCCGCCTGCGCACGAAACGAGATGCAGAATCGCAGCCAAGGCTATAAAAAAACGTACATGTTTAAAACAGGCCAATTAGGTCTCCAGCGAACTCAAAGTGGACGGGAATTACAGGAGATCCTCCTCCTGACCCTTTATAGGAAACAGCCCGAAAAATATACGAAATAATAATATCTTAAGCGGACTATTGTCAAGATGCCGGAGGCGTAAACGAGAATCTTTTTATGCCGCGCCGGAGTTGATCTTGTTCGCCCTCGAAAATGCGTCGAACATTGCATAGAGGAGAAGGACGAGAGTCGCCATCGTGTAGATGAAAAAAAGAGTGAAAGCTTCTTTGTCCTGGACCGCCGTTTCGGGGGATGTAACGGCCTGAAAAACCGTCTGGAACGGCTCGAAACCGAGAACCGTGATGGCTATGTAGAGAACCAGCAAAATTATTCCTTTCAGCGGCTGGCGGGTGTAGAACTGGCCGAACCCGGGCACGAACCCCGAGAGCACGAGGGCGATCAAGGGACTTTTTTTCTTTACGGGCGCTTCATCTGTCATGAAGCAATAATATATACGGATTTTGAGTTATATAAAACGGCGATAAAGAGGAGTATGGAAAAGGGGGAAAAATGCAGGGCGAGGCCGTATGGAAGCACCGTGCGGGCGCCTAGATTACAAGGATTCCCGAATAAGCTTCCCCAGCTCTTCGCCTGGAACGGGGGCCTTCATGAACGTCTCGCCTATGAGAAATACGTGGACGCCCCGGCTTCGGAGCCGCTTGATATCGTTTCCGGAGGATATGCCGCTTTCGGCCACTATGGTTACGCCGCCGGGTATCATCCGTGACAGCCTTTCGGAAACGCCGAGGTCGACCTCGAACGTCCGGAGGTCGCGGTTGTTTATGCCTATGATGTCGCTCCCGGCCGAAAGCGCCCTTTCGAGCTCGGCTTCGTCGTGCACCTCGACTAGGACGCCGAGACCGAGCGAACGAGCGAGCGTCTGGAGCTCGACGAGGAGGCTTTGATCGAGGGCGGCGACGATGAGGAGAATCGCATCCGCGCCGCGCACCCTGGCTTCGTAGACCTGGTAAGGATCGATCATGAAATCTTTCCTGAGTAGCGGGATGGAGACTTCTTTTTTGACGGCTTCGAGATAGTCGAGGCTCCCCTTGAAGAATTTACTATCGGTTAGCACCGAGAGGGCCGCGGCCCCTCCGGACTCGTACCCCCTGGCTATTGCCACTGGGTCGAAATCCTCCCTGAATATGCCCTTCGATGGCGAGGCGTGTTTTATCTCGGCGATAATCCTGAGCCCTCGAGACGGGCTTATGGCCGAGGCGAAATCGCGCGGCATCCGGGAAGACTGCGCAAGACGGGAGAGGCTTTCGAGGGAAAGGGACTTTCCTGCCTCGGCGACTTCGAGGCGCGTGTTTTCGATTATTGTGTCGAGGATCGTTCCGGTGGCCATTTTATTCGAAGCTCACTCTAGATGGTGTCAGTTATGCGTAGCCTTTATGAGCTCTTCGAGCTTGGCGTAGGCCTTTCCCGAGTCTATGGATTCGGCAGCGCGGCCGAGCGCATCTTCGAAGTCGGGGCTCGTGCCGGAGACGTAAATCGCGGCCGCCGCGTTAAGGAGAACAATGTCTCTCTTGGCTTCTCTCTCCTCTCCTGTGAGAATCGAATCGAG
>JBFWTW010000046.1:0-15935 GCA_050247635.1 Candidatus Dadabacteria bacterium | reverse complement strand
TCGCGCCCGTTTCGGCTCACGACCTGGAGGCGGGAGCCCTTGACCGCCTTGCCGATCTTCTTCAGCTTCTCCCTGGCGTCCTTGGGTATGGAGCTGTCCTTATACGCATCGCCTGACCATCTGCCCCTGTACTCTATCAGTATCCATCCGCTTGCCTCGGCTGCAGTGCCGTAAAGCGGCTCCTCGGCGGCAAGCGAATCCACCGCGCATGGTGCGCCATTTTTTTTATCCTTGCTCAATGCGTCACGCCTCTCTCATTCCTGTGAATTTTTCTTCTTCCTTCGGCTTATTTACAAGACGAGAACAATCGACGATATTTTACAGCAAAGCCGTGAATATTTAACCCCGGGACCGGTAATTGCATGGGTAAAACTGTTATAGGAATGGACATCGGAGGGACCAACCTGAGGGGCGCTCTAGTCACGCCCGAGGGCCGCATACTGAGACAGCTCAAGATCGCGTCCGATGCTCACGACGGCATAGACGCCGTCGTAGAGAACATCGCAAAGCTCGTTGACGAGCTGGGAGAAGGGGGCGTCTCGGGGGTCGGGATAGGCATTGCCGGGGTCATAGACTCCAAAGCGGGCGTCATCACTCAGGCCCCGAATATAGCGAACGTAACGAATTATCCGATACGCGACAACCTCGTCAGGAAGCTCGGCTCGGGGACCAACGTCATCGTGGAAAACGACGCCAATTGCGCGGCGCTCGGCGAATGGTGGACAGGCGCGGGTAAGGACGCCGCGTCGATAGTCATGATAACTCTCGGCACGGGGGTAGGCGGCGGTATCATCCTCGGCGGCAAGCTGTGGAGCGGGGCCGACGGCATGGGAGGGGAGGTCGGCCACATGACCGTCTACCCGGATGGAGCGCTCTGTAACTGCGGGAATTACGGCTGCCTCGAAAGCTATGCCTCGGCGACGGCTGTTAGAAGGATGGTGAGGGAGACGCTAGCGAAGACGGAGGTTAAAACCGTCCTCAGGGATAGAGTCCCCGAGACCGACCCCGACGACATTCCGGAGGTGGTCATGAAGGCTGCCCTCGAAGGGGACGCGGCGTCTATAGATATCTGGGAGCGGTTCGGCGTCGCCCTCGGAATAGGGATGGCGAGCCTCGTAAACATACTTAACGTAGAGATGATAGTGCTCGGCGGAGGGGTCGCCAGGGCATGGGACATGTTCATAGGGCCCGCGCGCGCCGAGCTGAAAAAACGGGGCCTGAGGGCACCTTCCGAGAGGGTAGTGATCGAAAGAGCCAAGCTCAACGGCGACGAAGGAATACTGGGAGCGGCCTACCTCGCCCTAGGCGGGCGGTGAAGGCGGCGTTTTAGAATCGCGGCCTGACGAGGGTCAGCTTCAAGGCCTTTTTCGGCTTCCCTTTTACCTTCGCCCGCTCGTCGATCCTCATACCGCCTATCCAGACTATCTCCCCCGCGGAAAGGAATATCGGCACGCGCTTCCGCATGAAGGTCGGCAGCTTACAGTCGATGAAAAAGTCCTTCACCTTTTTCCTGCTCTTCATGCCGAGAGGGACGAACCTGTCGCCGGCTTTAAAGCTCCTCACTTCTATAGGGAATTCCACCGCACCGGGGCTGAGATATACGACGTCTTCCCTGTCCTCTTCGAGCCCACTTGCCGGGGCTTCTTCGACCTCGACTTCGAGCTCGGGGAAGCTCCACTTGCCGGGGCCGGACAACTCGTACGAGAACTCGCGGGCGAGGGCGTCTTTCGTCGTCACTAGGAAGGCTCCATGCCCTTTTACGATGACGCTTCCACCCGGAAATACGGACTCTCCGGACGTTGCCATCGATGTCAGAAAGGCGTCCGCCGCAGTCAGGTGGACAGACGACACGTTCTTGAGATTTTCCCTCGTCTCCGTCAGCGCGCGCATGAGTACGGCGGCTCTCACGGCTGCGTGGAGCCGATTATATTTATCGAGGTCCCCCGTGAGCTCCCCGCCCCCGCGTTTAAAAATCCGGCGGAAGGACTTTTCCGCCTCGCGGGAAATAAAATCCTCTTCGAGCCTGAGAATATCCGCCGTACGCGCGAGTGTATCTTTTATCTTCGGGTTGTATTCCGAAAGACCAGGCAGGAGGCTGAGCCTGATCCTGTTCCTTAGATAATCCCTTTCGAGGTTCGTAGAATCGTCTATCCATTCGATCCCGCGGGATTTCAGGTAGCCCTCTATCGACGCGCGGTCCGTCTCGATGAGCGGCCTTACTATATATTCGCCGGACACGGGCGGAATGCCCGAAAGGCCCCGCGCCCCGCTCCCGCGAAGGAGCCGCATGAGGACGGTTTCGGCCTGATCGTCGAGGGTGTGGGCCGTCGCGATCTTCGTTGCCCCGTGCTTTTTCCGCACTTCCTCGAAAAACCCGTACCTCAGCGTCCGTGCGGCGTCTTCGAGAGAAAGCCGGGATTTTTTCTTAAGCGCAGGCGCGTCCGCCTCGCCAAGCTCGAATTCCAGGCCTAGCGATTCGGCGACGCCGCGGCTGAATTCCGCATCTCGTTTGGCTTCCTTCCCGCGTATGCCATGGTTAAGGTGCGCCGCTATAAGGGTGAGCTTATAGGCCTTAAGCCCGTGAAGCGCGTGCAGGAGACATACTGAGTCCGCACCCCCGGAGAGGCCGACGACGACCCTGTCCCCTGGCCGGAGCATGTCATACTTCTCGATTGTTTTTCGTATCCGGGAAAGCATTTTCTACGGAATTGGCGGCGAGGCCGACGGACATTATTATCCTGAACGCGTCCTCTATTGAGATATGAAGCTCCTTTATGTCCTCTTCGGGGACCATGACGTAATACCCTGAGGTCGGGTTCGGCGACGTGGGAATGAAGACGCTGACGAGCTTTTTGTCCGTCCTGTTCACGCCCTTGCCGATTTCGAGGCTGGACGTAATAAAGCCAAGCGAGTATACGCCCTTTCGGGGAAATTCGAGGAGCGCCACCCTCTTTATATCCTTGATCCCCCTGCCCATGAATACGGTTTCGATTACCTGCTTGGTTGCGGCGTAGATCGTGCGCGCGAGGGGGATGCGCGTTATAACGGCTTCGCCGAGGCTGACGAGCTTGCTGCCGAGTATGTTCCTCGCCAGGGCCCCGACAACGAGGACTATGAGCAGCGTCCCGAGGAGCCCTATGCAGAAGAGAAGGATTTCGTAAACGCCTTGCGGGAGGTCCGAGGACGGGCCGCCCAAAACCCTCCCGGGTATTGCGCTTACAAGGCCGACGATCCAGGAGCCGAGCTTGAATAGTATGAACAGAGTGAGGCCGAACGGTACGGTGACCAGTATTCCGGCCAGGATATTATTCCTGAAAAAACTATAGATGTGCTTCATGCAGCATCATGCGGTCGGCTTGTCTATAGCATCGCGGAGGAACCTGCTGGGCTTGAACACGACCGCTTTCCTCTCGGCGATTTCTATAGTCTCGCCCGTAGCAGGGTTGCGGCCCTTTCTCGCCTTACGGTTCTGGACGCGGAAGCTGCCGAACCGGGGGAGCTTTATGCCTTCGCCCTTGCTTAGCTTGTCCTTGGCGATCTCGAAAAAGAACTCTACTATTTCCGCGGACTCCCTCTTCGAGAGACCGATTCTGGTGTGTATTACGTCTGCCAGTTCCTTTTTAGTCATCTCTTTACCCCTCCTTTCGCTATATTGTACGTAATTCGGCACCCAGAGCCAATTGAAGTTTTTTAAGCGCCTTGTCCTGAATTCTGTTTATTTCCTCTTCCGTGAGCGTCTTGTCGGACGCCCTCAGATGAAGCGAAACGGCGACGCTCTTCTTGCCTTCCTGCACCGTGCCACCGGTGAATACGTCGAATATCCGGGCGTCTTCTATCAGGCCCGAACCCATCGATCTTATCTCATCAATTATACTGCCGGCGGACACGGCCTGGTCAACGACGAGCGCGATGTCGCGCCTTACGGACGGGAATTTCGGAAGCGGCTTGAACTCGCCCTTCTTCCCCGCCGTGAGACGAGCGGCAGCGTCGAGGTCTATTTCGGCGACGTACACCCTCTTCGTGAGCTCGAGCCTCTCCATGAGCCCTGGGTGAATCTCGCCGGCGTATCCGACGGCCTCGCCGTCTATGATAATCTCGGCGGATTTTCCGGGATGAAGGAATTCGATTTCAGGCGCCGGTTTGAACGAGACGCTCTCATGCGCGTGGAGCGCGCCGAGCGCCATTTCGAGCACCGCCTTTAAATCGAAGAAATCGAATTCCTCCCTGTCCCAGAGTTCCGGCTGTTTCCTTCCGGTTGCGGCCGCAGCCAGTTTGTTCGTTTCTTTCGGGAGTTTCTCTCCGGACGAGGGGATATAAATCTTCCCCGTCTCGAATATCCTTACGTCGCTCTCCTGCCGGTTAAGGTTGAGGAGAATGTTCTTCACGAGCCCGGCAGTGAGGCTCGTCCTCATCACCGCCCCGTCCTTGCTGATCGGGTTCAGTATCGGGAGGGCCTTTTCAGGGCTGAAGAGCCTGAGAAGCTCCTCGTCCTCGAAGCTGTAGTTTATCGCCTCGTAGAAGCCGTTCGCCGTGAATACTTCCTTGAATTTAGCCTGTACTGCCCTTACGCCGCCCGGGAGCTCCGTCTTCATGGCAACCGCCGGGAGAGTGACGGGCACGTTGTTATAGCCGTAAAGCCTGGCCGTCTCTTCTATGATGTCTATTTCGCGGGTGAGGTCCACCCTGTACGTCGGCACTTGGAAAGTGAGAACGCCGTTTTCCGACGACAGCAGCCGGAGCCCGAGCCTTTTCTGTATGGATATTATTTCTTCTTCGCTTATATCCGTCCCGAGTATGGCGTTCACGCGAGCTGCAGTTACACTCACGACCGCGGGCTCTATGATGACAGGGTTCTCGTCTATCCTTCCGGCGGCTACTTCGCCCCCGGCGAGCTCCGAAATGAGCGCGGCGGCCCTGTCGAGCGCCTTTGCGACGCCCTCGGGATCGACGCCCCTTTCGAACCTGTAGGAAGATTCGGATTTGAGCCCGGTTTTCCTGGATGTTTTCCTTACCGTATCGGGGCTGAAGCAGGCGCTTTCGAGGAGGATGTTCGTCGTCCCCTCGCTCACCTCGGTGTCCGCCCCGCCCATGACGCCCGCGAGCGCAACGGGCCTTTCGCCGTCGCAGATGAGAAGGTCGTCTGAGGAGAGCTTCCTTTCGACGCCGTCGAGGGTCGTAATGGTCTCGCCGTCTTCTGCCTGCCTGACAACGATCTTCTTCCCCTTTACGAGGTCGTAGTCGAACGCATGAAGCGGCTGCCCTAGCTCGAGCAGCACATAGTTCGTAACGTCTACTACGTTATTAATGGCCCTTATCCCCGCAGATTCGAGACGAGTCTTCATCCACTTTGGAGACGGGCCTATCTGCACGTTCCTTATAACGCGGCATGTGTACCTGGGGCAGCCGGCAGGCGATTTTATCTCGACGGATACGTAGTCGCCTACGGATGCGCCCGATTCCTTTACGGACGTATCGGGATAACCGGCCGTGCCACAAAGCACGGCGGCTGCCTCCCTAGCCGTCCCGACCACGCTCAGGCAGTCGGGACGGTTGGGGGTTATACCTATTTCAAGGAGGACGTCGTTAACGCCTAGTTCGTCAATGAGCCGCGTCCCCGGAACCGCGCCCGGCGGGAGAATCATAATGCCGTCCGATTCTATCCCGAGCCCGAGCTCGTTCTCGGCACAGAGCATGCCTTCGGAGACCTGCCCCCTTATTTTCGCTTTTTTAATGATAATTCCCTCGGGGAATTTCGGCCCGGGCGGAAGGACCGTCCCGGCCTTCGCCAGCGCGACCTTGTCGCCCGCCTTCATATTGCTCGCCCCGCAGACGATCGGATATTCGGCCTCGCCGTCCGACACCCTGCAGAGAGAGAGCTTGTCGGCGTCCGGATGTTTACCCATGTCGAGTATCTCGGCGACGACTATGCTTTCGAGGGCTCTACCCACGTATTCTATCGATTCCACCTCGAGCCCGGACATAGTCAGCCTGTCGGCGAGCTCCTCCGGAGAGACGGAGAAATCGACATACTCCTTAAGCCAATTCAGAGATATTATCATTGTTCAGTGACCCAAAATTTAATAATTACATATTCTTAGGGCCGGGTCAATACTTTCGCCGGAAGTCCAGGCGGGCGGATAGGGCGGCCGGGCGAGTACCTCGCCGGCCTCGATCCGGACCTCCTTTTCCGTGCTTGGCGGCTCTTTATGTTGTTCCCGGGTCCTAAAAAGTGCGGCGGCAATCCCCGGTTCGAGGAATTGCCGCCGCTTCTCTTCACAAGGAGGAGGATATAGTCAGAGCTTTTGTTTTCCGGTTTTAGTTGATCAGATCGAAGCGGTCGAGATTCATCACCTTATCCCAAGCGGCTACGAAGTCGCGAACGAACCGATCCTGAGAGTCGCTGCATCCGTAGACTTCGGCGACAGCCCTGAGCTCGGAGTTCGAACCGAAGATAAGATCGACCCGTGTTGCTGTCCACTTGAGCTCGCCCGTCTTGCGGTCGCGGACTTCGAATTCTTCTTCGTCCTCGGAAGTCGCCTTCCACATAAAGCCCATATCGAGGAGGTTTACGAAAAAGTCGTTCGTCAGGGCCCCGGGGCGGCCAGTGAAGACGCCGTGACTGGAATCATCGAAGTTGGTGTCGAGAACACGCATGCCGCCGAGAAGAACCGTCATCTCCGGAACGCTCAGCGTAAGGAGCTGGGCGCGATCGACAAGCATTTCCTCGGGCTTTACGGTGTAGCGGCCCTTGAGGTAGTTCCGGAAACCGTCGGCCTCGGGCTCGAGGTATGTGAAGGATTCGATGTCGGTCTCTTCCTGAGACGCGTCGGCGCGCCCCGGCGTGAAGGGCACAGTCACGTTGTGACCGGCGTTCTTCGCGGCCTGCTCTACGCCCGCGCATCCTGCGAGTACTATAAGGTCGGCGAGTGAAATCTTCTTGCCTCCGGTCTGGGCGTCGTTGAACTCTTTCTGTATGCCTTCGAGCGCCGCGAGCACCTTCGCGAGCCGTGGCGGATTGTTGACTGCCCAGTCTTTTTGCGGAGCGAGGCGAATGCGCGCGCCGTTGGCGCCGCCGCGCTTGTCGGAGCCGCGGAACGTCGAGGCCGAGGCCCAGGCGGTCGATACCAGCTGGGGCACCGTGAGCCCCAAGGCGAGGACTTTGGCCTTAAGCGCCGCGATGTCCTTGTCGTCTACGAGCTCGTGCGTAACCGCCGGAACAGGGTCCTGCCAGATGAGATCTTCGTCGGGGACTTCAGGGCCGAGATAGCGCGAGCGCGGGCCCATGTCGCGGTGCGTGAGCTTGAACCACGCACGGGCGAAGGCGTCGGCGAACTCGTCCGGGTTTTCGTAAAAGCGCTTCGAGATAGGCCCGTATATCGGGTCTTCCCTCAGGGAGAGGTCCGTCGTGAGCATGAACGGCGCGTGGCTCTTCGACGGGTCGTGAGGGTCGGGCACTGTGCCAGCGCCGGCCCCGTTTTTGGGCTTCCATTGATGCGCGCCCGCAGGGCTCTTCGAGAGCTCCCATTCGAAGCCGAAGAGGTTCTCGAAAAAGTTATTGCTCCATTTGGTCGGGGTCGTGGTCCATGCGCCTTCGAGGCCGCTCGTGATGGTGTCGTCACCGCTGCCGGTGCCGAGCTTGTTCTTCCAGCCGAGCCCCTGCTCCTCGATGCCGGCTGCGGCGGGCTCGCGCCCGACGTACTTAACCGGATCGCCGGCTCCGTGGGTTTTGCCGAAGGTGTGTCCGCCGGCGATAAGCGCGACGGTCTCTTCGTCGTTCATGGCCATGCGGCCGAATGTTTCGCGGATGTCGCGGGCGGCTGCTATGGGATCGGGGTTTCCGTTCGGGCCTTCCGGGTTAACGTATATGAGGCCCATCTGCACCGCGCCGAGGGGGTTTTCAAGCTCCCTGTCGCCGGTGTAACGCTTGTCTCCGAGCCAATCGGCTTCCGAGCCCCAGTAGATGTCTTCCTCGGTCTCCCAGACGTCCTCGCGCCCGCCGGCGAAGCCGAACGTCTTGAACCCCATCGATTCCAGGGCGCAGTTGCCTGTCAGTATCAGAAGGTCGGCCCAGGAGATCTTCTTCCCGTATTTCTGCTTGATCGGCCAAAGAAGCCGGCGCGCCTTGTCGAGGTTCGCGTTGTCGGGCCAGCTGTCGAGCGGAGCGAAGCGCTGGCTGCCCGAGCCGCCGCCGCCGCGGCCGTCCGCTACACGGTAGGTCCCCGCGCTGTGCCAGGCCATGCGAATGAAGAACGGCCCGTAGTGGCCGTAGTCTGCCGGCCACCAGTCGCAGGACTCGGTCATAAGATCGTAAAGGTCTTTCTTTACTGCATCGAGATCGAGTGTCTTGAATTCCTCTCTATAGTTGAATTCACTGCCCATCGGGTTGGATGCGGGGGAGTGCTGGCGCAGGATGTTGAGCCGGAGCATGTTCGGCCACCATTCCCTGTTCGAGGTGCCGCCTCCTGCGCTGTGTTTGGACATTCCGCCCGAGAACGGGCACTTTGCTGCACTTTCGGTATTCATGTCTCCTATCACTGCGTCGTGAGCCGTCGATGACGTATTCTTCTCACTCATTTTTTGTTGCCTCCTCTTTGAATGCTTGCTGTCAGTGTAATATTATGAATGCTTGAACCTATAGCCGTCAAATATTCCTTGTCTATGCATCAGATAGGCTACGCCTATACTAATTTGTCTCCGGAGTGTAAAATATATGATCCAAAGGTTACTGGATATCCTGTAACCGGGGAGAATGCCGCATGGAGCTTCACCAGCTTAGATACTTCGTCGCAGTCGCCGAGTCGGGCGGGTTCAGCAAGGCCGCCCGGAGGTGCTACGTCGCCCAGCCCTCGCTCAGCCAGCAGATAATCAAGCTGGAGCAGGAGCTCGGGCAGAGGCTTTTCGAAAGGCTCGGCAGGCGTATTGCGCTCACCGAGGCCGGAAGGGTGCTCCTCCCGCGTGCGAGGCTCGTTCTCAGCGAGGCCGGGAATATAAAATCGGCCATAGTCGAGGACGTGGCCGCAGGGGTCGGCACACTTTCCGCGGGGCTCATCCCGACGATCGCGCCTTATCTCCTGCCCGGCGCGCTCAAGAGGTTCTACGCCGGATACCCCCGCGCGCGCATATCACTCCAGGAAAACCTCACCGACATGCTGGTGAGAGGGATAATAGACCTCGAAATCGAGGTCGCCATAATGAGCTTGCCGATAGAGAACAACCTGATTACGACGGAGCCGCTGTTCGACGACCCGCTTTACCTTGCGCTCTCGCCGGGCCACGAGCTGCTTAAAACGCGCGAGATAAGGGCGAAGGACCTGAGAAACGTTCCCTTCATAGCTCTGGAAGAAGACCACTGCCTCGGCGAGCAGATAAATAACTTTTGCTACGAGAGGCAGATAAACCCCGAGGTCGTTTGCAGGACGTGGAACCTATCTACGATACAACACTGCGTCTCGTTCGGAAACGGCGTCTCGCTCGTGCCGCTGATGATGGTGCTTACGGATACATCGAACAGCTGCATATACAGGCCGATAAAGGGCCGGTCACCGAAGAGGACTGTCGTTGCGGCGTGGCACAGGGACCGGAGGCCTTCGAGGCTGGCCCGCGAATTCATAGGGATGGTGAAGGACGAGTATGCCTCGCTCCTCGAAAGGGCGAAAAAAATATAGTCCAGCGCGGTTCTCCGACCTGTCAGGACCGGGCTCCGTTTGTGTAAACTAAGTTAAATTCGGATACAGGCATGGCCGGTATGAAAAAAGCATATCTCGACTATAACGCGACGACCCCCGTCGACCCGCGCGTGCTGGAAGCGATGACGCCGTATTTTAAAGACGGCTTCGGGAACCCTTCGAGCATCCACGCGTTCGGGAGCGCCGCCAAGGCCGCGCTCGACGAGGCCCGGGAGAAGGTCGCAGCCCTCCTCGGGGCCGGGGCGAGGGAGATACTATTCACCTCGGGCGGGAGCGAGAGCAATAACCTCGCAATAAAGGGCGCTGCATTCGCCGAGGGCGGGCGCGGAGGGAAGCACTTCGTGACGACGAAGGTAGAGCACGATTCCACGCTCGAAGCGTTCATGTATCTGGAGACGCGGGGGTTTAAGGTGACGTACCTCGGCGTGGATAAGCACGGCCTCATCGACCTCGACGAGCTGCGGGACGCTGTTACCGGCGAGACGAGGCTCGTCTCCATAATCTACGCGAATAACGAGACCGGGGTTGTAATGCCCGCCGAAGAGATAGCCGCGATTGTAAAGGAAAGGGGCGCTCTCTTTCACGTGGACGCTGTGCAAGCCGCGGGGAAGCTGGGAATCGACTTGAAAAGGATTCAGGCGGATATGGTATCCATATCGTCCCACAAATTCTACGGCCCACAGGGGGCGGGGGCGCTGTTCGTGAGGGAAGGGCTAGCGAGGCGGCTCACTCTCTGGCCGCTAATTCACGGCGGGGGGCAGGAGAGAGGGCTCAGGTCGGGCACCGAAAACGTCCCGGCTATTGCGGGCCTGGGAAAGGCTGCGGAGCTCGCCCTCGCCGAGCTCGACCCTGACAGGGAGAGGGTTGAGCGGCTCCGGGACGAGCTCCTCGCTCGCATATCCTCGGGCGCGGGCGGCGTAACGGTGAACGGCGCGCCGGACAGCATGGTCCCAAATACGCTCAACCTGTCGTTCGAGGGCGTTCACGGCGGCTCGCTCGCCATGGCGCTCGACCTCGAAGGCATAGCAGTTTCGACGGGCTCTGCATGTTCGGAGGGGAACGTCGATCCCTCGCACGTTCTGCTCGCCATGGGGCGAACCAGGAAAGAGGCTCACTCGTCCGTAAGGTTCAGCCTCGGAAGGTTCACCACAGGAGAAGAGATAGAGTACGCCGCCACAGCGGTCGTCTCTGCCGTAAAGAGGATAAGAGGGCTTAAGGGAACTGGGTCGTAACCTTTGCTCAGGGGAAGAGGGGCGGAATCTCGAGCCCGGTCGATTCCTCGAGGCCCATCATGATGTTCATATTCTGAACGGCGACGCCTGACGCGCCCTTTACGAGGTTGTCGATCACGGACACGATAACGGCGGACTTCGAGTCGGGGTCGGCCTTTATGCCTATATCGCAGAAATTGGAGCCCTTCACCTGAGACGTCGATGGATAGACTTTTTCCGGGGAAATCCTGACGAACCTTTCGTTCTCGTAGTGCTTTCCATATAGCTCCAGAAGCTCCCCGGTCGTCATAGACTTGTTCAGCCTCACGTATATCGTCGAGAGTATGCCCCTGTCCATGGGGATGAGGTGCGGCACGAACTGTACCCTGAGGTCGATGCCGGAATACTCCCGCATAACTTCTTCTATCTCGGGCATGTGCCTGTGCTCGCCGACTTTGTATGCCTTTAGCCCCTCGTTGACCTCGCAAAAATGCGTGTCAAGAGAGGGGTTTCTGCCTGCGCCGGACACGCCGGACTTGGAATCGGCGATGACGAGCCCCGGCTCGAGAAGCTGCTCCCACCCGAGCGGAAGTAGGCCGAGAATGACGGACGTCGGGTAGCAGCCCGGGTTCGCCACTATCTTCGCGGACTTCAGACGCCCCCGGTTTATCTCGGGGATGCCGTATACGGCTTCGGGAATCAGCTCGGGGTGTGGATGCTCGCCGTACCAGACGGTGTAGACCTTGTGGCTGAGCCTGAAATCGGCCCCGAGGTCTATTATCTTTACGTCCCTCTTATAAAGCTCTCCCACGACCTTCGCCGACGCTCCGTGAGGCAGGGCGAGGAAGACGACGTCTATATCCTCCGGGAGGGTCTCAGGATCGAGGGGTTTTAGCTCGAGATCGCAGAACCCGGAAAGGTGCGGAAATACATCGGATATTCTCTTCCCGGCGTGCTTGTCCGCAGTTAAATGTGCAATATCCACAGAGGGATGCATGAGAAGGAACCTTAGAAGGTCGCTCCCGGTATAACCGCTTGCCCCCAGTATCCCGACTCTTATTTTCCGCATAAGGATTGAAAATATACGGTAAAATTGTCAAATACAAGTTTGGGGGGAGAATTTTCCTTCGCCGATGCGCAGAGCAAGGCCCCCGGGAGCCCGTGCAGCACCTTGACGCGCATTATATGTAAAGGTAATTTTTAGAGGATTTTCTTCAAATTAAATAACATTACAAGTAATTGGAGGGACTAGATGTCTATCAAGGTTGGGATTAACGGGTTCGGAAGAATCGGGAGGCATGTTCTCCGCATTGGGCTCGAAAGGGAAGGGCTCGAATTCGTAGGTATTAACGATATATCCGATTCCAAAACGCTTGCCCACCTTTTTAAATACGATTCCGTATTCGGCCCGTACAAAGGAGATGTAAAATCCGAAAACGGACATATAATTGTAGATGGAAAGGCTATAAGGGTATTCACGGAGAGGGATCCGAAGAACATACCGTGGCAGGATACAGGGGCCGAGATCATTGCAGAAGCCAGCGGGGTTTTCCGTTCGAAGGAAGCCGCAGGCGCGCACCTCGGCAGCACGGTCAAGAAGGTCGTAATCACCGCCCCGGCAAAGGGCGAAGTGGATTTCACGACTGTGCTGGGTGCGAACGAAGGGGACTACAACCCTGATTTCAACATCATATCCAACGCCTCATGCACGACCAACTGCTTTGCGATGATAGTAAAGGTGCTACACGAAAATTTCGGAATAAAGAGGGGTGAGATGACGACTATCCACTCCTACACGAACGACCAGCAGATCCTGGACGCCCCGCACAAGGACCTCCGCCGGGCGAGGGCTGCAGCGCTTTCCATAATCCCCACGAGCACCGGCGCCGCAAGCGCGATACAGATAATCTACCCCGCACTCAAGGGCAAGCTGAGCTCCGTATCCATGAGGGTGCCGACGGCCGACGTTTCCGTCGTCGATTTCACCTGTGAAGTGGAAAAGGACACGACGCCCGAAGAGGTAAACGCAAAATTCAAACAGGCCGCCCAAGGCGAGCTGAAAGGGTATCTCCGGTACGTCGATGAAGAGCTCGTATCGTCCGACTTTATAGGCGATCCGCATTCGGCGATCCTCGATTCGCAGCTTACGTCCGTCGTAGAGGGCAACCTGGTGAAAGTAATAGGCTGGTACGACAACGAATACGGTTACTCGTCGAGGGTAGTGGACCTCATCGAGTACATAGGAGAAAGGCTAAAATGAGTAAGCTCGTTATATCTGACCTCCCTGATTCGACTTATAAAGGGAAACGCGTTTTTGTCAGGGTTGACTTCAACGTGCCGATAAGGGACGGGAAGATAAGTGAGGATTACAGGATAAGAAGGGTAATCCCCACGATAGACTATCTTGTCGAGAGGGGCGCAAAGGTTATACTTGGCTCCCACCTCGGAAGACCCAAGGGCATTGTGATGCCCGAGCTTTCATTAAGCCCTATTGCGGACCGGCTCTCCGAGCTCCTCGGAAAGTCGGTGAAATTCACCGGCAAGGTGACCGGGCCCGAGGTCAAGGAGTCGATAGACTCGCTCGCCGACGGCGAGGTCATGCTGCTCGAAAACCTTAGATTCCACAAAGAAGAAACCGACAACGATCCTAAATTTTCAAAAACACTTTCATCTTACGCCGACATATACGTTAACGACGCGTTCGGCACGTCTCACAGAAAGCACGCCTCGACTTACGGCATGGCGGCCAATTTCCAGATCAAGGTCGCCGGATTTCTAGTAAGCAGGGAGCTCAAGTTCCTTACTAGGCTCCGCGAAGACCCGGACCGTCCCTTCATCGTCATTGTAGGCGGCGGAAAGATCAAGGACAAGATCCACGCCCTTCAGAGCCTCATAGACAAGGCAGACAAGGTTCTCCTCGGAGGAGGCGTCGCGTATACGTTCCTCAAGGCCAAGGGCGTCAAGATAGGCAATTCGATAGTAGAGGACGACCAGGTGGCCTGGGCGAAGGACGCGCTTTCGACCTACGGCAAGAAGATACACCTACCCGTCGATCACGTGGTAGCTAACAGCCTGGAAAAAAGAAAGACCTGCATGGTCGTGGACGGCTCCATACCCGACGAACTTCAGGGATTCGACATAGGCCCCAAGACGGCCGCGAAGTATAACCACCAGATAAAGGGCACGGGATCCATATTCTGGAGCGGCCCGATGGGCGTATTCGAAGTAGGCGATTTCTCGGCCGGGACGACGCAGCTCGCAAGGGCCGTTGCGCTCGCCACTTGGCGCGGCGCGACGACGGTCGTGGGCGGCGGCGAGACGATAGCCTCCATAAGGAAGGCCGAGGTGCTCGACTCCGAGATCACGCACATATCGACCGGCGGCGGAGCGCTTCTCGAATTCCTGGGCGGCGACGAGCTCCCCGGAATATCGATCCTGAACGACAGGGAAGAGCGCATGTCCCTGGCCGCCAACTGAAGCCCGATTGTCGATCGGACTTTCGCTCGGGGGTAATTTATTTTAAACTTCTTATGATCTCGGGCATACCTGCGCCGACAACCTAAAATTCCGCAAGAGGAGTGCAAAAATGGCAAAAGTAAAGAGCACGGAAGGGATAAATTCGATATCGAAGCTCCTCGGTGACGAGGCCGATTACCTTCTCAACCACAAGAGCAAAACCGTATCCAAGAGCCAGCTCCACCTCCCGGGCCCCGACTTCGTCGATCGCATATTCATCCCGTCCGACAGGCCTAACTCCGTTCTTCGTAACCTCCAGCTCATGTACAACACGGGCAGGCTCGCGGGAACGGGCTACATGTCCATACTCCCCGTAGACCAGGGGATAGAGCATTCGGCCGGCGCGTCTTTTGCCCCCAATCCGATTTACTTCGACCCGGAGAATATAGTGAAGCTCGCAATCGAGGGCGGCTGTAACGCCGTCGCCTCGACGCTCGGGGTCCTTGGCGCCGTTTCGAGAAAATACGCGCACAAGATTCCGTTCCTCGTGAAGCTTAACCACAACGAGCTTCTGACGTATCCCAACAAGTTCGACCAGATAATGTTCGCCAACGTCGATCAGGCCTATCAAATGGGCGCGGTGGCCGTCGGCGCGACGATATACTTCGGCTCGGAAGAGAGCGACCGCCAGATACAGGAGGTGTCGGAAGCCTTCTCGTACGCACACACGCTCGGGCTGGTAACGGTCCTCTGGGCCTATCTTCGTAACCCGGCGTTTAAAACGGAAAAGACGGATTACGACCTCGCAGCCGACCTCACGGGGCAGGCGAACCACATAAGCGCGACGATAGAGGCGGACATAGTGAAGCAGAAGCAGGCCGAGAATAACGGCGGTTTCCTAGCCCTTAAATTCGGCAAGACCGACCCCCGCGTTTATTCGAAGCTTACGACGGAGCACCCGATTGACCTCACCCGCTACCAGGTAGTGAACTGCTACATGGGACGCGCAAGCCTCATTAACTCGGGCGGCGCCTCGACCGGCAGTGACCAGGACGACCTCGCACAGGCGGTGAGGACGGCCGTCATAAACAAGCGTGCGGGCGGCATGGGGCTCATAACCGGGCGGAAGTCATTCCAGAAGTCGATGAAGGAAGGGGTCGAGATACTGAACGCCGTTCAGAACGTCTACCTCTGCGGCGACGTCACGATAGCCTGAGCCCGGCAACCGAAGTTATCACCAAACTCTGTCACATGTAGAGCGGGATATTCTCCGCCGCCGGGATTCCTACACTATTTCCCCGCGAGGATTTATAATTGAGTGCGGGCGTTAACGTCCGGGTCTCGTTATGAACTGGAAAATAGAAGGGCTCAAAAGGATTGACGGCATCCTCGGGGGGATTGCGTGCAGCGTTTCGAGATTCCTCGTAAGTCCGAGGGAGGGCTCTGCCGACTCCTCGCCGAAAATACTCGTCATACGTCCTGGAGGCATAGGCGACGCCGTGCTCCTGTACCCGGCGCTCGCGGCCCTGAGGCAGGAATTCCCCGGCTCCGTGATTCACGTACTTGCGGAGAAGAGAAACGC
>JBFWTW010000045.1:0-16140 GCA_050247635.1 Candidatus Dadabacteria bacterium | reverse complement strand
GAGACGGCGGCTAAAAAGCGCGACCAGATAAAAAGGCTCCGCGAGCTCGAGATAAAATACCTCGGGAGCCCCAAAGAAACCCCTCAGCAAAACGGCTGAGGCCCTATTTATCGCCGCATCCCTCGCTCATCGCCGTTTTGGCCGCCTCGGCTATCTCCTCCGGGGTAAGGTCCTTCACGTGCGTCGCGACAGACCATACATGCCCGAACGGGTCTTTTAACTGCCCGTACCTGTCTCCCCAAAAGGCGTCGCCGAGCGGCATGACCACTTCGGCCCCCGCCTTGATCGCCTTTTCGAAAAAGGCGTCGGCGTCCGGGACGTATAAATGAAGGGTGACCGAAGTCCCGCCGCGGGTATTCGGGCCCAGAGAGTTCCAGTCCGGGAACTCGTCCGCGAGCATCACGGCCGAATCCCCGAAGCGGAGGCACGCGTGCATGAGCTTGCCCCCGTCCGGCATGTCCAGCCTCATGACAGTCTCTGCGCCGAAGGCCTTCTCGTAAAATTCGATCGCCTTCGCCGCATCCTTACACACGAGGTGCGGCGTCACTGTATGCATCCCGTTGGGTATCGGTTTAACTTCCGCCATAGTTTAATCTCCTTACGTTTGAATTGCCGGGCGCGTCCCTTTCCCGCTTCCCGTCGATAATACGACGAAAAAGAATCTTCTATAAGGACATTCATAGCGCCCTACCCTGTTTGATGCATCATCCGCGAATTAATTTCAAATTGTTCATTTTTAATAGCAGTCATCCTGAACTCGATTCGGGATCTCGCTTTTAATATTGTCATTCCTGCAATGATTTCGAGCGAGCGAGGAATCCCCACATTTCTGTCATTCCTGCGCAGGCAGGAATCCATTCATTTAATTTTTCGTTCCGTTTTTCGCCTCAAGCCTCTTCCCCGGCCGCGCCCGGCTCCGGCGTTCCTCCGAGCCTCTCCTTAAGCCCCTCCGCTATCTTCACGCTCATCCCCGGGACGGCAGCTATCTCCTCCACCGTTGCCGCCCGGAGCCTCACGACGCTCCCGAAGCGCTTTATAAGCTCCCTTTTTCGCTTGGCCCCAATCCCCGGAATGTCGTCGAGCTCCGACTTTAGCGCCCTCTTCCCCCTAAGCTTCTTGTGGAACGTAATCGCGAACCTGTGCGCCTCGTCCCTCACCCTCATCAGCAAAAACAGCACGGGCGAATTCCTAGAAAAGACGAGCGGGTTCTTCCGCCCGTGGATATAAATCTTGTCGCTCTCCCCCTCTTCCCTTCCCTTGGCTATCGAGGCGAGCCCGACGGCGTCCTCGTACCCCAAATCCGTCATCGCCTGGTGCGCTATATTCAGCTGCCCCTTCCCGCCGTCTATGAGTATCAGGTCCGGCGGCTCCCATCCCGCCTCCTCGGCCCTCGTCAGCCTGCGGGACAAAACCTCCCTCATCGCCGCGTAGTCGTTCGGGCCCTCGACGGTCTTTATCCTGTACGTCCTGTATCCGTCCTTGGCCGGCTTTCCGTTCTCGAACCTGACGAGCGACGCCACGGCCAGGTCGCCCTGTGTATTCGATATGTCGAAACACTCAATAGATACTGGCGCTTTCCCGAGTTGAAGCGACGTTCCGAGCCTCCCCAGGAGATCCAGCTCGCCGAGCTCCTTTGCGTGCTTTCTCTGAAAGCTTTCGAGTGCGTTCCGGGCGGCGAGCTCTACCTGCCTGGCCTTAGTTCCCCTCTCCGGGGTCTCGATTGCCGCCTTCCGCCCCCGCCTTTCCGATAGCCATTCCGATAGCGCTTCCCTGTCTTCGACCTCCGCCGGTATGAGTATCTCCCCCGGGATAAACCTGTTCCCGCCGTAAAACTGCGCCAGAAATTCCCCCAAAAGCTCCTCGTCCGACCCGGCGGTATTCCTGAACGAATACTCTGCCCTGTCTATGAACGTCCCGCCCCTCGAAAAAAGCACCGCGAACTCTACGTGCTGCCCTTCCCTGTGGTACCCGACGACGTCCCTGTCCTTCGTGTCCGGCGTTATGAACATCTCCGCCTCGAGGTTTTTTTCGAGGAGCCTCACCTGGTCCCTGTAATGGGCCGCGTCCTCGTACCTCGTCTCCCCGGCCGCCCTCTCCATATTCTCCTTCAGGATCTCGAGGATCCGCCCCTTCTCGCCCTTAAGGAACATCCTCACGCGTTCGACGACCTCCCGGTACTCCTCCTCACTCGCCTTCCCGGCGCACGGTCCTATGCACTGCCCCATGTAATAGCTCAGGCACGGCCGCGCCGCGTGCCGTCTGAACTTCTCGTCCGTACAGTCCCTCAGCGGAAACACCTTGTGTATAAGCCTCTTGGCCTTCTTGAGCGCGTCGGCGGATGCGAACGGCCCGTAATAAACGGCCCCGTCCTTGAGCACCCTCCTCGTCAGCGTTAGGCGCGGAAATTTCTCCTTCGGGTCGAGCCTCAGTGACAAATAATTCTTGTCGTCACGGAGTCTTATATTGTATTTCGGCTTTTTCTGTTTTATTAGGGAGTTTTCGAGCATGAGGGCCTCCCGCTCACTGCGGGTGACGAAGTAATCGAGGTCGGCCGCCTCCGCCATTAGGTAGGCGATGTGCGGCCGCGCCGGCTCTTCCCCGTCGTTAAGATACGAGAACACCCGGCTCCTTAGGTTCTTCGCCTTCCCCACATAAAGCGACTTCCCCCTCCCGTCCTTAATGAGGTAAACCCCCGGCGACGCCGGGATCGCCTGCGCCTTCTCCCTGTCTATGCCCATAACTTACTAAGGTTAAAAGGAATTCCGGCATAGGCAAGCGGACTGTGTCCGACAACGACCGACGCGGCGGACCAGGCTCTATCTTCACTCCACCGCGCGAACAGTAATTTAGCTCTCGTTACCCGGTACTTCCAAAAACACACTACGTGTGCACTGTCCCTGTAGCGATTCAAAGCGGGAATCTCCGCACTTCTGTCATTCCCGAATGCTTGTATCGGGAATCCATTTCCGCCGATGATCAATCAGGAATCTTTCAAATCAAAAAGGGTTCATGGATATTTATGCTTCAGAAAACACTCTGTGTGTCATTTCGAGAGAAAAGAGAGATAAATGTCTCATTTCTTCTTCAGATTTTCCCAGACTTCCCTCAGGCCCTCCAGGTAACCCGCCGGCAACGGGCCTCCGAGCCTCCCGAGCTCGCGCTCCACGTCCCGGGCCGACGCCGCCCTGCCCTCACCCTTGAGCGCGCTCAATATAACCGCCGCCTCGATCATCCCGATATCCGCACCGGCATATTTTTCGGCGAACGAAGCCGATTCCCCCTCTTCCATCCCTACCGCATATCTCTCAAAAACCGCCTCTATTTCGGCCGTTCTCTCTTCGGGATGTAATACCGCGGTAGTTACCGCATTACTTACTGCATTACCTACCGCGTCCCCTACCGGACTATTTACTGCGCTACCTACCGCGGTATTGTCCGGGGTCGATCTCACGAGCACTTTTTTCGTCACAGGATCTACTTCAAGACCCCTTTCGAGCCTCATTTTGTGCACCTCTTCCGGCGCATATACCTTATACTTCCTGCCGTACACGCCGAGCGCACTCTCCAACACCTCTATATTAAGCTTCTCGGTAAGCGAATGCACTGCCATCCTGACGGTCTTGTCAGAGAGCCCAGAAAGCTCCCGGAGCTCCTTTAGCCCGATCCTTACGCCGCCGGCGTCCGCATCCTTATATACCTTATAAATAGCTTCGTAAACCTTCGTCTCCGAAGGCGCCAGCAGGGGGTCCCAATCCTTGGGCGGCGTTTTAGCCGCAACTCTGGGGGGTTTCTTCTCCAAGGAGGCCTTTCTTACCGGATTATTTACCGCGGTAACTACCGCGCTTTCTTCCTCTGCGCCTACTCCGGTATCTACCGCGGTAGGTTCATCCCCGCCAGGCGCTTTTTCTTCAGCGCCGTCCAGTATATTCCTGTCCTTCCTGAAGCTCTCGAAATAGGCCGTAGCCACTTTATGCGCGTTCACAGGGCTTCCGCGCTTCTCCATAGACTCCAGCATCCCCGAGAGGCGCCCCGAGGACGCCCGGTTCTTCTCAGGAGTTTCGGATGATGTATCTTCTCCCTTCTTCTTTTTCCCTTTCATAAATCGCCATCACTTCCTTGGCCAGTCTTCTGTAATCCGTAGCCCCGGCACAGAGCGGATCGTACTCCAGTATATGCTTCCCGTACCCGCTTGCTTCCTTTAGCTTCACATTCGAATGAATCGGCGAGAACACGTTCGGATTGAACTTCCGGTTTATCGCCTCCAGCACGGTGCTGCTTATTGTCGTCAGCTTATCGTGCATCGTCGGAAGGGCATAGGGCACGATAGGGAAGTCAGGCCGCGACGAATACACCTCGTAAAGCGTCTCGTCTATCATGCTTACCGCCTCGAGCGCCATCGGCTGCGTCTGCACCGCTATAATCACATCATCAGCCGCGAAAAACGCATTTACGGAAAGCGTTGCTAGGGAAGGGGGGCAGTCTATTATCACGAAGTCATAACTCTTCCTCAGCTTGTTTATAGACTTCCTCAAACGATGGTCCTTCTCGATGAGCGCCGACATCGAAAGATCGGCTCTGCTCATCGAAAGATTGGCCGGCGCGAGAAAAAGCCCCCTCGTCTCATGCTCCACCACTATCCCGTTTATGTCTATCTTGCTCGTCGGGTCGGTGAGCACATCGTTTATCGTCATCTCGAAATCATTCGGGCTGAAACCGAGATGTGTCGTTGCGTTTCCTTGCGGGTCGAGGTCTACAACCAGCACATCGGCCCCTTTCTCCACAAGACACGCCGCGAGGTTCACCGCGGTCGTCGTCTTTCCGACCCCTCCCTTGTGATTAGCAACCGCTATAACCTTCATGTGCTCTTTAACCTCCGGGCAGGGTCTTTACACTGGTCTGAAAAAAGAGCCCGAGGAACTTCGGGCTCCCAATTTATTTATATCAATTCTGAGCGACTATATCAAGCCGAAAGGGTAGGGGGGTAAGAACATCATCTCTAAATCCCACGGCCCGGCGCCGGGATTTTCGCCGATTGATTTAACATTCCAAAAATCATATAATATGGCTGAGCTTGGGTATTAAAAAGCCGCCGAAGCTTTAGCGCTGAGCATAAAACAACGGCGGCAACCGGAAGGTGGAACAACCTAATGATACCTTTTCTCACTTTTAAATGTCAAGCTTTTTGATGCCGGGCTAAGGAACCGTTCGGGGTCTGTTCAGAGAGGCTGATGCCTGATAAAAAACAAGACAAAACAAAGATAGTCCAGATTTGGGGAGAGATACTCGACGAGGGCTTTACGAGCGTCCCGAACATCCTCCTCAGATACAGATCCAGGATAGGTCTCAAACCTAAACATGTCATGCTGATAATCGACATTATGTCCTACAAGTGGGATTCCAAATATCCGTTCCCAAGCTACTCCACTCTCGCCCAGAGATCGGGCATCGAAGAGAGAAGCGTAAAGCGCATAACACAAGATCTTGAAGAGCTCCGGCTTCTCGTTAAGTCCCCGCGCTTCGACGAGGAAACCGGGGCGCAAGTCACAACCGTCTTCGACTTCCGTCCGCTCGTTCAAAAACTTATAGAGGAGCTCAACAAGGGCGACGATTATGCGGAAGAACTGGAGTTCGATGATGAGAATGAAAACGAGGTAGGTATAGGTAGGCTCATTCCCGAAGACGCCATCCCCGAACAAAAAACCAATAAAAAATGGGCACCTAAGGGGTATGACAAAATTGTCAGGGGGGAGGGTGACAAAAATGTCACCCGGGGGGTGACATTATCATCACCCGGGGGGGTGACAAAAATGTCACCCAAAGAAGACAAATATAAGAAGAAGATAAATAGTATAGGAACCCTCGAGAGCGGCCTTACCTATGTAAGGGCAAAAAACGGCCTTTCAAGGTCTCAAGATAAAGAAAAAGAAAGGGTTCGTAAAAGCATAAGAGACGCTGTTTTCAGAAAGAGAATATTCGAGACATACGACAACCTGGTAGACATCAAACCTATAGAAGAAATTGTCGAGGAGGGGGCGCACAGGGCATGCAAGGATATAGCCGTAAACAGGGTTCTCGATATCGAGGAAAAAGGCACCACGCTCGATCCGGCAAAAATAGCGCGTAAGGTAAAGAACTCCTTCCCGTATGAAGGTATCCCCAAGAATAGCGAAAGCAAGGCCCGGAATTTTTATGTCGGCACTCTATGCGAGCTCGTTGCCGAAGCGGTCGCTGAATTTTTATCTGAAGACGGGCAAGGGCGTAGGGGTTGAATCACAGGTGCTGGCCCGGGCATCTTATTTCTTGGGACATTATTTCCAAGACAATACCCCACCCCGGGTCCCGGGTAGCTCATCGTGTGTTTGACATTTATCGAGGTCTATTTAATATATTTTTCCGCAAAAATTCAAAAACAGGGGGAGAATACATATGGCAGGCGGCGCGCTGAACATGAAAGAGGCCAGAGAAGTCCTCAAGAAAAATAAAATCGTTATTGCCGGAGTAGGAGAAACGGAACAGGGAAAGATACCTGACAAAAGTTCCTTTCATTTCCTCTCCCAGGCATCCAAGATCGCTATAGAAGATGCTGGAATAAAGAAGTCCGATGTTGACGGACTCGTCACCGCATTTTCGCTCGTCGAGCACACCTTCATGCACTGCACTACTTTTGCCGACTACTTTGGGCTAAGGCCGAGGTTCTTCTCGTCCGTGGCCGTCGGCGGAGCGACCGCCGTATGGATGGTTGCCGAGGCTGCGATGGCCATAGCCTCCGGTCAGGCCGAGGTTGTCCTTTGCGTAAGGGGCGACAATACCCTCTCCGGCATATCCTCTTCCGGCATGGTTGCTCTCATAAGAGAAATGTGCCACGCAGAGTTCGAGTTCCCCTACGGTCTTACCACCCCCGGCGGATATGCGCTTGCCGCACAGAGATACCTCCACGATTTCGGCACTACTCGCGAGCACCTCGCGGCAGTAGCCGTCACGATGCGTAAGCATGCGGCCAATAAAGAGAACGCAATGAATAAAGAGCCGCTCTCTATAGACGATGTTCTCAGCTCGCGCATAATCGCCGAGCCCCTTTCCAAATACGACTGCTCCATCATCTCCGACGGCGGCGCTGCGTTCATCGTCACGACGGAGGCGAAGGCAAAAGAGCTCGGCATTCAGAACCCGCTCGCATACCTCTGGGGCATGGGTCAGGGATACTCGCACCAGTACCTCACATCGCTCAAGGATCTCGATCAGATATATAATGCCGTCAACGCCTCCGGGCAGAAGGCATTCCAGACCGCGGGGCTTGGGCCGAAGGACGTCGATGTGGCGTTTCTCTACGACTGCTTCACGATAACGGTTCTCCTCGAGCTCGAAGGGCTCGGGTTTGTTCCAAAGGGCGAGGGCGGCGCGTTCGCACTCGAAGGGCGCATGGAGATAGGCAAGGATCTTCCCGTGAACACTCACGGCGGGCTCCTGTCCCAGGCGCACCTTGGCGCTATGCACCATGTGGTCGAAGCCGTGCTCCAGCTGAGGAGACAGGCCGGCCCGAGGCAGGTTAAGGACGCCGACGTTGCGCTCGTACATGGAAACGGAGGCATCGTATCCGCACACAGCACGATACTCTTAGGGAAAGAAGCCCTTTCATAACCAAAAGGAGACTTATACGACATGGCTGAAAATAAACCATACGAGAAACCACTACCGGATTTTCGACCGGAAACCAAACCCTACTGGGAGGCGGCCAAGAAGCATGAGCTCGTGCTCCCGAGATCGAAGGCCACGGGGGAATTCTTCTTCTACCCGCGCGCAATCTCCCCGGGCAACGATATGTCCGAGGACATCGAATGGGTAAAGGCAAGCGGGAAGGCGAAGGTCTGGACCTTCTCCATTCACCACATGGGTCCGACCAAGGCTTATAAAGACGATCCGCCCTACGTTGTGGCGCTGGTCGAAACCTCGGAAGGCGTAAAGATGATGACAAACATCGTTGACTGCGACGTAAGGGATGTCCATGTAGGCATGGACGTCGAGGTAGTGTTCGACGACGTCACGCCCGAGGTTACGCTCCCCAAGTTCAAGCCCGCAAAGTAGGAGAGGGCAGGGGGACATAAAGAGGGGAACGAGGCGTAAGGCCCAGCGGGCACGCCGCTCCGCTCTATGCGGACGGCCCATATAAATAAAACAGGAGACTTCGACAATGCCGCAGGAAGATACCAGAGTTTTTTACGAAGACCTCGAGGAAGGCGCTGAGCACAAGAGCACCGGAAGGACGATAACCGAAACGGACGTCGTCAGCTTTGCCGGCCTTTCCGGGGACTTTAACAACATGCACATAGACGAGGAGTTCGCCAAGAACACCGTATTCAAGGGCAGGGTCGCGCACGGCCTCTGCGTCCTCTCGGTAGCCTCGGGGCTCTGGTTCACCATGCCGCGCCTTGCTACGATAGCCTTCATGGGGCTTGAGGACTGGAGGTTCTCGGGCGCAGTCAAGTTCGGAGACACTATTCACATCACCCGTACGCTCGTGGAAAAAAGGGAGCATAAGCGCCCGAACATGGGCTTTTTGATCTTCGAGGTAAACGTCCATAACCAGTCGGGCGAGATAGTCCAGAAGGGTAAGTGGGTGATACTGGTACAGAGAAAAGAATCTGCATAAAATAAGGCGGGAATATACTTGTTCCCGGCCCATAACCGGGCGGCACGGACCTCGTGCCGCCCGCACTAACTCACATCTATAATTCACAATTTATCCCTTAAGTGCGTCTCATTTATTAAATTTTCAGCCAAATTCTAAAAAAGAGTCTTGACATTGGTTCGCCAAGTGTGATAAAAACCATCCATATGGTTGGTATAGCCTTTGTGGAAGGTGGAAATCCACGTATATCACACAAATAACTTATAGGAGGTATGGAGAGACATGGCAATAGACCTATTGCTTGGTTACGTTTTGTTACTCGTTGGATTTGTGTTTTTCTGTAACGGTATGACCGTGCTCGGAAAGACCGGGGCCAAAGAGGTCGGTGTATTAAACCTGGGTGTGGCCATATTGATTCTTATAGCGGCTTGGCATCTGCACGGCCTGGAGCAAACCGCCGCAACAGCGTTGGTGTCGGTGTTCGCTCTTATTTATCTCATGGTTGCCGGTATTTTTATCCATGGATACGATGCTAAGGGTTTAGGGTGGTTCTGTCTTTTCGCGACCATAGTGTTCGTTTGGTATGGTCTCCACTTCATGAACCTCGAAGCGGTTATCCCTGGGTTTAAATACTATGCCTACTTCTGCTGGGCATGGGCGCTTCTGACCCTCCTCTGCTGGCTCGTATTCTCGCTTGGAAAGGCATTGGCTCCGGCGGTTGCATGGCTCTTCGTTATAGAGTCCATCGTAACGCTGCTCATCCCCGGAATGTTGATCCTCACCGGGAAATGGACGCCGGTTGCCGCGTGGGTTGCATCGCAGACCCCGCAGTAAATTTTGGCTGAAAGCAGTCGAAACAGGAAAGTTAAAACATCGGGAGCCCTTTCGAATACCGGAAGGGCTCCTTTTTTATTTTCGGCCCCTCCCGCATTTTACTTGCCTTTAGTTGCTAAAATTTTTAAAATACCGGTAAGCTTTTCCTAGGAGGTTTCACAATGAGAGACGTATACATACTGGGCGTTGGAACCACCGCTTGCGGCAGGTTCCCGGAAAAAGCGGCTCATGTGCTGGGCCGTGAGGCGGCGTGGGCGGCTATAAAAGACGCCGGCATTCATCCAAGAAAGATAGAGATAGCCTTCTGCGGCCATGTCTATCAGGGCATGGGCGTCGGGCAGAGAACACTTAAGGAAATAGGGCTCGTGGGTCAGCCCACGATCAACGTCGAGGGCGCCTGCGGCAGCGGCACGCTTTCGTTCTGGGAGGCATGGAGAACGATCGCGTACGGTCAGTACGACATAGCGCTCGCGCTCGGGGTCGAGAACCTGAGCCGCGTCATGTCGGGCGGGCCGCTCCCCCTCGAGGAGGACGACATCGAGGTCGCACTAGGCATGGGTATGCCGGGCCTCTATGCCATGAGGGCCAAGAGATACATGATGGAATACGGCGTAACCCCCGAGCAGCTTGCGAAGGTCGTGGTAAAGAGCAGAAAGCACGCCTCCATGAACCCGATAGCGCAGTACAGAAAAGAAACCACCATAGAAGAAGTCCTTACCGCGCCGATGATAGCGGACCCGCTTAACAGGAACATGTGCTGCCCCGTGGGCGACGCCGCTGCGGCCGCCGTCCTCTGTTCCAAGGAGCTCGTCGACAAGCTCGCAACGAAAGAGCCGATAAAGGTCCTCGGATGCATAGCCCAGTCCGGCAAGTACTCGAGCCCCAAGGGCCTCACCTGTGACCCCTCGGAAAACGTCGCCCGGACCTCCAGCCTCGCCTACGAGATGGCGGGTCTCGGTCCCGAGGACATGGACGTCGCCGAAATCCACGACGCCTTCGCGATAGCCGAGATGATGGTCTACGAAGCGCTCGGATTCTGCGGAAAAGGGGAGGGCGTAAAACTCATAGAAGACGGAAGCACCTGGATCAACTCGGGCGGTGTCGCTGTTAACCCCGGCGGCGGCCTTCTCTCCAGGGGCCACCCGGTAGGAGCCACGGGCCTCCTTCAGACGGCCGAGATAGTATGGCAGCTCCGCGGCGAAGCCGGTGCGCGTCAGCAAAATGACGCCAAGGTCGGCATCATCGAGACCATGGGCGGCGCCCAGCCCGCCATGGACGGCATAACCTGCGTCGTGAGCATATTGGGCAAATAAACGGGGTAGGGCGCGTACTTTTTAGCGTCCCTGAACACAATAGAAAATAAAAGGGGGCGATTCGTCGCCCCCTTTCTTTTTAAAACATGAGTGATTTAATAAACACAGCGAAGGCTTTTGCGAATCTCTTGCACTCCTCGGAAAACGCAGTCGCCCTTACGGGAGCGGGCATAAGCACAGAGTCCGGCATTCCCGACTACCGCTCTCCCGGGACAGGGCTCTGGGAAAAAATGGACCAGTCCGTCGTATCGCTCGAGGGCTTCAAGCGAAATCCCTCTAAATACTACGAATACGCCATGGGGCTTCACCCGATAAGACAGGCCGCGCGGCCGAATCCGGCCCACATTCTCCTCGCCGCGCTCGAACAAAAGGGGATCCTCAAGGGCGTTATAACCCAGAACGTAGACGGCCTCCACCAGGACGCCGGCTCGGGCGAAGTCCACGAGCTCCACGGCTCACTCCGCCAGGTGGTCTGTCTTTCGTGTTCCTCCCTTCATTCCATGGACGAGGCCATGGAGAGGGTCGTTTCGGGCGAAAATCCGCCGCTCTGCCCCGGATGCGGGGGCGTTTTAAAGCCAAACGCCGTCTTTTTCGGCGAAATGCTACCCACAATCCCCTGGCAGAAGTCTCTTGAGCTCTCCCGGAACGCGGATCTCTTCATAGCCATTGGCTCCTCGCTCCAGGTCTCCCCGGCAAACACCCTTCCCGACATAGCCCTTCAGGCGAAGGCCAGGCTCGTAATCCTGAATCTCATGCCCACCCCCTTCGATACAGACGCCGTTCTCGTCATACGGGAGAAAATAGGCGAATTTTCCTCCGCCGTAACCTCCATTCTCGATTCAGAAACCCCCCAATCCTGACCCTTTATTTCCATTTTGGTTGAATTAAGCTCGCAACTTAAGTTTTTTTCCAATTCTTAAAAAAAACCTCTTGACACAGCTATGCCATTTTTGATATAAGTACAAGAGATGGGGCTTTGATTCGTAGTTTTCTACGTTTCTCCTCTAAAGGTTGGTAACAATCCGGTTTTTAAAAATCTATATAAGGAGGTTTGTAATATGCCAAGTCATCTTAATGTCCCAACGAAGTATTGGGAGCTCACTAAGGAGGTTCCACCACCTCCAATAGAGAGAGACATAAAGTCGTGGATCATAGCGAACCCTTCGGACCCGCTGTGGGACATAGACGTTCTCCCTCTGACTTACACGGATAGCCGTTGGTCTGCCTTTGTTGTTAGGGTAGATGCGGCTACCAGGCAGCGTCTTTGCCCGAATCCGCCTCTCACGGTTTGGGACGGAGAGAACGCAGATTTGGTCGAGTACTGGTACGTTGACCACAAGAACACCATGCTTGGGCCTTACCTCGAGTTCGGTGTAACGATTTCGGCGACCTACAAGGACCCGAAAGGTAACGTATGGAAAGCCGGTTATTATCCATATATGTACCTCACCGGTGACGCCCCGGTTGACGCCGGCCGTGTGCTCGGTTTCCCGAAGAAGATGTCCTACATCAGGTGCTCCGTTCATGGCGGAGATAAAGAGACGGACTTCTTCGGTTTTGCAATGTCCCGTAACGGCTACCTTCTCCACAGCGCTACGGGTAAGTTCGATGACAAGCAGGTAACGCCTCCGTTCTTCTATGGGAAGGTAGACTGGGGTAAATTCAACATGAAAGTTATCACCAGACCGGATGTTTCCAGCTCTGAATGGCAGCTCACCTATCTGCCTTCGGAACTGCCGCCTGCATTTAACGTTAAAGGGCACCGCTTCCAGATTAAGCCGGAGCACACCCGCACCGCTTCCAGCGATGCTATCAACTGGTTCGCTCAGGCGACCCCGTTTGATAACATGGGCGCGGAAATCAAGATTCAGGAAGTTACGGGTCTTATTTCCTTTGTGTTCGACCTTATCATTCCGCCGGCCAATGTTCTCTGGACCGAGACCTACGAGCGTCCTGCCAGCTACAGGGGCTACGCAACTCCGTACAAGTACGGCCTGCGTCAGCAGTTCCCGATCAGCCAGGGCTCGTAAGTTAGGCCTTTGTTAGTAAAGCGGTAAAAGTATAAATTTAAGAAGAAAATTACAGGAGGTAGTTACAATGGGTTTACAGGCAAATGAATATAGCTACCCGTGGTTGGCGGAAGGTGAAGTTCCGCCGTTACCACTTGATAGGGATAGAATACACATCATCAGCCAGGGCGTTGCGGACCCTGTTTTTGACTACGACATCATACCGCTCACCTACACGGAAAGCCGCTGGATGGCCTATGTTATCCGCGCTGACCTGAAGGACATGAAGGCAGTAACCCCCGAGCCGATCGATATTCAGGACGACGTTATCGAATTCTGGTACGTTATCCACAGAAACACGATGCTTGGACCATACATGGAAATGGGCGTAACGTTCTCGGCGAGCGTAGACTCCGGCGACGGACAGATCTACAAAGCTGGGTACTACCCCTACATGTATCTTTCCAACGACTCCCCGATCTTCGCAGGTAAGGAGCCGTTTGGATTCCCGAAGAAAGCAGCTTACATCGCCGCTTTCGAGCACGGAACCAACAACAACTACTTCAACATGCTCATGGAGCGTCGTGGATACATCCTCCACACCGCTAACGGCCGTTATTCCGACAAGCCTCTTTCCGTAAGACCTACGTTCTACGGCAAGACTGACTGGGGCCGCATGAACTATCGTATCACCACCAGGCCGGACGTATCGAACAGCATTCACGAAGTTACGTACCTTCCGTCCGAGCTGCCGCCGGGATTCGGAACTGGACATCGCTTCCAGCTGAACCCGCAGAGCATCCGCACGGCTACTGGTGCTGACATCCGCTCCTGGTACATGTCCGGAACCCCGTTTGACTTCATGGGCGGACAGATACCGGCCACGGAAGTTGTTGGTATCATCAGCTTCACCTTCAACCTCATCATCCCGCCGGCCAAGACCATCTGGACGAAGACGGTTGAAAGAACCGAAGCGGACTTTGGCTCGATCCTGTACTCGACTCCGTTCAAGTACACGATGCGCCATCGCTTCCTCCTTCCGCAGTACTCCCAGGGCTAATCACCCGAAGAGTCGCTGTCCGGAAGCAATTAAGGACAATCACAGCGGGGCCCCTCTTCCGAGGGGTCCCGCTTTTTTATTTCGTTCCTGAATTCTTTTTTGAAACTGTCGGGGTAGGGGATTAAAGGGCAGGGGCCGGCGTCCCGGCCCCGGACAATATATCATTGCCGGCTGTATGCTGCACCCGGGGAAGAGTTCGCATACTAGTCTGTTATTATTAACTTAATTAGGTTTTCTGAGAGGGTAGGGCTAAAGGTTAAGCTCGAGCTCGAGCGCCTCTTCTGCGTCCTCGTCGTTCTGGATGAATATCTTGTCGGGAAGCCCGATTATCCGCCTGAGAGCCCTTAGCTCCTGTGCGGCGTGCTTCCTTCTCTTCTTCATTCTTTTGGTCCTTATCCTGAGGAGCGACATTGTATAGGAAAGGTCCCGGTTCCATCCTCCCGGCCCGAATTCGGCCCGGTCCTTTTCTTCCATGGACGCCTGAAGGGAGAGGAAAAGCTCGTACTCCTCGTCGGGTATGAAATTATCGAGAAAAGAATACGCATCTTCGATTATGTCCCTTTCCTCTATATAGTCCTGATGAAGGAGATAAATCGCGAGCGCGTGTCTGATGGTATCCTGCGTGAACGGAAGCAGCGACTCGGGAAGCGCTCCGGGCAAGAGCTTCAGCGACTCGGGTCTTTCGTGCTCGTTTATCTGCGCAAGTAGGTCGCCGTACGCAGAGACTATGCTTTTAGGATGTAAGCTCGTGTCTTCCCTGTCCACTTCGAAATCCCTGATGCCTCGGACAAACGGAACGGGAAACGCACGCGCAGGCGGAAAGAAAATTTCCCTCGCCGCGCCGTTTCAGCCGTTTGAATTTAATGTATGCCTGGGTCCCCGAGAGCTCCGAATCGAACCTGACGAAAATCCATGCCATGCCCTTTGCCTTTTGCGAAGCTCGACCCTTATTCTATCACGCGCGACTTCCCTTTAACAGTAGATGTAAAAAATTCCCCGCTCCGATACGGATCCCTCAATGGCGGTTTTATAGATTTGTTGTATTATAAGAGCGGTGTTTTTATAGTCGGCTAAAACGGAATCAATGAAAAGCTTTGAACCATCGAAATCGTTAGTCGGCAAGAACTCCGTCCTCACGCTGGTCGCCCTCGGTATAGTCTTCGGCGATATCGGGACCAGTCCGCTTTATGCGTTCAGGGAATGCTTCTCCCTGAGATACGGCATAGAGCCCTTCCACGAGAATGTATTGGGCGTACTCTCCCTCATTTTCTGGTCGCTCATGATCGTTATATCGCTCAAGTATGCGATCTATGTCATGAGGGCGGATAACCAGGGCGAGGGAGGCATCCTGGCGCTCCTCGCCCTTCTCATCCCCTACTACGGAAGAGAAAAGAAAATAAGCAGGCTCGTTTTCGGGCTCGGGATCTTCGGCTCGGCGCTTTTTTACGGGGACGCCATGCTGACCCCCGCGATCTCCGTCCTGAGCGCTGTCGAGGGTCTCAAGATCGCTTCCCCGGTGTTTCACGATTACGTCATACCCGTAACCCTTGTGATCCTCATTTGCCTTTTCTTCTTTCAGAGTAAAGGCACCGGCCGCGTGGGCTCTCTCTTCGGCCCCGTGATGCTGGTATGGTTTCTGACGCTCGCAGTCCTGGGCATCACATGGATAATCAAAGTCCCCTCGGTGCTGGAATCGATGAACCCTCTATATGCCGCGAAGTTCTTTCTTAACAACGAGGTGCAGGGCTTTTTAGTGCTCGGCGCTGTTTTCCTTGTCGTAACAGGCGGTGAGGCGCTCTATGCAGACATGGGACACTTCGGCAGGTTTCCCATAAGGCTCGCATGGTTCGGTATTGTTCTTCCCGCGCTTCTCATAAACTATTTCGGTCAGGGCGCCCTCGTTCTCACGCACCCCGAAGCGGTAGAAAATTCCTTTTACCTCCTCGTTCCCGAGTGGGGGCTCTATCCGCTCATCGTGATGGCTACTATAGCCACTGTCATCGCCTCACAGGCCGTCATATCCGGGGCATTCTCCCTCACGGCACAGGCCCTTCAGCTCGACCTTCTCCCAAGGGTTAACGTCGTTCACACCTCGGCCGAGCACATGGGTCAGATATACGTCCCCTTCGTCAACTGGGTGATGCTCGCCGGCACGATATTCCTCGTACTCATCTTCCGCACCTCCGGGAACCTGGTCGGGGCATACGGCGTGGCCATAGCGACCCTCATGGTCATAACGACGCTTCTCATGTACATATACTCGGTCTCCGTATGGAAGTGGAATCACGCGGCGGCGCT
>JBFWTW010000044.1:0-16172 GCA_050247635.1 Candidatus Dadabacteria bacterium | reverse complement strand
ACCTCGGAGCACGAAACGCCCTCCTGCGACGTGCAAACCGGCCCGGCCGGTGGCGCAGGCGCCGCGGCGGGCTGGCCCGGATCGTGGGCCGATGCCGCCCCCGCCCACGCTAGAACCGCACATAGAACAGCGCCGCCCAAAGCGGCCCTAAGTCTTCTGAACGTCTCCATACCTTGCCTCCTTTATTGAATTTATTTCTCCCTTCCTGCTCGCATTGTACTATATTCCACACTTCTGTTCAACCGTTTCCGCTATCTCCACCGTCTCGGCCCGTGCCTGCGATAAACTATAAATGCCCCGACGAGTCCGAGCAGTATGCCTATAGCTATCGCCCCGAACTCACCGAAGGCCGGCACATCCTGCTCCTCGGCCCGGACACTCGTAAACGAGCACGTCGTCACCCTCTCCGCCGATCCGTCCCTGCACTCAACCCTTACGCCATGCTCCGTCTCCGTTACGGCGGCCCCCTCCGCAGCCTCGCACGACACGCCCGTAAGATGCCACCCCGGCGGCGCGTCTCCCCTGAGCGTCATGACGTTCCCCTCCGCGAGCGTTTTCCCGAACCCCTCCCCCGCCGTAACCTCCATAACGGCCGGATCGAACCCATCTGTTTCGGTAACGATTCTAAAGACGGTTCCGTCGTGCAGCTCCGCCGCGTTTGTCACGGATACGTAACACTCGTCCGCCGATGCACCCTTCGCCGAAAGTATGGACAGAAAAACTATGAGAACAAACCCCGCCCCCCGAAGTGAAATGAACTTCTCCAAAACCATCTCCTCCGTTGGCTAAATTGTTGGGAACCATTATACAACCCACATCCCGAAAAATGAAGGCGGACTGTGTCCGCTGACAACCGAAGTAGCAATGTATTGCTACTATCGCCCGCCGCGCTTCCGGTGCTTCGAATCCAGTAACGTGCTACGATCGAATAACACACTACGTGTGCACGTGTGCAGGAATATGACATAGCAGGGTTTGAGATTCATAGCGCCGTACGTGCGGCAGCCAAAACTGCACATCCCCAAATCTGTCATTCCCGAATGCTTGTATCGGGAATCCACTTCCGCCAGTAATCCATCAAGCGTTTTTGTCATCTCGAACGTATGTGAGAGATCCAGTCTTTTGTTATTTCTATGCCCCCTTAGGAAAAGGGGACGGTTCTGAGCGAGCGCAAGAACCGGACGCCTTTGCTTATAAATCCTCAGCGCTCATCCGGTACAGCGCATTACTTTCACCAAAGTGAACAGGGGGGATTTAGTCTTTTCAGATTGTCATTCCCGCAATAATTCCGAGCGAGCGAGGAATCACCACCTTTATGTCATTCCCGAATGCTTGTATCGGGAATCCAGCACGCCACGCGTGCATGAACCCGACGTCGCGGCTATGAGCCGCGACTCCACCTTCCGTCATCCTGCCTGTCCGGCGAAGCTTTCAGCGAAGACGGAAACTACGATTTCGACCGAGCGCCGAGCCACAGCGCGCACCGCACAAAAAAAACAGCGGGAGCGAAGTAACCTCCGCGCCCGCTGCGATTATATCTGTAATCTTAACCCTCGGATCCTTACCTCAATCCCCCATTCCCCCGGCCTCATTGCCGCTGCCGCCCGTGCCCTTCGCGCCGTCGTCCGCGGAATCATTCTTCTCGGTGCCGCCGGAATATCCGCCGTCCTTCACGCTGCACGTCTCGACGCATCCCTTCTTCTCGCCGCCGCTCATCGGGAACGGCCCGAAATCGTTCGGCTCCGTCTCTGGGATCTGGGCGCTTTCGATCACAGCCGCCTTTCCCCTGAATCCGTCATACGCCGCGCCGTCCGGCACAGCCCCCGCCGCCAGCGGAAACACCGCCGCCGGCGCGATCCCCATCAACAACATGAACATCGCAATTCTCATGCAAATCTCCCTTTTGATATTTGTCGGTCACTCGCCCGGCGGCCTATTCAGGCGCATACGGGTCGAATGTATCCCCCGGCTGAACAAGGGATCTCGGGTCCTTATCGTAATAATTATCGTCTTGCGTGGCGTCGTATTCTTCTTCCTCATACCCCTGGTCGTCCGTATACTCGTCCTCGTACCCCTGGTCATCGGCGTATTCATCGTCAGCATATTCGTCGTCGGCGTACCCATCTTCGGCCGCCTGATCCTCGGGCAGCGCGTCGCCATACTCATCCGTATATTCGTCCTGGTACTCCTGGTCGCCGTAATAGTTGTCGTCGCCGTACGTTTCCTCGTGCTGGCAAAGCCCGACGGCCCCGCCGGCGTCCGCCCCCGAAACCTCGTGCGCAGTCCGCGCGAATCCGTCCGTCCGTATAGACGCCTCGGCTCCCGCCGCCAGCCCCAGCATAAGCAGCGGCAATGCAGCAAGAATAAACCTGTTCATCTCATATCCCTCCCGGTTTCGTAACCACTATTGAAACTATAACCTACAATGCGTGCATAAACATATAGCATGTTTTTCAAACCGCACGGCGGCTCGCAGCCGCTGGCAATCGAGCAGGCTACGCCCCGCAGGAAATCGAAGTAGCGGCGCATTGCCATTACCACCCGCCGCGCCTCTGGTGCATATGGCGCCACATGGTGCTACGTCGAAAAGAGACACTAAGTGTCCGGGCCACGCCCCGCGGCTCGCAGCCACTCGTAATCGAATTAGCAACGCATAGCTCTGCAACCACCCGCCACTTGCTTTTCCATCTTTCATCCCCCTTAGGAAAAGGGGACGGTTCTGAGAGAGCGCAAGAACCGGACGCCTTTGCTTATAAATCCTCAGCGCTCATCCGGTACAGCGCATTACTTTCACCAAAGTGAACGTTGGGGGATTTAACCCTTTCTATTCTGTCATTCCCAACGATTCCGAACGAGCGAGGAATCGGACGCCGCAACTTTGATGCGCAAACGTTTATCCAGTACAGCTCGCAACTTATTTCCTTTAACAATAAGCTTGTATCGGGAATCCATTACCGCCAGCAATCGATCAAGCGTTTTTGTCATTGCGAACGAGCGAGGAACCGGCGTCCTCCTCGAAGAAATCGCCTATAGCGCTCCCCGAACTATAAGCTACACTTTTACCAGGCTTATGCTCTTCTTGCGGATATACCTATCATTGATCCTCACGGCGGCCGCCCTGCTTGCGGCGGGCTTGACGCCCCCTTCCCGCGCCGCCGACATACGCGACCGGGTTGTAAAGGAAACGATCCTCGACGAGCAGATCGCACTCTTCTGCAAGATGAGGTGCGTCGGCAACCAGAGCGAGGGCACGCTCAAAACCCTGACGCTCGATCCCATAGATAAAAACAACTACGCCGTATTCGGCATCGCCGCCCTCCGCAACCGCCACGTCCTAAGCGAATACACCGTCTACGACCACACCGTCTACGTAAGCTCGCACGGCACGCTCGACTCGCGCACCTGCAAGCTAAAGGTCGACGACGCCAAGGTCGATAACGATTATAACGGCATCTTCACGAGCCTCCTCCGCTCCGAAAGCGACGTCATAGGCAAAACCTTCACAGTCCCCGACTGCCGCAAATTCATAGAATAGGCGGACCTTGCCCGCCGGCAATCGAGCGAGCTTCGCCAGCAAGCGAAGCCCCGCCTCCACCCATTGCAATAGCGGCACTGGAACAACGCCACTCCTTAAATATGTGATCGGCGTCTAAAACCAGCATTTCGCCGCGACGATGTCCATTGCGAAATATTAGAGATTTAATTAGCGAATTATAGTACAATAAGGGCATAGGAGGGCAGCTTATGACCAAAAGCGACCTGATTGCTCACATCGCGAAAAGCACGGGCGTAAGCCGGGCCAAGGCGGCTCAGACTCTGGACGCGCTCGTGCAGGGTCTTATCGAAGGGCTGAGGAAAGACGGCAGCGCAACATTGTCGGGGCTTGGGATCTTCAAGCTCATACAGCGTGACGCTCGCCGGGGGCGCAACCCTGCGACAGGGGCGTCGATAGACATACCCGCCAAGAAGGTGCTGAAGTTCAAGCCTTCTAAAGGCGTCGAGAAGGTTATAGGCGGATACTGGTAACCGCGCGGCACTGACGCGCTTTACACATCCATTTTCCCAGGGAATCGAGTTCCTTCCAATATCTTCGTGCCCGGCGCGCTTTCCGGCAAGGTCCCCGCGTCAGGAATCGGCGTTCAGGTTCGTGATCTCGGCGGCAGAGCACGCACTACTGTTCACGAAAACCCCTACCTCCTTCGCCAGCGGCGAGAAATTGAAGTTGACGCCTATGGCAAGGCTGTCGTTCACCTTGACCCCCGATATCCCGCCCTCGACCGACGTCACGGTGCAGCCGATGTTGGTTATCGGCGCGGTGTCTACGCTGTCGCCCGAACCGCTCGTATCGCATTCGATCTTTCCGCCGGAGCCGCCGTTCACAGTAACGCTCGCGTTCCCGCTCGTCTCGCCCGTAGACGTGATAACGATGTCGAGCGTGTCGCCGGTGTTTATCCCGTCGACCCCGTTACAGCCCTGCTGCGACGGCGCGATCACTGTTCCTGAGACTACGGTTGAAGCCCCTTCGGGCCCGCCCGGCCCCGGCACGTTCGTCGGCTCGGGCTCCGGCGTCTCCTGTGCGAGTATGTTGTCGCCGTCGCACCCTGCGCTCAGAATCAAAACGCCGGCCAGCAAAGTCGTTGCAAATGCAAACATCAGATTTTTCATAACATTCCTCCCATGGTCCCGGATTCACCCCCGCCGCCACGCGAAACCGGGAATCCGTCATTCGCCTTTATCAACGCTAATTAAAATTATACCCCCGGTTCAGGACTTCCTGCCGGCCATATACAAAAATCTGGCTATATAATTAATTACAATCTCGATCAGCGCACTCGCCATGCAACAGTCGAAATCCGGAACAGCACGCCGCTCGCCGCTCAAAGCCAGCCCCCTCCGCAACCCCGGGGAATCCGTCGGGCACTACATGAAAGAGCTTTCCGACCTCGACATGAATTTTTATCTGGTCGTCAGCGGTTGCGTACTCCTCTTTATATTTATCGAATGGGTCCAATATTTCACCAAGCAGCGCATACATCCGGTGACGTTTACGGTTCTCGGCCTTGCCGCCATAGGTTACTGCACGTACAAAGTGCTCAACGCGCGAAAAAAACTAAAGCTACTGAAGCAAGGGATGGACGGGGAAAAGGCTGTTGGTCAATACCTCGAATTGCTCAGAGAAAAAGGATGCGCAGTATTTCACGACATAGACTGTGGCGGGTTCAACCTCGACCACGTCATCATATCCGAAAGGGGCATCTTCGTCGTCGAAACGAAAACGCTGAGCAAACCCGTGCGCGGCAACCCTACTATAAAATACGACGGCTCGGGAATCACAGCCGGAAATGTCAGACTAAATCCCAATCCGGTCGAGCAGGTGCGCGCCGGTGCCGACTGGCTGAGACAACTCCTCTCGGAATCTACCGGAAGGAAGTTTAAAGTAAGATCTGCTATCGTCTTCCCCGGCTGGTACGTCGAATCCACTGCGCCGCATGGGGCAGACGGCACTTGGGTCATGAACCCAAAGGGTCTTCCGCCATTCATAAAGAACGAACGTTGCTCGATCAGCCGCGAGGACAAAAAGCTCGCCGCTTATCACCTCTCCCGATATATACGCTCTACATAACCGCCTGCCGCGCTTCCGATACTAAGAACACCAGAATCCGCTATGCCGGAAAATCAGTATGCGCACGTGCGGAGCACCGGCATTACTATATAGTAACCTTTCGCACAAAGCCCGCCACAAAACCCAAAACCTGCTACGCCGATTTCCTGCGGGCGTGGCTCCGAACGACATCATCGTCATATAAACCTCCCTTCGCACAAAACCCGCCTTGAAATGCCAAACCTGCTACGTCGATTTCCTGCGGGCGTGGCCCGCAGTTGCCCCGGCACGGTTCGCCGGTATCCTATATCCCGTGCCGGAAAGAATGCAGACATTTCTCATAGTCGCAGTGCTCGCATTTCTGTCAGCGATGTCCTCCGTCTCATCCGCGAACGAGCCGGAACCGCCCCCCATGCTGAAAGGCGCGGACACGCCGTCCGTCAGAGAGTGCGGCGAATGGAAGTCCTACGAGTACAAAAATTACGTCGTGAACACCCGCCACTCGCCCGACTTCGCCGGGCAGGATATCTACATCTTCAAACACCCGGCGAACCTCGACGACCCGTGCAGCCTTAGGCCCCACAACACCTGGTACAAGATCAACGCCGGAGAATTCGGCGGCGCGAACACATTCCTCGGCATGCGCGGCGGCCTCGTCTTCATCGACGAATGGCCCGGCCGCGACCATAAACGGCTCCTTATTATAGACGCCGCGGCGAAGAGCCTGGTCTACTTCGACTGGTATGCCGATCCGGTACTCGAAGGCGGCACGCTCCTCTACAAGCGCGTCCTCAAAACGAGCCGGAAAACGAAATCTTCCATCCCCTGCCCCGATGCCGCCAAATGGGAAGAGGAAGGCAAACAAGCCCTATATACCGAAAAAATGTCGCTCGACCTTTCCACGATGAAGGCCACCAACTCGGGCGAATTCTCCTGCGAGCCGGCCGCCGCGATCCAGCGCGCCACACGTTATACACACTGATACACAAGTAGTGTGGCGCACTATGCCCGCCGACCATCGACGCGGCAATAGCAACGAACCAGCCGCTCCCCACGACGTCCCGCCTGTCATTCCCGCAACGATTCCAAGCGAACGATCAATCTACCTTATTCTTGTCATTCCTGCGCAGGCAGGAATCCATTCAGTTAATTCGTTTATTTTCCATGCCTTATGGAACCATACCAGCAGACAGGGAATCAAACACCAGCTTGAAAGTAACTCAGATCAAAATAGCCGGAATACCCTTCCGTACGCGATCCATAACTACTTTCCCCTCCCCCCAAGAGGGAGGTAATCAAAAAACCCGAGCTCGCCGTCAACGTAGACTATCCACCGCCCCTCAATCCTCCAGCTTCGCGCGCTTGATATCCCTGATCTGCCCCTCGGTAAGATTGTAGAAATGCGCAAGCCGGTCTACTGACTCCGTGCTGTGCCGTATCGAGTAAAGGTCCTCCTCTTCGAGCCCGTACTTGAACGCGAGCACCAGCACCGGGCTACGCTCGACCTTCCGCGCCGTGTTCGGGATGTTCGGCGCGAGCTGCTCACCGTTCTCGACCCGTTTCTCTATCCTCTGGAAGAGGCGCATGAGCGCGAAATAATTCGTGCTCCGGTGATCGGTGCGCACGCTCCACAGCGTCCCGTGGTCGCCGCTCCCCGTAAACGACAGCGCGAAGAGGCATCCGTCGTCCTCCGGGGCTCCCCTTTCACGCGCCACGAGCCCGGCGCTCCGCCTGAACCCCTTTCGGCTCACGTGCGGCCTGTCCGCCGGGGCGTGCTGCCGCGCCTTCCGGAGCCTCGCGCCGCCGAGGCCCGTGCGACCTCCCTGGGCAGCCGCGCCCGCGTGAAACCCCGGGTGCATCGCTCCGGCGGAGCCGCCGACATCCGAGTACGCCCCGTACGCTTCTCTTTCTTCGCAGAGTGTCGGCGCCTCGTTATCGCCCAACGCCGGGTAAGCCCGGTCCTGCTCCAGATCCTCCGCCTCAGCCGCAGCGGCAGCCTCCCCCGCCTCCGGCCTGTTCCGTCTGCAGCAAAGGTCGTGGGTCCCCTCGGAATAAATCAGCTCGCCGCCGCACATCGGGCAGCGTAAATAATCGAAATCCGTTTCCATCAAAGCCTCCAAAGAAATTTTTGCGGGCCACGCCCGCTGGAATACGACATAGCAGCAGCCGCGCTATTGCCATCGGCTGCGCGAACGCTACAACATATCGCCGAATGAGCTACATCTAAAAACACACTATGTGTGTGTCCGCCAACAATCGATGTATCAGCTATAGGCGCTATTCCCATTGCCCGCGCATACGCTGCTATAACCTCTTAATCAGCTACGTATAAAACCACACTACGTGTGCGGGCCACGCCCGCTTGAAATCGAAGTAGCCAAGTCCCAACACGTATCGCCCACCGCGCTTCAGCCGGCTTCGGCAACTCCCCCGCTACGTCGAAAATCACACATACGTGTGTGCGGGCCACGCCCGCTCGAAATCGAAGTAGCCTGGCCTCGCCATGAATCACCTGACGCGCTTCGGCCGGCTTCGGCAACTCCCCCGCTACGTCGAAAATCACACATACGTGTGTGCGGGCCACGCCCGCTCGAAATCGAAGTAGCCTGGCCTCGCCATGAATCACCTGACGCGCTTCAACCGGCTTCGGCAACTCCCCCGCTACGTCGAAACACACACTACGTGTGCGGGCCACGCCCGCTGGAATACGACATAGCAGCAGCCGCGCTATTGCCATCGGCTGCGCGAACGCTACAACATATCGCCGAATGAGCTACATCTGAAAACACACTACGTGTGTGTGCGAATGCAACTCTCCCGTCCGGATACGTACACGCATCCTGCGGCTTCACTCCTTTGGAAACTTTAATTGGTTGTCGTTACGGACTGGTCGGGGTCGCCGGGCGCTCGGCCCGGTGCCGGTCTCCCCCGGGTCCGTCAGTGGCCCTTCAGCCTGTCGGATTTGTTATCCCAGGGCAGGTTAACCTCGCGCGGCGGCTTGGGCTGCGCCCCCGCCGTCACTCGCTCGAAGTCCACCTTCCTGACGTTAAACTTCCGCTCGCCGTCCGTCCTGCGGAAGTGAAGGATAATATTCCGGTCATACTTCTTGTTCGAGGCGTGGTAGATCTCGTACTGATCGTCCTCGAAGAGAAGCCCGATTATTCTGAACGTGATGCCCAGCCGCTCGTGATAGTAAAGAGGCTTTCCGCCCTTCCCCGACGGCTGCTCCGCACGGCCGTCCGGCGGCGCAGTCTTCTTCGGAGCGCTGTCTCTCGCGTCCACTACTTGTCTTATTTTTTTAGCCTTAGCTGCCATGATGTCCCGACCTTTTCGCTTCTGAGCAGTGAAAAGGTCTTCTACCCCCGTTTAATATTATACCTGAAAGATGCACAATTATCCCCTAATTTTCTTATAAATTATTAATTCCGCACCCATACTAACTTTCCCAAGACTCTACTATCACCATCTTTTCAGCAGCCTTCATTCGTGCTATCACTAAAATGCGCCTCATACTGCACATGAACTATCCATCATAGTCACCATTCATTATTATATTTATTATCTGTTTTTCTCTCCCGAATCCGCAAAAAATACCGCCCTGCTGTCCCCGTGCCCTACATCCCCTCCTGGAAGAGCCCCCGCTCGCGGTTCCGGGCCCGAATCTCCTGGAGAAACGCGTCTGCGGCAGCCTTGGAGTTGTCCCCGGGCTTCTCCTCGGCGCTGTGCCTTTCCTTAAAGGCCCGGAGCCTGGCCCGTGTATCCTCGGACCACTCCTCCCACTTGGGCGGGTCGTACGGAGCCTCGACCGAGGCCGCGTTCTCCTCGTCGAGCCTCTCCCTGCAGAGCTTCATCCGCCGCCAGTCGTACGATACCTCGCGCCCGCCGAGCTCGACCCGGCAATAGTCGTCGTTGCCTATGATGCCGAAGCACGCGCGGAAGTAGCCGTACATGACGCCGAGCCCCTCTTCGTCGTCCCCGAATGCCGTCCGCCAGTAGTTAAAGCTCTGCCTGTAGAAGACCCCGCCCTCGGCGAGGAGCGATTCGGCGAACTTCTCCGAGTATCCGCACTTCCCGAGATACGCACGGCACCTCTCCACGAACGCGGCGAACGTGTTCGCGAGCCTTATCCTCTCCTCGGCGCGCTTCAGGATGAGGTAGACGTACTTGAAGCCTTCGAGGAACCGCTCTATCGTCCGCTGCGATGCCTCCCCCGGGAAGAATTCCCTCTCGCCAGGGCGGATGTACTCGGCGTTCCTGTCGATCTCGCCGTATAGCGCGAAGAGAGCCTTCAATACGGCCTCGGGCTCCTTACCCGGCTCGGCGCTTTTCAGGAACGCCAGCGCCTCCCGCATCATCTTCCTTTCCCTCTCGCCCGGCGGGTGCGGCGCGCCCGCGTTCTTCGCCGTGCGACGCCGCGCGGCGTCGGGACGCGTCTTCGATACCCCGGAGCTCGCCGAAAACCCTTGCGTACTGTTCTCTTTCATTGCTGGCCTCCTCGATTCTTTCTATGTGCCTCAATGCGCTTTCCCCCACATCTCCCGTTCCGGCGGAGTTGCCGGCGCCGCTGTTCCCGCGCCCCCCGCCGCCTTCCGACTCCCTCAGCCTCAGGTGATAATCCACCGACTGCGCCTGGCCCGAAAGCACGCATATGTCGGGCGGCTTGTGCATCCACCCGAACACGCCGCCCTCCATCTGCGAGCGGATCATCAGCTCGGCCCCGGCCGTCGCCCTCTCGAAAAGCTCCTCCGATCCCAGGCCCGGGTTAAGCGCCGCGAGCCTCACGAAATATGCGACTGCCGCCCTGTACTCACGCGCGCCTCTAAGGACGGGCTGGCCCGCGGCCGTCTCGTACATGCGAGAGAAGACGGTGTCGTACCACCTGGCCGGCGAATACGCCCCGCCGCCCGCCGCCGTTTTCCTGCGGATGACCGGGCCGCGCCCGGGCCGCGACAATCTCGAAGCTCCGGGACGAGCTTCCGGCGGCGAAGGACGGCGGCCCGGCTTACCTCCTGGGCGGGCCGCTCCGTCCGCGCCTTTGCATGCCTCCTGTACGGCATCGTCCGAACCCTCTCCCCACCGGGCGTTCTCTTCTCTTAACGACCTGTGGTTATCTGGATCCGGACACGCTTTTCCCGGATAACACTCACGCCCGGGGCGTGTATTCTTATACTCTTGTGATGATTTAAACTCTTCTGATGTATTTGGGCTGAAGCTTTCTTCACCCACGTCCCTGACGCTTTCATCACCCTGCGTGGGTGAAGGTTTCGTCATGAGGTCGGTAAGCTTCCGGACGAGCGCGTCGAGGCTGAAAACGACGCCGTTTATGCGCCCATTCTCGCGGCGGAGGACCCTTCTGGTAAGGAGCCCCTTACGCTCGAGCGCGGCCAGCGCCCGTCGTATCGACCGCTCGCTCATGCCGTTCACTTCAGAGAGGTGACGATACGGATTCTCCGTCCCGCAATAGGTGTAATAGTCTACATAGTCTAGTAATATGGTATATTCGTTATTGGTTAGCCCGAGCTCCGCGCGCCTCAAACGAAGCGCCCTCGGCACGCGCAAGTAACCCTTCTTAGTCAGCAAACTTTCCCAAGTATCCCTTCTCATTTCAGACCGCCCTTCTCCTTCGTACATGATATTCAGGCAACCTCTCCTGTCTTTACCCCTTCAGTTGTCATCTCGAACGAATGTGAGAGATCTATCTTTGTAAAACGAGATTTCTCGCGTGCGCTCGAAATGACATATATCCTGGTTCAATATCGCATCGACGACTCCCTTGCTACGTCGGATTCCTGCAGGCGTGGCCTGCCTCTCGACCTCCCACTCGAGGAGCATCGACTCGACCACCGGATCGTATGCGTCGAAAATTCCCAACCCGCTCCACTCTGTTTCCGACCGATTCCTTTTCATCCCGCCCTTCCTTTCCCTTTCCGCCGCTCTAACCTGCTTCCACCCACCGGCTCTTTCCCCTATATCCTCCTCCCCCTTGGCGAAGGGGGAGGATTAAGGTGGGGGTCACCTTAATTCCAACTCTGCGTCAGCGCTGCGGTTTCCCCGATCTCCCGCGCACGTGGTGCGCTTTTCAACCTGGCAGCCGACCCGCTACATCCACCAGCCGCGCAGCGACCAAAAACATCTCAGCCCCTTCCTACATCGATCTCCCGCGCACGTGGTGCGCTTTTCAACCTGGCAGCCGCCCCGCTATATCCACCAGTCGCGCAGCGACCCAGAATATCTCAACCCCTTCCTACGCCGGTTTCAAGCAGGCGTGACCTGCCCCGCTTTTAAGCATGGCAACTCCCCCGCTACACGCACCGTCCGCGCGACAGCCCCGCCATCTCTCCGCATTCACTATGTCGATTTCCTGCGCACGTGGTGCGCCCCATACCCGCCCCTACCTCGCCCGGAGACCACGCGCGGGCCCGGCAGCCCGCGACGACAATCCACCGGAACAGTTTCAAAGGAGTGCGCCCCGGCCCTCCGCTTTTCTCTACGGAGTCTCCCCCGCGGCTGTCGCGCAATCGGACCGCGGGCCGGCCGGAGAAATTTATTACTGCCCTTACCTCTTGGTAAGCTCGAGCCTCGGCTGCGTGTCCGCCGCGACCGGCACGACCCCGTCGGGCTCGTCCGTCATCCTGTCGTAAACGTGTATGAAATCCCCGAGTCCGACCTCTACCGAGCTGCAGTCGATGGAATCCCCCCTGTCCCTGCAAGTCGTTATAGTCACGCTCTCGTCCGTCCCGCCGTCGTTTTCGAACGACCGCCCCAGGTGCCAGCTCATGTATAGAAAGCCGAAGACCAGAACCAAATAGCTCGTGTACCTTAAAAATCCGTATTGCATGACTGCCTCCTCGTCTGCGCGCCTTCCGCGCGCCGTGAATTTTTACCGACCCTGCCCCGGCCCCCGTTACGTCCGCCCATCACCCTCTACGCCGCCTTGCCGCGCGCGCTTTCGAGGCCTTCCTTGTCGAGCACCGACCAGTACCCGTCTTCCTTGAGCCCCGTTACAACATTCGGATGAGCCTCTTTCATTCTTAGAGTCTCGATGAGCTCGACCGGGTTCAGGCCGCCCCCCGAGACGTAGTCCGAAAAAGTCTCCCCTCTCTTTCTTAGTTCCTTCTCGAACCTGAGAAGGTTCAAATATCCGTACTTCCTGAGCGCGTCCTCGACGGGCCTGCTCCGCGCGCCCTCGACGTAAATCACCATCTTCGTCGAAGCCGGGCTCACCCCGTGCGACGCCGCGAACTTCTCGATGCTGCCCCACTCGCCTATTATCTGCTGCGTCGTTATGTGCTCAATGCGTCCCATCTGTTCCATCCCCTCCTTAATTATTTGAATTCCGTTTTATCACTTCCCGCTTCATGCTTGCTCCGGCCTCTCTCCTTACTCTCTCCTCCCCCTTCCAGGGGGAGGATGAAGGTGGGGGTAAACCGTCCCCACACAGGGCGGCGAAAATCACTTCCTTCACCGCCTCGATATTTTCAAGCACGTCACTGTTCCAAAATCTGAGGACCTTGTAGGCGTGAGTTTCAAGGTATGCGCTGCGTTTGAAATCATAGTCCACATACTCGCCGTGTTGACCGCCATCCACCTCTACAGCCAGGAGCTTTTCCACGCATGCGAAATCCAGGATGTACGGGCCTACCGGATGCTGCCTCCTGAACTTGAAGCCCCCAACCTGTCTGAGACGGATATGCCTCCACAACTTCGATTCGGCATCAGTCAGATTTTTCCTCAGTCTTTTGGCCTTCCCTCTTGTCAATCTTTCATTGCGCATATCATGCCCCCCATCCTGACCTTCCCCCCGCTTGCGGGGGGAAGGAAATAAGCCGCCATGGTTCCCAATCCCGTGAATAACCGTTCCCCGATAATTCCCAGATTCATACTTGCAATTCACAATTTTGTGTATTAATATAGACATTGTGATATTCACTACGTATTATAATTTCACAGTTCTGGGAATTTGTCAAGGCCAATTTCACAGTTTTGCGAATAGGGGGAGTAAAATTGAATCAGAATAATGAAATCGGTAAGCGGCTGAAGCTCCTGAGGGAAGCGCTGGACCTCAACCAGGAGGACTTCGGCAAGGGGATAGGAAAATCGCTCAACACGGTCCTGAGCTGGGAATCCGGGCGCACCCGCCCGCCGGACCCGTTCCTTAAAGTAATAGAGAAGATCTATAACGTAAGCCCGAGATGGCTAAGGCGCGGCCTCGGGGATATGTTCATGCCCGACCTGGGCTCCGTCTTCGGCGCCGACCAGCTTGTGGAAGTGAAGATATGGGAGCTCGCCGGCGCGGGCAATCCGCTCGCCTCGCCCGACGCCGACCCTATTGAAAAGCTGACGCTGCCGACGCGCATAGTCCGTAAGTTCACGAATGGCTTCCGGGTAGAGGGCGACAGCATGTACCCGACGATAGTCAACGGGGCGTATGTCGGCTTCGACCCCGACGACAAAAAGGTCGTCAGCAACGGCATCTACTGCCTCCACCTCCCCTACGAGGGCTACGTCGTCAAGCGCCTCGAGATCAAGCCCAACGAGGTCATCGTCAAGAGCGACAATAAAATGGTGGGGGACTATTCCGTCTCCGTCGGCGATATGGACCCGAACCTCATCGTCGGCCGCGTAAGGTGGGTTTTCCAGAATGTGTGACCGGGCCGCGCCCGGGGGAAATCGACGTAGAAGTGGTGGAGGTGAAGTCACAGTCACGCAACTTGCTTTTTATCCCCCCTTAGGAAAAGGGGGGTACGGGGGGATTTAAAATTATTCTGCGGGCATGACGTTACCAAAAAGCCGCTTCAATTCAGCATCCCGTTTTAATATTTGAACGGAATTCGAAAGAAAGGAGATTGCCCGACAAATTTAACAATTTAATGCATAGATAGTATTCTATTTTGATTATTATATCCGGGGGGATATTCAATGCGGGAAAGACACACATTCATAGCGATAGCTTTGCTTAGCCTTCTCTCAGTCGCAGCCGCGGCGCAGGACCAGGACGGCTACGACTTCCGAAAGACCCGGTGGGGCATGTCGGTTGCCCAGGTGAAAGCGTCGGAAACCAACAATCTATTAACACAATCTTCCAATAATATATACGATGAGGTACTGGTCTATAACACGAAGGCATACAGCTTCCAGGCTACTCTCGCCTACTTTTTTATCAATAACCGACTAGAGTCAGGAAGCTACCTTTTCAAGGTATCGCATTCTAATAAAACAACCGTCATTGTAGATTACGGGGACATCAAAAACAATCTTATAAAAACGTATGGCGACCCGAAAAAAAGCGAGACTATCTGGAAAGACGATTTATATAAAGACGATCTCAACAATCTGGGATTGGCGATATCGCTTGGGCACGTAGAGATCAGAAATCTATGGGAGACACCAACTACGGAGATATTTCTTTCACTATTTGGTCACGAAGGTGAGGTCCTGTTTGCTTTAAGCTATGAAAGTCTTGAATTACAACCAATCGCAGAGACAAGGAAGAAAGCTCTCGAGAAGGAAACCCATGAAAATCACAAATAATAAAGCGAAACAAGACATAGCAAAACACACCCCAAAAACCCTCAACGACGTTCGCACACTCATCCACTCCATCCGCGGGCAGCGCGTCATGCTCGACGCAGACCTCGCCGCGCTTTATGGCGTCGAGACGAGGACGCTCAAGCAGGCCGTCAACCGTAACATCGAACGGTTTCCGGAAGATTTCTTGTTTGAGTTAAGCGCGGAAGAGCTTGAAAATTGGAGGTCACAAATTGTGATATCCAATCCCGGCGCGAAAATGGGGCTCAGACACGCCCCCTACGCCTTCACGGAACAGGGCGTCGCCATGCTGTCGAGCGTGCTCAGGAGCAAGCGCGCGATAGAGGTCAACATCGCCATCATGCGCGCGTTCGTCCAGATGCGCCGGCTCGGCGCGCTGTATAAAGAGCTCGCCGCCCTCGTCGAAAAGATAGACAAACGGAGCATCAAGAACTCCGGGGACATCGAGCTTATAATAAAAGCTCTCAGGGAAATAATGTCGCCCGAGGCCCCCACCGGCAAACGGCGCATAGGGTTCTGAAGCCGGAGACCGGGCGCAGGAGAAAAGGAGGATATTTGAATGCAGGGAAGATACACATTTATAGCGATGGCCTTTCTCCGCCTTTCTGCATCGCACGCTCCTCAGTAATACTATTCACTCTCACATTCCCCGGCAGGGCGTAAGGAGCGGACGAACATGGACACGAACACAGAGCGGAGAATCTGGCACTACGACAGCGGCAACAGGCCGCGCGGCCCGTACACCGAATCCGAGATCGAAGGGCGGATAGCCGAGGGCGAAGTCACGGGGCAGACGCTCGTCTGGGCGCACCCGATGGAAGAATGGCTCCCCGTCGCTACGGTCGAGCAGTTCAAGGCGCACTTCGCCAAAGGCGAGCCGGTGCTAGACGACCCCACAGTCCCCGCCGGCCCGGGCTTCGTCTACGTGAGCCAGATGCAGCCGTGGGCGCGTTTCTTCGCGCGGCACCTCGACTACATGACGTTCATCTTCGTGGCCGTCGTTGTCTCGATGCTCACGTTC
>JBFWTW010000043.1:0-16473 GCA_050247635.1 Candidatus Dadabacteria bacterium | reverse complement strand
TAATAGTGCAAATGCGACCTACGTGGGCTGAGATATACCTCGATTCCCTTATACATAATTTCAACTTGGTCTAGGCTCTGCTCGAACCCGGAGTCGCCGTGCTTTCCGTAGTGAAGGCGGACGCTTACGGGCACGGAGCCGTCGAGGTCGCGGGGGCTCTCGCCGAGGCCGGGACGGAGATGTTCGGCGTCGCCACGGTCGAGGAGGCCGTCGAGCTAAGGGACTACGGCGTCGAGCTCCCGATACTACTTCTCGGAGGGATGAGGCCCGAGGAGGCCTGGGTAGTCGTCGAGCACGACCTTACGCCGACGATATACTCGCTTGAAACCGCCAAGGCGCTCGACTACGAATCCGCGCGCGCCGGGAAACGGACGCCGTATCATTTCAAGATCGACACGGGAATGGCGCGGCTCGGGGTCGATCCAGACGAAGCGGGCGACTTCGCCGCCGAGCTCGCCGGGCTCACCAACATCTACATGGAGGGCCTGTTCACGCACCTCGCCTCTGCCTTCCTCGAAACGCCGGAAACGACTGAAGAGCAGCTCTCTCTATTCGCCGGGGCCGTGGCCGCCGTAAAGGAAAAGGGGTTCGGCCCGAAATACGTTCATTCGGCGAACAGCGTCGCGACGGTGCGCTTCCCGGCCTCGCACATGGACCTCGTCAGGCCCGGCATCATTCTTTACGGCGCGGGCGTCGAGGGAGTGCCCGGTCTAAAGCCGGTCATGAAGCTGAAGACGAGGATAATCCAGACGAAGAAGGTCCCCAAGGGGACGAGGGTCAGCTACGGCGGCACTTACACCACCGAAAGGCCGTCCGTCATCGCGACGCTCCCGGTGGGCTACGCCGACGGCTACGCGCGGAGCCTGTCCAATAAGGCGAAGGTCTCTATAAAGGGAGGGCTCGCCCCGGTCGCCGGGACGATATGCATGGACCTTACGATGATAGACGTTACCGACATACCGGGCGCCGCCGTCGGGGACGAGGTTGTCCTCTTCGGGGACGAGAACGTTTCCGCCGACGCCGCGGCAAGGTGGGCCGACACCATATCCTACGAAATACTATCGACGACCGGAAAGCGCATACCTCGAAGGTACGTATGAGGGGGGCGCATTTCCCGGAATTTCTTAAATTAAATAGATATTAGAGAGGGATAGGTTAAATTTAAGAAGATGCGTTTTTGGAGCGGTATAAATTTTGCGGGACTCGCGGCTGTACTCTTCTGCCTTCTGCCCCAGATTTCGTCGCACAGCGAGGAAGTGATCAACCTCGGCCCCCTTCTTTACATCGACAGGGACGAGGAAACGGGCACAAAGACTGTGGACGCCCTGGGGCCGTTCGTCTCGTACAAAAAATCGCCCGACACTACGGAGTACGGTTTCAGGCCTATCTTTTACGACGTCGAGAACGAGGCGCGTAACAGGTCGAGCTTCGATTTCCTCTACCCGCTCTTCACGCACAGGAATTTTGAGGGCGACACGAAGCTCCAGCTCCTGGTTTATCTCTTCTACTATAAATCCGACCTCCGCCCGAGCGGGTTTCGCGAGTACGAGTACACGCTCATACCCTTAATCTTCGGGCGTAAGGACGAGCAGCCCGAGAAGAGCTACTTCGCGGTCTTCCCTCTATACGGCAACATAAAGCACAAGTACGGAAAGGACGAAATAGGCTTCGCTCTCTTCCCGCTCTATTTGAGGACGAAAAGCGAGGGCATGACGAACCGGAATTTTATATGGCCCTTCTTCGGCTATTACTCTGGCGAAGGGGTTACGGGCGGGCGCTTCTGGCCGATTTACGGAATACGGAAGAAGGACGACGACTTCAAGGACGAGTTCGCCCTCTGGCCTCTATACATGCGGCGCGAGAAGGATTTTTACGGCGAGCGCATAACCTCGACGGCCTTTCTCCCGTTCTACTATTCCATCGAGTCCCCGTCGAGGACCCAGAAAACCTACCTCTGGCCGTTCATCAACATCATCGACAACCCGGCAGAGGACTATAAGCGCTGGGACATCCCCTGGCCGTTCGTGACGATCTCGCGCGGCACCATACACACGAACAGGATCTTCCCGCTCTATGCGCAGAGGACCGAGAAGAACTACGAGACGGGCTCGTTCCTCTGGCCTATGTACTGGTACAGGATGTACAAGTTCCAGGACTATGAAAGGAAGAAAACCGTCGGGGGGCTGTTTTTCGTGAAGAGCACGGTCGATACCCCCACGAACGAGAGGGGCAAAAGCGGCAAGTCCGTTCACCTGTGGCCGTTTTTCAGCTACTATACCGCCCCGGACGGATCCAGCAGGCTGCATTTCCTCTCGATACTCGAGACCTTCCTCGGCGACAACAACCCGAGGGAAAGGAACTGGTCGCCGTTGTGGCAGATAATCGTATGGCGGATGGATCCTGAAGGCAACCAGATGTCGTCCATATTCTGGAACACGATAAGAACCGAGCGGACGGAAACTTCGATGAAGTTCGAGTTGAGGCCCGTCATTCCGGTGATATCATTTGAGAAGTCAGAAGAGCGCTCCAAGTTCTACCTCTTGGGCGGTCTTCTGGGGTTTAAGTCCGAGGCCGGCCGGAATATAATGAAATTCCTCTATGTGCCGATACCGCTCGGAGGCGGCGGGGACGGCGGGGATGAAAATCCCTCCGAAGTAAGCCGTCTCGCGGCCCCCGTATACAGCCCCGGGTTCTCGGGGGCGCTTGGACAGGGGAACGTTTTTACGGGATATTTTTTGCGGGACAGCTTGCGCGAATACAAGGAAATATATAATAACTATAATGAAGATAAGTCTATCAAGGCCGCGAGGGAAGGCGGCGTCCACGGGGGAGGCTCCTAGAGGATGAACGGCGTAATGTCATTCTTCAAAGTTACGGGTGGTCTGGTGAGCCTCTTTATGGAGACTCTTTTCTGGTGCAAGTCCATATTCAGGAACATGGACAAGATAACCGACCAGCTCCTGGTGATCGGTTACCAGACGCTCCCCGTTGGCGCGCTCATCGGCCTCTTCTCGGGCGGCGTGCTCGCCCTCCAGGCGGGGCCCACGCTTGCGCAGTTCGGCGTCGAGGAAAATGTCGGCGGGCTGGTCGGCCTCTCGCTTGTAAAGGAGATAGGGCCCGTCATGGCGGCGATTCTCGTCGCCGGCAGGGTCGGCTCCGCGATGGCGGCCGAGCTCGCGTCGATGAGCGTATACGAAGAAATAGACGCCTTAAAGACGATGGACATTAACCCCGTCCGCTACCTCGTCATGCCGAGGTTCGTCGCCACGGTCCTCGCGCTCCCGGTGCTGGTCATTTACATGGACGTCATAGGCTGGTTCGGCGGGGCTATAGTGTCGTCCATCAACCCCGACGTTCATCTGTCGTTCTCGGTTTACTACAGGAACCTGTCGGAGCTTGTCGATTTTACGGCGTTTGTGAACGGGCTCATAAAGGCGGGACTCTTCGGCGTCATAATATCCATCGTGTGCTGCTACGTCGGGCTACAGACCAAGGGCGGCCCTAGGGAGATAGGCACGTCCGTGACCAAGGCCGTGGTGCTGTCGTTCGTGCTCGTCCTTATATTCGATTACTACGCGACAAGGATTTTGTTATTCCTCAAGTTAGATTAGACTAATTGCTTATGCCGGAACATGGAGAAATAGTGAAGGATAACGGCGGAAACGGCAGGCTCGGCACGGCGGGGCGGGGCAATAACCGCGCCGGAAACGGCCTCCTCGGGTACCTGAACTCGACCCCGGTCGGGGTCAAGATATCGGGCCTTACGAAGTCCTTCGGCCAGAACCGCGTTTTAAGGGGCGTTGACCTCGAAATCGATCCCGGCGAAACGGTCGTTATACTCGGAAAGAGCGGCACGGGGAAGAGCGTTCTCCTCCGCCACATAATCGGGCTCGAAAAACCCGACAGCGGCACGGTGCTCATCGGCGGCGAGACGGTCGAATACGACGCCCCGGGCAAAGGCGAGCATACAGTCGCGATGGTCTTCCAGAGCTCGGCCCTATTCAATTCCCTTACGGTGGCCGAAAACGTCGCGCTTTATTTAAGGGAGCACAAGGTCTTCAAGGACGACAGCAAGGTGAGGCAGATAGTGTCGAGCGCGCTCGACATCGTCGGCCTTTCGGAGAAGGAAGACGTCATGCCCTCGGTGCTTTCGGGCGGCATGAAGCGCCGCGTCGCGACGGCGCGGGCGCTGGTGATGAACCCCGACCTCCTTCTTTTCGACGAGCCCACTGCCGGGCTTGACCCGATGATGACTAGAACCATAGGCGACCTCATACTCGACCTCAGACAGAAAGTCGAAATGACCCAGATAGTCGTCACGCACGACATCGACCTCGCGTTTTACGTCGCCGACAGGATAGCCATACTAAGCGAGGGGAAGATCATCGAATTCGGGCCGCCCGAGCAGATAAGAAACTGCGCCAAAGAGGTGGTCAAGGAATTCATTGCCCCACAGTTCGGAGAAAACAGGAGGTAGCGTTACATGAACAAGCACGTAAAGGTCGGAATATTCTTCGTAGTCGGGCTTGTTATCCTGCTGGCGGTGTTCGACTTCGTCGGCGACATACCGTTCATGAGGGGCGACTTCAAGCTGAAGGCGTATTTCCAGTCGATCGGCGAGCTCAGAAAGGGCAATCCCGTAAAGCTCGAAGGCTACGAGGTCGGGAAGGTCTCGGACATAAGGATCGCAGACAGAAAGATAGAGGTCTCGATACAAGTCGATAAGAAGGCGGGCGTGCGCAAAGACTCCGTCGCGTCGATAAGGCTCACGAGCCTCCTCGGCACAAGCTATATTAATCTCTCCTTCGGCACCCCCGAGAGCCCGCTCGCCGAATCGGGCGATACGCTCCCGAGCGAGGAGCCTGCCGACATAAACGACATACTCGCCAAGGTGGACTCCGCGGTCGGGTCCATCGAATCGGCGCTGGGCGCGTTCGACGTCCTCGGCGACAACAAGGAAAATCTCACGAAGATAGTCACCAACCTCGATCTGATACTCGAGGGCCTACAGAAAGGGGAGGGCACCTTTGGAAAGCTCCTCAAGGACGACGCCGTATACGAGGAAGCCAAGGGCGCGCTCGCCAACATCAACGAAATCAGCGCTTCTATAAAATCGGGCAAGGGCACGCTCGGGAAGCTCGTAAACGACGACAAGCTCTACGAGGACGCCCGCGCCGCCCTCTCGGGCCTCGGCAACATCTCGGAAAAGCTGAACAACCCGAACGGCACCATAGGCAAGCTCCTTAACGACGACACGCTTTATAACGAGGCGACGGGCGCCGCGACCAACCTCAACCAGATACTGGAGAAGGTCAACTCCGGGCAGGGGACGCTCGGCAAGCTCGTTAACGAAGACCAGCTCTACAGGGACGCACAGGACACGCTGCTCAAGGTGGACAAGAGCATCGACACCCTCGACGACCTCGCGCCTCTCGGCGTCTTCGGCACGGCCCTCGGCGTCGTTACGCTGTTCTAGGCCGCGGGCCTGGCGCCTGGCTTTTGACCGGGTGATTTTGTATTCCTTTGAGATTATTGTATTTTCCTTGCTATAGCGGCATTTCTCTATCTTCTCAGGCTTGCTCTTCTCATCATCTGCTTCGCATCGGCGGTCAAAATCCCCGCTCTATTTGCATTTGCGAATAAAACCACTTGACATCCCCCTTCAAAACTGATTAAGTTATATATGTAGTGTATCGGCAAGTGGGCCGAATGTGCCGTAATAAAATTGCCTAAATATGAATAAAGACAATTTGTTACGGTGTTGGTTGAGCAGTTGTCGGCCTTCCTCATTATTTATTGCGTTCTTTGTCGAGAATTGTAAGCTATTGCAATATGATTTTTAGTACGATTCAGGCAGGGGAAGAGCATGCTGATGGCGGAAACTGGAAATAATCGCTACGGGAGACGTTAATAATGGGACTTAACAGGGATTACATCGGTAAGGAATTTCCTCCGCAGGAGCATGTCGTAAAGCCCGAAGAGGTAGCGGCCTATGCTCTGGCCATCGGTTCGCGTAACGCGAGCTTCTTTGGCACGAACGGCTTTGACTCCGGGCTCTCTGTCATCGCCCCCCCGAGCTACACCGTCACATACGAGCTTCCGCTCCTCGAAAAGGTCTGGTCCGATCCGGGCCTCAACGGCGGCGAAGAGCAGGCAAAGCAGAACGTCCTCATGCTCGTCCACGGCGATCAGAACATGAAATTCTACAAGCCCTTAAAGCCGGGCGATAAAATCACATATACCGCGAAGATCGACGATATCGAAGACAAAGGCTCGGGCGAGCTTCTCAAGCTCAGCGTCCTCAGCAAGGATGAAAAGGGCGAGAAGGTTGCCGAGAGCCACTGGGGCCTCTTCATTAGGGGCATCGGCAGCGGCGAGAAGCCTAAGTCTTCCGCTCCGAAGGCAGCGCCCGCAGCGCCGCCGGAGCCTCCGCCGCTCGCGTTCAGGGACGTAATCCGCGTCCCCGAGGACGTAACGTACAAATACGCCGACGCGTCCAACGACCACAACCCTATCCACGTAAACGAGACGGTTGCGAAGGAAGCGGGCCTAAAGGGCATAATCGTCCACGGGCTCTGCACCATGTCGATGACCATGAAATCCATAATAGAGAGTTACCTCGACGCCGACCCGGGCAAGCTGAAAGCCCTCGGCGTAAGGTTCACTGCCCCCGTTTATCCGGGCGATACGCTGATCGTAGACGGCTGGGAGACAGGCGAGAAGAACGGTAACTCCGCCATCGCTTTCGAGGTCACGAGAGAGAGCGACGGAGTGAAGGTAATAAAGGGCGGCACTGCCGAGGCTGCGCTTTAACAGCCCGCAATAGTAAGTACCTTCCTTAACTTGCTTTGGTGAATGATTTATAGGAGCGGCGGAACCAGGAACCGCCGCTCTTTCATTTCTCAGGCGGTGTAGAGACTGACATCGTTTCCGGCCCCATCCACTTCAGTATGCAGTATTCCGTTTATCGACTGTTCGAGTAGCTCCGTAAGCTCGGGGAGAGAATTCTTGTCCCTGGCAGAGATAAGCGCGGCGTTGAACCTGCGCGCGAGCCTCGCGGCGAGGCCGGGATCTGCCTTGTCGGCCTTGTTCAGCACTATCATGCGTGGAATGGATTCGTACCCCGTCTGCTCCAGTATCTTGTCTACGGACTCTATTCTTTCCTCTACCATCGGGTCGCTCGCGTCGGCCACGTGAAGCAGGAGCGTCGAGCCGCCCAGCTCTTCGAGCGTCGCACGGAAGGCGTTTACGAGCTCCTTCGGGAGGTCGCTGATGAATCCGACGGTGTCGGTTATGAGCACTTCCCTTCCGCCGGGGAGCATTATCTTCCTCGTCGTCGGGACGAGAGTCGAAAAGAGCTTGTTCTCCGCAATGACGCCGCTCCCCGTAAGGGCGTTGAAGAGTGTCGATTTCCCGACGTTCGTGTAGCCGATGAACGTTATGGTCGGTATCCCCGTTTCCTTTCTCTTCTCGCGCGTTCTTTCACGCCGCTTGCTTAGCTGCGATATCTCTTTTTCGAGGAGGTCTATCTGCTTACGTATGCGCCTTCTCTCTTCTTCTAGCTTCTTTTCACCGGGGCCCCTGGTGCCGATACCGCCGCCCAGCTGCGAGAGCTCGACGCCGCGGCCCACGAGGCGCGGGAGGTTGTACTTGAACTGGGCCAGCTTTACCTGGAGCTTTCCTTCGGCTGTGGTCGCGTGGCGCGCGAAGATTTCGAGGATGAGCTGCGTCCTGTCCATAACTTCAAGGTTCGTCTCGTCTGATATGGACTTTACCTGCGCGGGCGTAAGCTCGACGTCGAAGATCAGCTTCCTCGCCCCCACTTGCTTGGCCTCGAGTATGGCCTCGCCAAGCTTACCCTTACCTATTAGATAGCGCGGGTCGGGCATCTTCCTCGTCTGCACTGTAGTCGCGAGGACCACCTTGTTCGCCGATTGGGCCAGGGACCTGAGCTCTTCGAGAGACTCCTCGGCCTCCGAGCGGAACTTCGTCGAGAAGCCGACGAGCATGACGCCCTCCCTGTCCTTGTCGCCGCCTTGCTCGAAGTAGGACTTTTCGAGCCCGCTTTCGATCTCGCGTATAAGCTCGTCGCAGTTGACGTCCACCTGCCCGAGGTTCCTGAATTCCTCGACGCTCCACTTGCCGTCGCCGTCCCGGGGCGGCACGATGTGCGCGAGCGAGAACCTCCCCGGGTCGCCGTCGTGTTTGACTTCGATGAGCCCCATCATGTCGAGCCGCTCATTCACCATCGTGACGAGGTCGGGCTCGGTGAGGCCGGTGTTCTTAAGGTGCGTGTGGACGAGCCGCGCGCCGCGGAGCCTGTAGGCCGACTCCCTCGACCGACCCAGAATCTCGTCGTAGGGCAATTCGTACGAGTCGCCGAGGAAAACGGCCGCAACCTTCCCCTTCCTGTTGATGAGGACGGATATGCCCCTGCTGAGCTCGTACGTAAGACGTGCTATAGTCCTCGCGAGCTCAAGCGTTATTATTTCTCCTGGCGGGATTTTCCTTCGGTAAAGTCTTTCGAGACTGGCCGTCTCGCTCTTTGAAAGTCCAGACGTCTTTCCGTAAACCTTGCTTATAAATGACCCCCCTGATCATATCCGGCGTCCGCCGGCTTACTAATAATTTTAGCATATGCATCGGAAATTAGCAGTCAAGATATTTACTTATTGCCTGTCATTCCGCCTGTCCTGCGTGGCCTTTAGAGAAACGGGAAACTCGATTGGTGCTCCTCTATGTAGTGCGGTCACGCGCTTAAAGCTTCATTTTTCGAAAACGCCCATGACCACGCGTATCCTGTCTTCCTTAAGGTTTGTAAATACGTTGCCGAGCTTCTCAGCGAAGGAAGGCCCCATGATCAGGTTAAGGCCCAGGGGAGGCGGGGCGTCTTCGGGAGCAGAAGCGCGCTTTTCCATCTCCGAGCGGAACCATTCGAGGGACTTGTCGCTCACGTCCCTCCATTCGCGCTCTTTGAACCCTGCCTGGCCGAGCATCTCCCTCATCTCAGCGGGCGAGATTAAAAAGCTTATCGACGGGTCGTCAGCCCACGGTACGGGAAAGTGCACCGGAGAATTGGGCCCCGCGCAAATTTCGTAGACCGCAAACCGGCCACCGTCGAAGAGAACCCGCGAGACCTCACCGTACAGTTTAGCCTTTTCCTGCACGTTCATCTGGGTGTGAATAGTTAACGCCCTGTCGAAAGAGCCTCCGTCAAAAGGCAGGTCCGTCATGTCGCCCTTTCTGAACGTCACATTATCACCCAGTCCGACCATCCCGGTCAGCATCTCCGCTGTACTGAGGTACTCGTCCACGAGGTCGATTCCCGTGACGCGGCAGTCGAACTCGGCGGCGATCGTGCGAGCGGGTCCGCCGATGCCGGATCCCAGGTCGAGCACCCTCATGCCGTGTCCGAGCTCCGCAAGAAGCGCGATCTCTAGGGTAGCCTCGTGCCCCCTTATGTGGAACTCGTCGAACGATGACGTATCGTTATAGGTCTTGATTTCTTTACCTGCGCCTGCGAGGGCCGATAAAATTCTGTCGCCGAGGCCTTCCTGTCCGTACTGATCTTGTATCGCGGAATCATGTTTAGTCATAGCTCGTACCTTCAGAATCGGTTTATGCAGCGGGATATATATTTAGTCTATTGGATGGGGAAGGTGGTATCAATGTATTTTGTGTTTAGAGGTGCCGGTAAGTAGGTCTTTCGAAGGGTCTCTACGGCTGCTGCGGAGGGCCTATCTGCGGCGTCTTCACGGGGGCCGCGAGCCCGTAGAACACGACCACGCCGTCCCCGGCGCATTCGGTCGATACCTGCATGCATCCTTCTTCCGACATCCTGAGGCAGGCTTCGAGGTCGTTCACGTTGTTGAGCACCCACACGTTCCCCGATCTGTCTATCGCGACGTCCGTCACGTGCTGCAGCGCGCCGCCCCCGTCGTATCCGGCAGGTGGTGAAATGGCCTCTCCCGCCACGAGCCCGCGCGGGCAGTTGCCGCGGCGCACACCGCAGAGGTTGACGAGCGAGCCCGTCTGAAAATCCGTCACCCAGACGTTATCGTTGCCGTCTATAGCTATTCCCCACGGTCCGGCGAGTCCGCCGTCCCTGAAAGGCGATCCTGCCGCGTTCTCGCCGTAGGGGTCGAGCAGCGTTACGCTGCCGCCGGGGTTCCCTGTGAGGTTGGCCGCCCAAACGTTCCCGAAGCTGTCTATGGCTATCCCCCTCGGGTCGCTGAGGCCGCAGCACCCGGACACAGTCTGGAACACGGGGTTCCCGAACTGGTCGATGCGAGTGATCGAATTCCCGTCGGCGTTCGTTATCCAGAGGTACCCGTCCGTATCGACCGCTATGTCGAAAGGCCCCGACAGCGTGTCTGTCTCCGGGTAAGTGAAAGTAAGGGGTGTGCCGGGGTCGCCTCCTGGGAAAACCGTGAGCGAATTCCCGCATTCGGGGCACCCGGGCGAGGGGCCGTTGTTCACGAACCAGACGTTGCCTTCGTAATCCACTATAGTGCCCTGCACCTTGCTCGCATATCCTCCGGCCCTGAACCCTCTCTGGCCGGGCGAAAGCGGCGTGCCGTCCGGGCGGAGGAGCGATACGCTGTCGCCCCTGAAATTCCCTACCCATATATTCCCCGTCTCATCTATCGCTATGCCCGAGCCCGCGCCGTCGACCCCGCCGCCCGAAAACCCGAGCCCGGGCGAGAGCGGATAGCCCGACGGGTCGAGCTTGGTCGTGCCGAGGCTGTCAGTCGTGCAGTCGGCGAGTCCGGGATGCGGCCCGGAGAGGAAGTTGTTCGTAATCCAGGCGTTGCCCTCGGCGTCTATGGATATGCCGCCGGGCGCGTCGAGCCCGCCTCCCGTGAACTTGAGCGCAATCGTCCACGCCGTGGGCGGCGCGTTGAGAACTGGCCTGTTAGGCCCGTACCCCGCGAGGTCGTATATTCCCTCGACGTTATGCCAGGGGTGAAGCGCGATGCTGTGCGCGGCCGCGAGAGTATCCTCCGGCATCCGGCTGCCGGGGAGCGCAACCGCAGTGAATAGATTTTTACATGAATCGGAAGGGGAGAGCGTTACGCACTCCGCCAGAATATTGCCCAGTGTGTTGAGCTCGGCCAGGGCCGTGGTCTCCGTGCCGTTGACAGCGTTCTGGACCACCCACCCGAGCCTGCCGGTCTCGATGTTGACGAGGTTCCCGACGTTGAGCGCCGCGTTTCTGACACCTACAAAATTCCCGGATATCGAATCGCCCGCCAGGAACTGCGCGTTCGTCCAGACGGAGGCTATGGTCGTAAGCTCGTTTATAGTTATGGATTCCGGACGCCGATCGACGTCGCCTATGACGGTAAGGAGCACAATCGCGCCGTTCACCGCGGACTTCCCCGCCGGTATGCCGCCCCTAGCGACGGCGTAAATTATCCCGTCGCCAGAAGGTCTTCCGAATTTTATCTCGAATTGGCCGGAGGAGTTGGTTATCCCGGAGCCGATCTCCTCGGGGGGAGAGGCCGATCCCGCTTCGTACAGGGTTACGGTGGATTCCCTAACCGGCTCGCCCCCGCCGAGAACCCTTCCGCTCAGCGTGAGGTCGTTGCCGCCCTGGGAATCGCATCCCGCGAGCACCGCCGCAAAAAATAAAAGCCCTATGGATCTTGTAATGAAAGACCCAGGGCCCGATGTAAATCTTCCCCCACAACGCATGGTAAGTATGCGGAATACGATAACCGTTTCGGCGGGAAATTCAACCTGAGGGTAGGGCGCGCGAAGTATGCACGCGGGCGCGGCTCCACGCTCACCCTGCTTACTTTATATCCGCCTCGGCGGCGCGGCCCTCAGTCCGTTGCGAAGTCCCCGTGCTCGGATGCCGCGGCGCTGCCGGCCTCGGACTCGTGGAGGTCGATGTAGCTTTCTATGGCCTCGTTTATGACCGCGCTTACGTTCTTGCCGTAAGCCCTGGCTATCCTGTCGAGCGCCATGCGCCTTTCGGGCGTCGTTACGAATGAAACTTTGGTGGATTCGTCAGCCATGTTTCTACCCCCTTATACAATAGCCTTATAAAATAGCCTAGCACACGCCCGGTGGCCGCCTCAAGGCGTTTCTCGGGACGGCGAGATTTATGGTGTATATACGCCCCGTTAGGAAGGGGGATAATTTTTATCACAGGACGCCTTTCCGCGCGCCTCCGCCTTTACCTCCCGCCCCGCGCCGTTATAATTCAATTCATGGATAATGATTTTAACGACGAGATAACGAAAATTGCCGCTGCGCGCGCGGCCGAAAGGGCGGCCCGCCACGAGCCGCCGGACCCGGCCGAAACGGAAAAAGAAAAGAACGTGCACGCCGCGATGGAGGAATTCTACTCCGTAAGCAGGCGCGCTATCACCATATATAATGGTGTCACAGGAGTCGTGAAGCTGACGCTCAACAGGCTGACGCCCGACTTCCTCGACCTTTTCCTCAACATTCCGGGGAGACTCGCCGGTTTCTCCATAATTTCATCCACGGGGATAGTCATATTCTTCGACGAGGACCCGAACATTATCACGGTCATAGGAAAAAAGCGTAAATCCGGGGGGCAGGACGCGGGAAAGCTGTCGCCGGCGGTGCAGCTCATGAAAATCCACTACCGTGCGGACGAAAGCGGAATATTTTTCAGGGACAATTCAGGCGCGGCGATCGAGCCTGAGGGACTCGTGCCGCTCTTTATAAGATGGGTGTCCGAGGGCTAGGGCTCAGGGCGAGAGGACGACGTGCGTGAGTGAGGCAAGGCCCACGATCAATATAATGAGCACAACCACGCCGGCTATATAAATAGCGCCTTCCTTTTCGCGCTCGTTGAGCTCGAACATCTTCTTCAAATCCAATTCATGCTGTTCTTTTTCTTGTTCGCTCATGACCGGAACATTATAACGGGCGCGGGGGGTTTGTAAAGATGCCGCAGGGGTGATTTTGTCTATAATTTCCGGGCCGGGTGTCCCCGTCTTTTACCTGACCAGTTTCGCCTCGTCCGCTTGCCCGAATTCTCCTCCGAAACCCCATGTTCAGGACGCCATATCGTAACTGGCTTTCGTCTCCCCGGCGGGCTGTGACTCCTTTAAAATCTCCCCCGCTATCACGCTCGAAAAGTAATATATCCTCTGTATCAGCTCTACGAGCCGGCTTTCCACCCTGTACAGCACGGCCCTGTCCGGGTCGTCGCTAAGAAGGCGTACCGAAAGGTACTCGACCATCTCATGGGACATCCTGTCGACCTCGGCCTTCATGTCCAGCACGGCGGCCGCCGCTGCCGGGTCCTTCTCGTCGAGCGCTCTAATCGCCAGCTGGTAAGACTCGCGCACCCTGGACGTAAACGGCCGGAACCGGGCTACCGTTTCCCTGCTCAGCGTGAAACGCCTTTCGAGCCGCTCCCTGCCTATCGAGACCATATTGACGGCTATCGTCTCGGCCACGTGATCTATGTTCGCGATTACGGCAATGAGCGCTTCGAGCCTCCGCGTTTCCTCGGACGTCAATTCCGACGTAAGGAGCCGTCTGGCGTAGTCTGTAATCGCGTCGTGAAGCCTCCTTAGCTCATTCCCACGGGATACGACCGTCTCGAGGTCATGCATCCCGCCGCTTAGCACGACGGATCTGGCCATCTCTATAAGCCGGTCGACGTATCCCCCGAAATGCACTGCTTCGAGCCGTATGCGCTCTATCGCGAGCGCGGGAGTCTTGAGGAGCGAATCGTCCAGATAGACGGGCTGGGCGTATTCGGGAAGCGGCACGGGCCTTTCGGGGATGAGCCATTCGACCAGGCGCGTGAACGGCCCGATGATGCTTATGAAGATTATGGTGTTGGCGACGTTGAACAGTGTGTGCGCATTTGCTATCTGGCGCGGTGTGTCGGCGGCCATCTGCGCTGTGCCGGACAGGCCCATGCTCACAGGCGACACGGCCTCGGCCATGGAAGCCAGCTGGCCTATGAACGGCAGCCAGATGAGAACGCCGATGACGTTGAACAGAATATGCGCAGCGGCGGTCTGCTTCGCTACGGCGGGCTTGCCTAACGCGGCGAGCAGCGCCGTGACGCAGGTGCCGATGTTGGCGCCGAGCACGATAGCGATCCCCGCTTCGAGGGTTATAGCCCCCTGCGATGCGAGCACTATCACGATGCCTATAGTGGCGGCCGAGCTCTGGACGAGGGCCGTGAACAAAAGCCCCGCGCTGATGCCGAGGATCGGGTTACTCATCTCGCGCATAACCTCGATGAACGGCTCGTATGAGCGGAGCGGGCTCGTGGCGTCGCTCATTATGCCCATGCCGAAAAATACCAGCCCGAGCCCCATGATCATCCCGCCGTAGAGCCGGGGCTTTTCGGATTTCGATATGAACTGCATGGCGAACCCCACGGCTACGGGCAAAAGGGCGTACTGCGTGACGTTGAACGCTATTATCTGGGCCGTGATCGTCGATCCGATGTTCGCGCCGAGGATTATCCCGATAACCTGCTGGAGCGTCATCAACCCGACTGAAATAAAGCCTATGACGATGACGGTCGTTACGGACGATGATTGAAAGACGGCGGTTGTGATCGCGCCCGTGACAGCGGCCATGAACCTGTTCCTGGTAAGGCCGGCGAGGAGCTTGCTCATGCCGTCGCCCATGACGGCTTTAAGCGCGCCTGTCATCTGTTCCATACCGAACAGGAAAATGGCGAGCCCACCGAAAAGGCCGATGATTATCATCCCCCACCTGGGGCCGGGGGCGGCCCCGTCTGCGCCGAATACCGGAGCCGCCGAAACGAGAGCGGCCGCGAGCACGAACGCACCGGGCGCTGCGTGTCTTCCGAGCTTCATCTTTACCCCTCCTCGACTGACGGAATTTAGGTATACGGAATTCTAGTCCGACTCAAACGGAGCCCCTTCTGGATCCCGTCCCTTGTTCTTATTCATGTAGAAATGTGCGGCTATCCAGAGCATGAACGCCCACGCCGTCCCCGCGAGCCACCCGGCCAGCACGTCGCTCGGCCAGTGGACGCCGAGGTAAATCCGGCTTATTCCTATGAGCAGCGTGACCACCACGGCGACCGTGAGTATGTATATCTTGATGCGGTACCGCGCCTGGGCTTCGGCGAGAATCACACCGAGCGTAAGGTATATGACGGCGGCGACGAGGGAATGGCCGCTCGGGAAGCTTGCAGTGTAGACGATTATCTCGTGCGGTACGATGTCCGGCCTCGGGCGGCTGAACCCGGCCTTAAGGAGATTACTCAATACAGTTCCCGTAACGGCCGCCGCCGCAAGGTAGAGCACGAGGTCTTTTCTTCTTTTGAGCAGCAGGTAGATCGCCGAAGATATGGTGACCAGCGTCAGCACGGCGACGCCGCCGAGTGCGGTTATGTCGCGCATCATCTCCTCGAACCACGGCGGGCCAAGCGGATCGGCGAGGTCCGCGCTCCTCATCATAAGGAGTATCGTCGTATCGATTTGATGGTTCTCGCCTTCGAGCACGTCGTCGGCGAGCTCCGTGAAGGCCAGGAACGCCGCGGCGGCGACTAGAAACGCCAGGGCAGGGAGAGGGTTACGGCGTATCCGGCCCCAAATTCCCTGTACCCCGCCGTAAAGTTTCGCGCCTAGTTTCGAATCTACAGTCATATCTCGATCTTTCTCGGCCCCTTTTTCCGGTTTAAGAAGAATACCACGGCCTTACGCCCCTTCGCAGCGTCTCCACGGGAAAGAAATTCCCCTCCCATGCCCGCCTTCTTTCCAGGGGCGGGTTGTAAACCGCTTAAGAATAGTTAATCCTAATAGTATGATAGAGTACGTTACCCCCTACTTCCGCCCGCCGAGCGAGGCGAAGAGCTTCATACTCCAGGCGACCGTCGGGTGCTCGCATAACCAGTGCACTTATTGCGCCATGTACAGGAAGGACGAGCAGAGGTTCCGCGTCCGCCCGATGGAGGAGATAAGGGAGATAATCGATTCCGCCGGCGAACAAGGCGAGATAGGGGGGCGCGTTTTCATAGCCGACGGCAACGCACTCGTCCTCGCGCAGAAAAAGCTCGTCGAGATAATCACGTACCTCCGCGAAACGTCGCCCCAGGTCGAGCGCGTCCGCATGTACGCCAACGTCGGCGACATCCTCCGTAAGGGCGTCGATAGCCTCCGGGAGCTCAAGGCCCTCGGGCTCGACATGGTCTACATCGGCTTCGAGAGCGGCGACGACGACGTCCTCGAACGTATAAAGAAGGGCGCGGGGTTCGAAGACACAGTGAAAGCTTCCCGCATGCTGAAAGAAGCCGGCGTCATGAACTCGGCGATGGTGCTCCTCGGTATGGGCGGCGTCGAAAGGAGCGCCGAGCACGCCGAGGCCACCGGCAGGCTGCTTACGGCGTCCGACCCCGAATACGTCGGCGCGCTGTCGCTCCAGGTCCGTCCAGGCGCACCGTTATACGACGAAATGCAGCGCGGCGAGTTCACTCTCCCCGACAAGTTC
>JBFWTW010000042.1:12398-16707 GCA_050247635.1 Candidatus Dadabacteria bacterium | reverse complement strand
CGGAGCTTCGGTGCCCGCCGGGGCGGTGTCGCCCGTCCTTTCACATGAGATAAATACAGCCGCAATGAATGCGGCGATTAGAACCGAAAGTATCTTTTTCATTCCGTTCTCGCAGTGTGCGGCGCCATCGGGCGGCCGGATAAGATTATAAGTATAAAGTGTGAAGCGCGTATTAATATCGGGCCGCGGAGGACGCCCCGAAAACAAGTCGCAATAGCCCGTTTAGAAAGGGAAAAAGTTACATTATAATTTATCAGTCTTCACACCGCCGAAAGGAGGACGCCCGATGGGTATCGAAATCGCCTACTGGCACTGGCTGGTCTTCGGGATGCTGCTCATCATCGCCGAGCTGCTCGTCCCGAGCTTTACGATATTCTGGTTCGGACTGGGCGCGCTGGCGGTCGCGGCGCTTCTCTTCTTCGTCCCCGTGATGCAGCTCCCGTGGCAGCTCGCGGCGTGGGCCGTATCGTCCTCCGTGATGACATTCCTCTGGTTCAAATACTTCAGAACCATCGCCCCCGACAGAACAAGCGCGGGCGTCGGACGAGAGGCCGTAATCGGCGAGGGCGGGATCGTGGTTAGCCCGCCCGACGAGAAGGGGCACGGCAAGGTGCGCTTCACGAGGCCCGTGCTCGGATCGAGCGAATGGCCCTTCATATGCACGGACGAGGTGTTTACAGGGGATAGCGTGTATATAAAGGATATATCAGGCAACACACTCATCGTCGAAAAAAGAATGCCCGTATAACAACAGGAGGAAATACAATGTGGGTAGTCATAGTTTTCGTTGTGCTCGTGATTATAACGATTATGGCAGGCGTGAGAATAGTGCCCCAGGGGTTCAAGCACGTCGTCCAGAGGCTAGGGAAATATAACACTACGCTCGGCCCGGGGCTTAACCTGATAATCCCCTACGTCGATTCGATAGCGTACAAGGTTACGACGAAGGACATCGTGCTCGACATCCCGTCCCAGGACGTCATCACGAAGGACAACGCCGTCATGATCGTAAACGCCGTCGCGTACATCAACATCCTCGCGCCGGAAAAGGCCGTTTACGGCGTCGAGAATTACAGGATCGCGATACAGAACCTCGTCCAGACGTCCCTCCGTTCGATTGTCGGCGAGATGGATCTCGACGACGCGCTCTCTTCGAGGGACCAGATAAAGGCGAGGCTCAAGGCCGCGATCTCGGACGACATCGCCGACTGGGGCATCACGCTGAAGACCGTCGAGATTCAGGACATAAACCCGTCCGACACGATGCAGAGGGCGATGGAGGAGCAGGCCGCCGCCGAGAGGGAAAGGCGCGCGACCGTCACCAGGGCCGAGGGCCTCAAGACCGCAGCAATACTCGAGGCCGACGGCAGGCTCGAAGCGTCGAGGCGCGACGCCGAGGCCCAGGTAGTCCTCGCAGAGGCGAGCCAGGCGGCCATCGACAAGGTGACCATGGCCGTAAAGGACAACGAGCTCCCGGTGATGTTCCTTCTGGGCGAAAAGTATATCGACGCCGTGAGCAAGGCTTCGAGCTCGCAGAACTCGAAGCTCGTGATCCTGCCGGCCGACCTTCCGGCGGCTCTCAAGGGGCTCGTAGGCGGGACAGGAAAGTAGCGCAGCGGGTATAGCCATGGGGCGAGGCTATTTACGCTTCTTGCCCCTGCCGTTTCCATGGCCGTTACGGGAGGCTTCTTCAAGCGCAGCCCGGACGAGCGCGCGCACGCCCCAGCTCTTCACCTTCCGTGCCTCGTCCTTCCCTAGCGGGAGCACGTCCCTGAAAACTATCATCGACTCGGGCCCGAAGAAGAGGCATAGCGCGGCGCAGAGCCTCTCGTAGCTCCTCTTCCCCAGCTTGGCGCGGACGGGCCCCAGCGCGGCATCTATGAATCCCATCCTCCGGCTCTGCCGAACGGGCACCCCTTCGCCGTTTTCGAGCGAGAGCTTTAGCGAATTCAGCATCATCGCGCGGAGCTGAATCTCGTTGTCGTAAACCATATCGTGGAGGGCCGATTCCAAAGCGTCTATCCTGTCCTCGGGGTCCACAATGGTTCCGTCCGAGAATATCTCGGCGGGGTCGGGCACGCTGCCGTGTATCGGGGCCTCGACGAGCAGAGCCTCGAGCGACGGGAAGTAACGATACGCCGTCGCGCGCGAGACCATGGCCTCTGCGGCGACGTCCTCCATCGTGGGGGACCTGCCCTCGCCGAGGAGGCGCCCGGCGGCGAGGAGGATGTCGTTCCTCGTCCTCTTGCGCTGATTTACGCGGCCCTTCGTTTCCATCTTCTTCTCCGTCGTCATTGGAGCTGCTGGAGTATCGCGGCGAGGTCTATCCAGACGTTCTCGCGCTTTATCATGCAGTCGTCCGAAAACTCGACCACGTGGAGCAGGCGAAACTTCAGCGGCCGGCCGTTGCCCGGTATGCCGAAAGGCCTTCCGGGGGCCTTGCCCTCCCACATGGATTCGTCGACGAGGAAGTTGTCGCCGTAAAGCCTCCTCAGGCACGTGACCTTGCCGTCGGAAAGGTCGGCGAAAAGGCCCTCGTAGAACGGCCTCGCATTCTCGGGGCCAAACGTCGGCCCTGTGGGCATGCCGACAATGTCGTGTATCACGTCGGGCGTCAATGTGGAAAGCACCCCTTCCACGTTGTCCGCCGCTTCGTAACCGAAATGCTCGTCTATCATGCGGTCCATATCTTCCTTCGCGAGCTTCATATTCCCACTCCTCACCAAACAGTATGCGGGTATTCTAATGAGACTGTTGTCTCATGTCAAGAGGAAAGAATCATTACGGTGAAGCCTTTCTAGAGCGGCGCTTCCGGGCGCAGGAATCGGGCTGTAAGTTGCTCTGCGCAAGACGCCGCAGCTCGGACGAGAGCCATGCTCGGGGGCTTCGACATGCCGCCTTAACCTTTTGTCATCATACGATATTATCCACATATTCAAATTCCGATTGAAACAAATAATTAACGATATTAAAATTGATTCGTTATTTCAATTTCCAAAGGGATCGCAAGCAACATCACAGGAGGATTGTCATGAAAGCAGCAAGAATGTTTTTGATCGCCGGCCTTTTTCTGGCCGCCGGGTGTGTTTCACAGTCGACCTACGACCAGCAGGTGGCCGAAACCCAGCAGCTCGCCTATCTGAACGGGGTCTATCAGCAGCTCAACACTGCCCTCGCCGCGCAGGTCGCCGCCGACCAGGTGCAGATACAGCAGCTCCAGGATCAGCTCCAGGTTACGCTCGTTAACGAGATACTATTCGCCGAGGGCGGATGGGAGCTTCACGAGCAGAGCAGACAGACCCTGAACCAGATTATACCCGCGCTCCAGCAGGCAGAGGGCAAGTACATCGTCATACAGGGATTCACCGACGACCTCATGATACTCGAGCCGCTGGCTTCGCGTTTCCCGACCAACTGGGACCTCGCCGCAGGACGCGCCATTTCGGTCGTGCGATACCTCGCAGACAACGGGATAGACCCGAGCATGCTGGCCGCGGTTTCGTTCGGGCAGTATCATCCTATAGCCGCCAACGACACGCCAGAAGGACGCGCACAGAACAGACGCATCGAGATAGACATCCAGGACCAGATGCCGTAAGTAAAGACTTTCAATCCGATTTATCAATAAGGTATGCCCTCTCCCTTCACCATGGGGGAGAGGGAACTGCTGATTCCGAGCGTGCGAGGAATAACCACACTTCTGTCATTCCCGAATGTTTGTATCGGGAATCCAGCACGCCACGCGTGCATCAATCCAGCATTGCAGCGCTCTGTTGCGAATCCACACTTCCGCCATTCAGTTCGCGACGCGGCGGCTAGTAGTAGTACACCGGCTGGTAGCACGCGGGCGGGGTGGAATCGGCGCAGAACCGGCAGGTCACGGGCTCGGTCCTGTATCCGGGTAAGTCCATTATCATCGACAGCTTGTCTATCTGGAATGGATCGAGGTCGGATAGCGCCCCGGCCAATTCTCCCTTGAAAAATCTTCCAAGCTGGTCTTTCTCCGGCACATAAAGCGATAAAGTCGAGCAGTCGGAAAACTCGGCGAGCCAGCCGGCCGTAGTATTCAGCACACCGAAGAATACCCCTGGATTGGATGTACCACTGAGGGGCACATATGTCCAGTTAAGATTGAAGTACTCGCCCGACTCCTCGCCGACGCACTCGTAGCACGCTAGCCCATCGTTAACGCCGGTCGAGAGAATCGTCTCCGCCGGGCACGGCCCGTCTTCGAGATTGGTCCCGAAGCAGCTGTTTATTTCGGAATCGCACGACACGAGACCCGCGCACACGAGGATTAACAGAATCG
>JBFWTW010000042.1:0-12298 GCA_050247635.1 Candidatus Dadabacteria bacterium | reverse complement strand
CGCTTCGGAAGGTATATTATTTGGTAATGCCGAATCCGCCGAAGGCAAATCCCGTACAGCCCCGCGCTTCCGCCGGTTTCGTGCGGGCACTGGCCCTCTTTCTGCTTTTGTTGATTGCGGTCGCCGGCGCGTCCTGCCAGCGCGAGACGGACTACGAGCCGCTTATAGTTGGCTCGTGGGAAAGATCGGCCGCCGAGAACGGATTCTCTTTCAGGGGGTCGCTCGAAATGCGGCCCGACGGCACGTTTTCCTTCACATTCGAGGGCACGGCCCCCGGCCATTCGGACTCGCACGGCAAGTGGAGCCTGTCGGGGCGCGATATGACATTCCTCGACAACTCCTGCGTCGATCCGGGCACGTACCGGTTCCTCGTCAAGAAAGAGACACTTTCGTTCCTCCCTCTAAAGGATGACTGCGATCCCAGGAAAAACGCACTGACGGGCGAGTGGACGAGAACCAGGTTCGAGAGCGGAGACGACTAGACATACCACACCCCGGCCAGCCGCTTAACCCCGTTTTCAAAATTCCTTAACGCGGTATTAAACCCGGCGGGATAACCTTCCCAAAAATCCTCCGGGGGTGAAAGTATGAAAAACCTGCTTAGAATAATGAGCGGCACCCGTCTTGCCGCGCTTCTCGTCCTGGCGCTCGCGGCCTTCGTGTCCGCCGCATGCGACGACGACAACAACAATCCGCAGCCGACGCCGTCCAATCTGGTGCTTACAATTTTCCATAACAACGACGGCGAATCGCAGCTCATAAACGCCGGAGCCGGCATAGAAGACTTCGGCGGCATAGCGAGGTTCGCAACGCTTCTCGGCAACCTTCGCGCCGAGGCAGAAGCCGGGCCCGGCATCAACATCACGCTCAACTCCGGGGACAATTTCCTCGCCGGCCCCGAGTTCAACGCGAGCCTCCAGAAAGGCGCCCCCTACTACGATTCCATAGGGCTCAACAGGATGGGATACGACGCCATGGCGCTCGGCAACCACGAGTTCGACTTCGGCCCCGACGTGCTCGAGGAGTTCATAATCAGCTTCGACAGCCCTCCCCCCTTCGTCTCGGCCAACCTGGTCTTCATCGAAGAGCCGGGGCTCCAGGCGCTGGTGGACGACGGCATAATCGTCACGAGCACCATCATAGTGGCGGAAGGGGAAGCCATAGGCGTCATTGGCGCGACGACCCCCGAGCTGCCGTTCATATCGAGCCCGAGGAACGTCATAGTCCTCAGCGACATCGCCGACATCGTGCAGACGGAGGTCGACGAGCTCACGGCCGACGGCATAAACAAGATAATATTCATCAGCCACCTCCAGGACGTGAACGAAGACCTCGGTCTCGCCGGGCAGCTTAACGACATCGACGTGATGATAGCGGGCGGCGGCGACGAGCTTCTGGCCAACGAGGGTGACCTGCTCGTCCCCGGCGACGAGCTCGCGAACGCCTTCGGCCCCTACCCGCTCATCGCGGCGGGAGCCGACGGCAGGGACATACCCGTCGTAACGACCACCGGCAACTATAAATACGTGGGCAGGCTCATAGTCGAGTTCGACCCCGAGGGCAACCTCATCGCCATAGACGATGTGAGCGGGCTCGTAAGGGTCGCCGGCGGGGACAACCCCGACGCGGTGCTGCCGGATGGATTTATCCAGGAGAACGTAGTAGACCCGGTTTCCGACTACGTCTCGGGGCTCGCGGCCAACGTCATCGCCGAGAGCGAGGTCGCGCTCGAAGGGAGGAGGAGCCCGGGCGTCAGGACCGAGGAAACAAACCTCGGGGATCTGACAGCCGACGCGCTTCTCTACCAGGCAACAGTTCTCGCCGGGGAATTCGGCATGCCCGTGCCCGACGCCGCGCTTCAGAACGGCGGCGGAATCAGGAACGATACACTCATACCGGCGGGCGAGATAACGGAGCTAACGACGTTCGACATACTGCCGTTCGCCAACTTCGTCTCGATAGTCCCGGGCATACCGAGAGAGCAGTTCAAGGAAATCATGGAGAACTGCGTGTCGCAGATACCGACGGCGGACGGGCGCTTCGCCCAGATAGCCGGCTTCAGCATGGTTTACGACCCGGACGGAACGCCGCAGGTGCTCGACGATGAGCTTAACGTCGTGACGCCCGGGACGAGGGTCAGGAGCATCATCCTCGACACCGGCGCGGTCATAGTCGAAGACGGCGCGGTCGTGGCGGGCGGCCCGGTCACCATCGTTACGAACGACTTCTCCGCGAGGGGCGGCGACATGTATCCCTTCAGGGGCGCTCCCTTCACGACAGTAGGCGTCGTCTACCAGCAGGCGCTCTTTAACTACATAATCGACCCGGTCGTTGACGGCGGCCTCGGCGGCGTCATATCCGCCGCCGACTACCCCGAGGGCGGTGAGGGGCGTATAACGACGGTTCCGTAAAAGACTTCACTAGCAAACCTTTCCTTAAAGACGTATCCGAAATCCCCTCTCCCTTTTCAAAGGGAGAGGGCCAGGGTAAGGGTTTACCTTAACAATAAATCAAAGGCCGTATAGAATTAAAGCTGCATGTCCATCCGGAAAAACTTCGAAGGAAAGAGTGTTCTGATCACAGGCGGCGGCACGGGTATAGGCAAGGCCGCCGCGCTCGAATTCGCCCGCGAGGGAGCGAGCGTCCTCATCACGGGGAGACGCGAGGATAAGCTCGACGAGGCCGCGCGCGAGGCCGGGCTCGAAGGACTCCGAATCCGTTTCGCCGTCTCCGACGTATCGAGGGAAGAGGACTGCCGCGGCGCAGTCGAGCTCGCCGTCCGCGAAATGAGGGGCCTCGACATACTGTTCAACAACGCGGGCATCCTCATCCCCGGCCCCATGCACGAAACGACGGCGGCGGCCTGGGAGGCGACGTTCGGCGTGAACGTGCGCGGCGCATGGCTCATGAGCAAGTTCTCTATACCGCACATGCTCGAACGCGGCCGGGGATGGATAGTGAACAACGCCTCGATCGTCGGCCTCAAGGGGTTCGCCGGCTTGTCGGCCTATACGGCGTCGAAGGGCGCGGTTATTCAGCTCACGCGGAGCATGGCGCTCGAATATTCCGCACAGGGGATAAACGTGAACGCCGTATGCCCGGGGACGACCGTTACGCCGCTCCTGACCGAAGGCTTCATGAAGCGGGTGCCCGACCCGGACGAGGGATTGAGGTTCATGGAATCGCTCCACCCGATGGGAAGGCTCGCCCTCCCGGAAGAGGTCGCGAGGGCCGTGCTCTTCCTATGCGACGAGAGGGCGGGATTCATCACGGGCGCCGCCCTTCCCGTGGACGGCGGCTGGTGCGCCCGGTAAAAACAGGGCGGAACCCGAAGGCCGTCATTTATACTTCTAGAGAGAACACAACAAATAATAGGAGACCACTATGAAAATGGACCAGTTTCTTTACGACCTCTGCACGAAAGGAAAGGGATTCGCGGCGCTGGCGACGCTTATGCCCGACGGCTCGCCCCAGGTCAGCCTCGTCTGGGTGGATTCGGACGGCGAGTATGTGCTTATAAACACGGCCGAGGGAAGGCAGAAACCCGATAACGTCCGGGGGGACGGGCGGGTTGCAGTATCGATATTCGACCCCGCTGACCCTTACAAGCAGGCGATGGTGCGCGGCGTCGTTACGGATATCACGCAGGATGGAGCCGAGGAGCACATCGACGGGCTGGCGATGAAATACATCGGGCAGGACAAGTACCCGTGGCGCGGGCCGGGCGAAAAGAGGGTCATTATCAAGATCGAGCCCGAGCACGTCCTCAAGGTCGGCGCCTGACACACGTAGTGTGCTTTCCGACGTAGCGGCAGAGGAGATTCAAAGCACCGGTCGCGCGTCGGGTGAGCTTTACCGCGGAGGTGCATCCGCCGGTTGTCAGCGGACACAGTCCGCCGTTGTGTGTCTTCCGACGTAGCTGGTTCAGAGACTCAAGCTCGGGAGGCGCGATAAGTGCCAATAACGATACCCTGCTACTTCGGTTATCAGCGGACACAGTCCGCCGTTGTGTGTTTTCCGGTGTAGTACTGAAGTTGCTAAAGTTACTTGAAGCGCCTCAGGTAGTTGTGGCAATGCGCTGCCACTTCGGATTCAAGCGGGCGGGGCCCGCTCGATTTCCTGCACGCGTGGCGTGGACACGTAGTGTCGTTTTCGACGTAGCACCGAAGTTGCCAAAACCACCGGAAGCGCGGCGGGTGAAAGAAGCGATGCGCCGCTACTTCGATTTCCTGCACGCGTGGCGTGCTCGGTTGCCAGCGGACACAGTCCGCTACTTCCGCTTGAGGCCGGCCATCTCTTTCGTCCGCCTGACCAGCTCGTACCCAGAGTACACGGCCAGGTGACGGACGCTCCCCATCCCGAAGACGCGCGTCAAAAAACCGGGGAATCCGAACAGCCTCCTTATAAAGCCCGAGTCTACGTTCCCCTTGCCGTAGGAGCTCCAAAGAAACCCGAGCTCGACGAGGCCGTCCTTTATGCCGGGCGGCGAGGTCCTAACAGCGTACTCGAACCTTTCGGCCCTGCCCGTGGGGATCGCGTCGAGCTCACGGAGCGCATCATCCGAAACGCCGACGCCCGGATAGGACGCGAGGTAGCGCAACGCTTCCCTTACGGGGAGCACGACGCCGTGCCTTCGCGCCGCCGCGACGAGCCTCCCCCAGTTGAGCCCCTCACCTTCCTTCCTCAATATCACAGCCGCGTCGGCCACCCATCTTACGGGCGGCGTGGGGTCCCACCTCATCCCGTGCGCGCAGACTTGCAGAAGCTGATCAGCCGGGTCGAGCACCAGCGCCGGCGCGCCCTCGACCGTCACCCTCCGCGCCGCCTCCCAGAAAGGCGCGTCGGCGTCGGGCGGGTTATAGCCGTGGAGCACGTGCCAGTGAAGGTCTATCGTGAACTCGTCCTGGTTCACCAGATCCTGCCCGTGCCTTACCGTAAAATATTCGTCGGAGTATTCCGAGAGCTTCCTCGTCTCGGGCTCCCACCCGAGGCGCGCGAGCGCGTCCATGTTGGAGAATCCCTTCAGCGGGGTAATCGACGAGCTCCACCCGAGCCCGGTCAGTATCTCGACGGCCTCTCTTGCGCGCCGCGTCGGGACGAGGATATCGGCGTCCAGCATCGGGCGGAGGCCGTAGTCGTCGTAATACTCCACCGCCAGCGCGGTGCCTTTGAGGAGGGCGGCCTCCATCCCGAGCCCGTCGAGCTTTACGAGAAGACGCGAGAGCGCGGCGAACCGCCTGCCGTTGTTCTCGAGCGTGACGTCGTAAACCCACTTGAAAATGTTGAGGTAAGGGTCGTCGATGCCGTTTGCGACGAGGTTCATATAAAGGAGGGGAAATAATCTGTACGAGCCCGGATCGACGTGGTCCAGGTTGGCGAGCGTCTTCCATTCGGCGAAGGCCCGCCTGCATTCGCCGCCCGGGAGCAGCGCCGCGCGTAGAAGCAGCTCCTGCTCGCGCGTCGGCAGGCATCCGCCGAGGGGGAAAGCATCCTTCGCCCTTCTGCCGGAATCAGACTCGGACATCGTAATGATAGTATCAGGAATTTAGAGATGTATTCCAGTCATCCTAAAGCAGACTGCAAGAGAAAACCGCATAAAATCGCTGGCTGGAAAAGCTTACCGCGCAATGATATCAGAGAATTATTTTATATGACACGGAACAATAAAGCGCTCATACCGGAGGCTTTTAAAATACAAAGCTTCGCCATTCCGTTATTTACACGAAAATGCGCAGCCTCCAATTTCACCCCGCGCCTGATTCTATGGTGGGGGCGGCAAATTGCTCTGGGCGTTGGCCGTCGTGAGATTGAGCTTCTGGTTAAGCATCATCACGGAAAAAACGGCGGGGATCACGAATGCGCCCTTCGTAATCTTCTCGAGAAACTCGCGCCTCTCGGAATTTACGTTATCTGGCAGCTTCTTCTGGTCCATAAGATCCTCCACAACATGTTGTCTATGTAAAAGCCGCTATCGTTTAATTACCGGTTATGGTGATATTGCTCTGTGCGTTGGCCGTCGTAAGGTTGAGCTTCTGGTTTAGCATCATAACAGAAAGAACCGCGGGTACCACGAACGCGCCTTTCGTGAGCTTTTCGAGGAATTCGCGCCTCTCGGGATTTACGTTTGCCGGAATCTTCTTTTCGTCCATCGGATCCTCCATAATATATTTTTTACGTAAAAGTTTTTATCGTTTAATTACCGTTCTATGACGACATTGCTTTGGAGGAATTCACGTCTCTCGGGGTTTACGTTACCCTGAATTTTCCTGTGGTCGCTCAAGGATCCTCCACCCGCCGCCATAAAAATAATCATGGCGCATTCCGGGTAATCTAGAAAATATTGCTCTGTGCGTTGGCTGTCGTGAGGTTGAGTTTCTGGTTGAGCATCATCACAGAAAGAACGGCCGGGACAACGAATGCGCCCTTGGTAAGCTTTTCTAGGAATTCACGCCTCTCGGGGTTTACGTTTGCTGGAATCTTCTTTTCGTCGCTCATGAAATCCTCCTTAAATATTCAAATTACAACCTTTTCCTGAAAATTTAACACATACGCAGATACAAAACAAGCAAATCCGGAGGGTGCGGTAATTTCCCTTAGAGCAATATGCGTCCGTTACTCATATTTATAATCCGAAACGCCGTTTAGAGCGAGCGCATGAACTCCAGCAGCCTCTGCTGCGAGCTCTCATTCGTCCACTTGTTCTCTATCCAGGCCGCCCCCTGAAGAGCCGCCACGAGGTAGCGCCCATAATTAGAGTGGACGTCCCTGAGAGCCTCCCTTATGTCACTCGCCGCGACGGAATTCCATTCGCCGGAGTTTTTCTGGCCGGACACGGCCAGCACCATCTCCCCCGCCGGAATAACTTTGTAATACCCGGACTTTACAAGCTCGTCATGGACTGGAATATCTGTAATCAGTGTCGGTATACCGAGATAAAGACTCTCCCTCGGGGTGAACGACCATCCCTCGCCGCTCGACGGGAAAACGTAGCACGAGAGCTTGCCGTACCATTCCGATGTGCCGTCTTCGTCCAGCGTCCCCTGCGTCCATTCGACGAAAGGCGAGCTGGCAATGAGCGCGATCTCCTTCGTATACAGCCCGTCGAAAAGCTTGGACGAATGGATGGCGAGCCGGAGGCCCGGGATTTCATCCAGGAGATCGACGCACGCCTGATAGAGCTTAAAGAGGTTCTTCCTCAGGTACGGCACGCCGAGAAACCCTATCCTGAATACCCCGTTTCCCGCGCCGCGCCGACGCTCCGGCACTCGCCTGTGGCGAGTGAATCCCTGCTGTATCACCCCTATCGGCACCTTCACGCCCGACTCGGCAAACGTCTTTTTTACATAAGGATGGGGAACTATGCAGTGGTCGTAGTGGTCGTTTATCCTCTCCACCCACCTGCCTGGTATCCTGGTCGATTCGTAAGTCGTATAGATGACGTTCGTGTTCCCGGGCGAGAGTCTCTTCTCGTGGGTATCCGGCATGTAGGCTACGAGCACCTTCTTTCCGCTCATCCCCGACGTATCCCGCGCCATCGGGCCTATCGCGGATGCCCGCTCGAATACGGTGGAAAGCCCGTCGAATGGAGTCACCCCGTTGTAAATATCGAGTACCAGTATGCCCTCGCCCGGTTTCCCGCCGTCCGCGGATATCCGCCCGGCGATGTCCCGGCGCATCGCATCCAGCTCCGCGGGGTCGATCCGCCTCGGGCCTCCTGCGCCGGGGGCCGCCCTTCCCGTCAACCCTTCCCATCTCCACGAGCCCACGTGGGCGTGGGCGGCGTAATCCCCGAAGTTGCATGAAACGGCGCGGCATATCGGACATACCCTGTCGCGATTCCGGAGAATTACGACGTCCTTCAGCGCCGCCCCGTGCTTTATGTAGACGGCTGTCACGAGCCCCGGCCCGGTGGATTCTAGGATGTCGTCTTCCGCCGCTATCGCCCTCCCGGCTTCCCCGGCCATGCCCTCCAGGATTCTGAGGAGGAACGGATGACCTGGCTCGCCCCCGAAGGCGTAGTTGCCGATCCTGAGCGTGCTTTCGAGCCCCCGATTCGCTGCATCCTCGGGGGAAAGCATCATCTCTTCGCCGAAAACGGCCCTGAACTCGCAGAGGTCGTCGAGCGGAAGTCTTAATTCGACGTCCGTATCCAGATAGAATCCCCCGTCGCCGTAGACCGCGACGACGCGGAATATATCGGCCTTCTGTATCGGGGGAGACGCGTCGTACAGCGGCAGGAGCGCGGGGAATATCCTCTCGACTGCCGCCCTGGATTCATCGTCGCCGTAGAGCCTGTGCTCCCATCCGGGATGGAGCGCCGCCGCCCTTTCGACGAATGGTGCAAGCTCCGGCGAAAGCCCCAGGGGGCTTATGCACGTCTGGTGGATAATTTTCGGAATTGCCATTTCAATATGCGGCGGGGGTCAATCCTCAAGACCGTCCAGTATCCCGGCCGCCTGTTCTGCATCGTAGGTGCCGTCGAGTATGCCGCGAATAAGCCGGGACGATTCGTCCGAAAGCGGCCTCGAAGACGCGAAGATGTTCTCCCAGTGCGCCCGCGACCACGTGTTTCCGCCGTGGTAAGTGTATATATACAACCTTGGCATTATAACGGGAAAAACGAGCCCCTTCGAAAAAAGCTTGGTCACGAGCGGCGTGTCCTCGCCGACCTTGAGGTCGTCGTACTCCATGCCCTCCTGAATGAGCGACTTCTTGCAGACAAGTCCCCCCTCCCAGGGCCTCCTGTTCGAGAGATACGCCCGCTCCGCCACCTCGTCGTATATGATCCATTGCATCATTATGCACGCCGGCAGCTTGGTTTCGCCGATAACCTTCATCTGAAACGCAACGCGCTCGGGATGCGAGTAATCGTCGTCGTCCCACTGGCAGAAATACTCGCCGGAGCACTTCGAAACGGCCATGTTCCTGAGAGAGCCGAGCGTGATGCCGGGGTCGTCGGGGGCCTCGATTTTTACTATATTCGGGTCGTCCACGAGGTCGAGGACATCCTTCGTCGGCTGGTCGAAGCTCTCGTAAATTATAACAAGCTCCTTATTGGGATAGGTCTGCCCGCGAAAGCACCTGATCGCCCTTTCGAGGAGCCGCGGCCTTCCGAGCGTAACACACAGGCACGATACCAGCGGCTCTTCGCTCATGATGTTGCCTTCGCCCTGCCGAGCATCGCCCTTACAAACATCAGCTTCGTCTTGTATTCCGTATTATCCGGGTTGAGGCCGAGGGCCCGGGCGTAATGCGCCTCGCTCTCGGCGAGCCTCCCGAGCTTGAAATAGCATCCGGCCAGCGGCTCGTGCGAGAGCTCGCCGAATATCTTCGCGTCGTAGGCGAGAGGGCCCGTCAGCGAATCAGGGTCTACGGCCAGGAGCGATTCGAACACCGCTGCGGCTTCCTCGAACCGCCCTTTCTGCGTGAGCGCCTTGGCGCGCGTCCATATGAAAAGGTAATCGTCCGGGAATAGCGCGAGCGCCTCGCCCAGTAGCGGGCCGACGTCTTCTCCCCTCTCTGCGAGGAGGCATATCATCTCGTAATAAACGTGGCCGTCCTCGTGCGTAACGCTAGAGCCCTTCGCGCGCGTCATCCGGAGCGCCTCGGCCCACGTCCTCTCGGCCCCGGCGACATCGCCCAGCCCCTTCATGGCGACCCCGAGCTGCCACCTTAGATACATCCGCCCCGGGTCGTTCTCTATCTGCTTTATAAGGAGCGGCAGGTTCCGCTCGTGCTTGTGCTTAAGCTCGCCGTCGTAACCCGTGTGGATTATCGAGAACGGACTGTCGCCAATCGCGAGCCCGTCCTCCTCGGCGGCGTTATTCATTCCCGCGACCATCGATTCGTGTATAACCCCCTCGAACCTTATACGCGGATCGTTGAGGAATATCCTGTATTCCCTGTATGACGTGTAGCCTGTTATGGGATGGAATTTTACGGTGTGCGCCGCGTATCCGGGCCGGGTCAGCTCTTTTTCGACTGCGTCCCTTCCGCCGGAGACAAACCTTTCGTCGGCGTCTATGTAGAGTATCCACTTCCCCCGCGAGCGCCCGAGGGCCTCGTTGCGGGCGTCGGCGAAGCTGCCGTTCCAGGGGAAATCGAACACCCGGGCGCCTGATGAAAGCGCTATGTCTTTCGACATGTCCGAGGAGCCCGTATCCACCACAACCACTTCGTCGACGACGCCCCCGAGCGACTCAAGGCATCCTTCGAGGAACCTCTCCTCGTTCCGCACTATCATCGCCGCGCTTATCAACTTGCCGCTCAATCCGTCACACCTTCGATAAAGTCTAACTGATTTTAAGGGATGCAGAATACGGAATCATATGCAAGCACCAGCCCCCGGTTCTCACATGAAAATATCGAGCGGGCATACAACCATACAAAGCCCGGAAAGATTTACCGTCCGGGTCCTGCGGGCAGCCGGCATACTGCAAACCGGGCCGCCCTTCGCATACTTCCCCGGCGTCTTAAACGCCTTCGGCGTGCGCTTCCTGCACGCGATCCGCCGGCGCGAACGTGTAGAAGCCGGCTTCCTGCGAGAGGGTGCTGCCGATGAGAATACCGTTCGCCCAGTAATAACCCGTGTCGCCGCCGGGAAGGAGGTCGAACGTATGGCCGCCTGTATATGCAACCCTTTCGACGGATTCGACGCTTGCGCCGTCGAGCCTGTCGCCCGTGGCGAGGTCTTCTATAGCCCTGCCATCAGCCGTCGGGTGCACGCCCGATACGTATAGCTCGCGCCCGTCGTCGAGAACGACGCGGCAGACTGTGTGCGTATCCGGGACGGTAACCCTGGACGCCATTACCACCGGGGCCACAATACGGTTCCCTTCGAGGTCCATGGAATAAACCGGCATTCCGGGCCTCAGGTCCACGACCCTCACGTCTCCGTTCGGGGTGGCTATGAGCGCGCCCGGCGTGAGACAGATCGTGACGTTACTCTGCGCGTTCGCCGTCGTGAGGTTCAGCTTCTGGTTGAGCATCATCACGGAAAGCACCGCAGGGACCACGAAAGCGCCCTTCGTTAGCCTTTCCAGGAATTCGCGCCTTTCGGGATTGACCTTATCAAGCAATTTCTTGTCTGACATCTTTCCCTCCTTGGGATCTTAATGACATACAAGATATATGATTTTATACAAACGATTTAAACCAGCTTTTCTCACTATATCACGGTCATTTTCCGGTGTAAAGCATCGACTGCTCCCTCGAGATCGCCTATACCGAGCACGTAACAATCGGCCTCGTCCACGATCCTGCAAACCTCCGGGATCTTCCTGTGGTCTTCTGTCTCCGAGAGATACGTCATCGGCATCACCCTCTCCACCATCCTGTACTTCGGGCACTCCTCTATATATGTCTTCTTTCCGTGGTTGGGTTCGAGATGGAAGATCGCGTCGATCTTCCCCGCGTCCACCTTCCATTCGCGCCCCACGTCCATCGGCGAGAGGGAGAACATCTTCTGCCCGTACGTCGTATCGTTCCAGGGGAGCGTCTCGAATAGCCCGGCCATCTCCGGCAGGAGCGGCACGCTGCCCTCTTTTATGTGAAACTTCCTCGGGAACGGGAACGCCTCGCCGTCCTTTACGAGCACAAGCTCGTCGCCCGTTATCCTGAACCCGCCGAGCAGCAGCTTCATCATCAGCGTGCTCTTCCCCGTCCCCTTGTCGCCGACGACGATGAACCGCCGCCCCTCCCGCTCGCCGTACCCGGCGTGTATGCGCAGCGCCCCCTCGAAGTGCGAAAGCGCTTTCGCATGAAGGAGCGCGAGCAGCCTGTTGATCATATCCATCAGGCTCGGGACGTTCTGGCCCGGGCCGGCGCCATCCTCGATTATGCGGTACCCCTCCCCTTCCGGAACGATTTCGTACACAGTCTCGCCCAGCAGCGGGAAGTCTTCCTGCGATGCGTTATGGGTGATGAAGCGAAGGCCTTCATGGGCCCTTGCGTCATCCGTTTGGATAGTGAATCCGGAATGTAAAAGCCGGTGATGCGCCTGGTACTTTATTTAATCAGTTCCTCGTCGGAGAGTGTCTTGAGGCAGTCGGCTACTTCTTTTTCCGGCACCTCGGCAAGGCCGTAAGCTGTCTTCACTATATCTCCTATCTCGGCCGGGGAATTCTCGCCCGTGCATGCTTCGAGCACGAGCACCGCAGTCTTGTTAAGATAATGCACCTTGTCTTTTTCGCTCTGGTATATGACGTAACCGTCCTCGACTTCGTTGATTTCGAGGCCCTCGGCGATCTTCGGAAATTCGTTCATTGCCTGCTCCGTCTCCTCAGGCGGCGGAGCTCAA
>JBFWTW010000041.1:0-16772 GCA_050247635.1 Candidatus Dadabacteria bacterium | reverse complement strand
TCGGACCAGACGCCGAGCCAGAAGAAATAGTCCATGGCCATTGCATAAAGCCTTGCTTGGGTTTCTTCGGATGAGCTCTCGAATGATTTCAGGAAGGATATGATGAGGCCTTTTGTCGGCGGGAAGAGCATCGCGGACCATATGAGGATAAAGCGCAGCCAGCGCCATTTCCATCCCTGAACGTTATATTCTCTCAACTTGAGCTCGGAAAACAGCTCGGGATGTATGCTGACCAGTAGAACGACCCGTTCTCCCGAGTATATGGTCTTCTTAAGCAGCCCCTCGAGGTTCTCGTCGTAATACTGCGTACAGAGCGCTTTGGGGTTGAATATTATCTTCACCCCTGATTTGATGAGACGCCGGACGAGCTCCATATCTTCGTATCCATAGGTCTTGAACGATTCGTCGAAAAGCCCGACTTCAAGCAGCGTCTTTCTTCTGATTGAAAATGTCCCGCCATAAAAATCCCATATCCTGAATTTGTAATTCGGGCTGGCCATTTTTTTCTGCCGTGTGTTGAATTCGGATGCTATATACCTCGTCGCGAACGTCGAGGAATCGTCGAGGAATATTGGGGCCGCGCCTATTACGCCCAGCTTCTCCCCGGAAGAATGAGATAAATAATGTGCTTCGACGAATTGAGGGGAAGGTTCCATGTCGTCGTCGAGTATTATGAGTATTTCGCCGGATGCGGCTTCGATCCCCCTGTTGCACGCTTTCACCCTACCCGAATTGGGATGCCATATGGAGCGAATCGAGTATGCGGACGGGAATTTCTCGATCATCTCCCTTGTCCCGTCCTCGGAGCCGTCTATGGAAACCACCACCTCGAAATCGGAATGGGGGAATGTCTGGGAGTCGAGCGCAGTCAGGAGGCGTTCCATCGAATCGGCGCGGTTATACGTAGGTATCACTATGCTTACTTTCATCATGATGCCTTAATTCGTTTTTCCGCCGAGGAGGTAATTCTTGACGAATCGGCGGAGCGGCCCTGGGATTTTGGCGCGGAAATCATGCGGCGTAATCTTTGTCGTATGTACCCGTAACAAAAAATCCAGAAGCGATTCCTGCATACCGATATTGAGCCGCGGCAGGGAAAACATGTTGCTGTCAGTGCCGGCTATGAAAGGCTCCGTGGTGCAGGCCGTGTAGTACCCTGTCTCGCTGGCTATGGTTTTCACCTGTTCGTTGTGCGCGCCGAACGGGTAGGCTATGTGCCTCACTTCGTGTCCGAGGAAATCTTCGAGTCTCTTCCGCGACCCTTCGAGCTCCTGGTGGCACTGCTCCGGCGGTATACGGTTCAGCCAGGGGTGATTCATGGTGTGGGACCCGATTTCAAAGCCGTGCGAATCGAGATCCCTGACCGTGGGCCAGTCAACTATCTGGAACTCGGCGTCAATCTCCGGAACCATCCAGCCGCTTTTAATTCCCATGTAATTCGTGGGCATGTAGTAGACGGCGGTAAATCCCAGTTTTTCCAGCACCGGGACGGAGTGCTCTATAGATTCTGTCAGGCCGTCGTCGAACGTTACGATAATCGGTCTTCGTGGGAGCTTCCCTTTCCCCTCCCTGTGAGCCATCAGCTGATCGAAGGTAATGGTCCTAAACCCAAGCATCTTAAGGGCTTTCATCTGGGATTCAAACGCTTTCGGGGTGACTGTGTATCCGAGAAAGTTCGGGTGTGGGCTCTCGCTTATTTGGTGGTACATCAATATGGGTATGTTCAGATTCAGATTCATATGCTCTACCTGACATCAATCGGGCTTAAAGGCCCTGATTCCTATCATTATCTCGTATCTCTCATCACAGTAATCCAGCTCTTCGCGTTTGAGGTCCTCGGCTGCGAGCCCGTGAAGAAGGCTTACCGCCGCCAGGGGATTCCCGAAACACTCGACGTTTATATTCCCGGGCGGGAAATACCTTTCGAACAACCTGCGGGCCGATGAAGCAGCAAAAGTCCGGTACCAGTCGGATTCCCCGCTCAATGGGGGACGCATGCCCGGCACCGCAGCGAGTATTACCCCCCCGGGCGCGAGAATCCTGTACAGCGCTTCGATCACCGGAGACGGGTCGTATATAAACTCGAGCGTCCGAGTAATTATAATGCAGTTGCAGCCGCCTTGGGGTGTATCCTCCGGTAAGACGGCGACATCCGAGCCGGATTCGGCCGGTATATTGATTTCAGTGCCTTTTATCACTTTTTCTTTGCCGTATCTGTAGGCGTAGAGATCGCTTCCTGCCTCGAGCACCATCCCGCTTATGTACTTCGAATTCATGTTTAGGAATCTATCTATATAATACCCATCAATCGGGGTGCCTCTTTTGTCCCCCCAGGATTCGCCCACCGGCGAGACTTTTCTTAACTCGCCGAAATCAATCAGCCCGAACGGTCTCCTCGTGCTGTATTTAGAAATCAGGGCTTGTCCCACAGAACGCGGCAGAAGCTTTGGGGCCAGGGTCTTGACGGTGTCCTTTGTCTTTTGAAGAGCGGTGTGCCTGAGCTTGTTCATCGCCGCATTCCTGAAGTTCCAAAGTCTGTTGTTAAGCGCGTCCCGGACCCCCTGGTCTGTGATGCCTTCTTTTTCCAGATAATTTTCCAGCCATTCGAGATAGAAGAGCTCGGCCGACTCCTGCTTCCCCTTCTTTTCGGCGATTTGGTGACATGATTCCCGGTGCTGTCTGTAGAGGTCCCAGCAAGAGGCGGATATGTATACGGGGGAGCCTAGGTAGACCTTCGCCAAAAATGCCTGGTCCTCGTGCATGCTTGTGAAAGCGTCCTCGAAACCGCCGGCGCTTTCGATGGTTTCTCTCTTTAGCATGATATTCGACATTGATACGGGGTCGATTTGCCCGTTCAGTGTGAGGATCAAAAGCCACGGTGGAGAGACCAGCGTGTTCAGTATGGGCGCGTCAGAATTCATATTGTCGTGTATGTAGCGGTCGAGTGAGGTATCGTCGGGATTCCCTGTCCAGCTGTACCAGTACTTAGTATTCCCCGCGACCATCCCAGCATACGGGTAGGTTTGAAATATCTCCATCTGCTGCTCGAGCTTATACCTGGTCCATGCGTCGTCCGCGTCGAGCATCGCGATGTAGTTCCCCCTTGCGCTGCGAAACCCCTGGTTTCTCGAGGCGCTAATGCCTTTATTCACGTGACCTTCATGTTCCGTATAAAAGACCTTACCTTCGTATCTGCTTGTATAATCGAGGGCGATTTGTGTGCTGACATCTGTCGAGCCGTCGTCGACTAGGATGAGCTCCCAATCTGTATAAGTTTGGGCGAGCACGCTTTCTATCGCCTCCTCGAAATATTTTTCAGCGTTCAGAAAGGGGATGATTACTGAGACAAGGGGATTTTCATTCATGACGGTCATGTTTTGTTATGGCCAGCGATTTTTCTGCCGTGCTGCTATTACCATATAAACAGTTGATATAAATTTCAACAGTTCTTGAATACTTTTATTATTTCTTCGTTGCTTTTACGGTTATGAGCATTTGATATCTCGGGTCGTAATAATCGAGCTCGCTCTCGGAGAATTCTTGTAACGAAAGCCCTTCCAAAAAGCCGATCGCCGCAAGCACATTGCCGTGAGGGGTGATCTCCATTCCGGTGTCTGGGAACTCTTCCAGAAAAATTCTGGAGGCAGACGAGGCTGTAAACAACCAGTGCCAGTTGCCTTCTGACGGTCCTATGCCGTATGTGTTGCCAATACCTCCCAGAGTGGCGAGTAGAACGCCTCCGGGTTTCAGAATCCTTTTAAGTGTGCCTATGGCTGAATGCATGTCGTATATGAATTGAAGAGTTTGCGTGAATATAATGCAGTCGAAAGTATCTGAAGAAATGTGGGGAGCTGAGGACAGATCCGCCTCTATGGTCGTCCTCGGATTGAAGCTCTTGTCGTAGTTGAGAATATCGCTTTTCTCTACTCTGTCTTTCCCGAATTTTTTCGTGTATTCGTCGTCTCCGATCTCGAGCACATGCCCTGCGATGTGCCTGCTGTTCGAGGCCAGGAACTTTTCGATGTAGTACCTGTCTACGGGGAGACCGCGCTCGTATCCTTCGAGCTCGCTTATGGGCTTTAAGCGTCTTAGATCTCCGAAATCGACTAGCCCCAGGGGTGGAACGTAGGTTTGTCCACGGAGGCCGGCGCGTGTTTTGCTGTAGGCTTTGTGAAGCCACCTGTAAACCGGCGAAGGAAGCAGATGCCGCATGGCGCTTTTAATCCGTCTTTTCATAGTATGGCCCGCCCGTCTCAAGCTCCGGTTTCGTGTAATGTCGTTACCTATATTTCGGTGAATAAAAGAAATGGCGATACCGGGCGATCACTCGGTAAGCCACTCGTATTTTATGAGAGAAACGGACTCGTCCCTGGAGGGTATCTTCCCGGTCCCGTACACGTCCTGTGTCTCTATGTCGAAGTAACCGGCGTGCTCAATGCGGTCGGCAGTGACCATTCCTCTCTTTAATTCAACGTCGATTACGCAGCGCCCGGGTGTGAGATATAGCTCCTCGGTGCTGCAGATTATCGTCCCTTTTGCCGGAAGTAACTCGGGCAATCCAACCTGGATTTCGCTGTCGAGACGTAAAAGGTTAAGCCGCGTTCTGAAATCCTTGATTTTAACTATCATCCTCGGGAACCTGATCGGCTTGTCGCTAACGTATCCGAATTTGATATTTATCCGGCTGCCCGGCTGTATCGGCTTTCCAGCCTCTACATTTTCAACCAGGAGCGAAACTATGGTGACGCTTTCGTCTCCTACGTGATCGGTCCGCTGGTCGAGCGGTACCTCGTATACCGAGCTCATCGATTGAAGGTATTTCTGCACGACCTCTTCTGTCTGCCCCTCTCCGACCAGGCGGCCCTGCTCGATCATGAGGGTCCTTCGGCATAGGGAAAGAATCGCTGTCATGTCGTGACTGACGAAGAGCACCGTTCTCCCTTCGGAGGTGGCGACGTTGTTGAGTTTCCCAAGGCATTTTTTTTGAAACGCGGCATCGCCGACGGCCAGCACTTCGTCTATGAGGAGTATCTCGGGTTCGAGGTGTGCGGCTACCGAAAAGCCGAGCCTGACTCTCATACCCGACGAATAATATTTCACCGGCGTGTCGATGAACTGCTCGACTTCCGAGAAGTCCAGTATCTCGTCGAATTTCCGGTCTATCTCGCGCTTCTTCATGCCGAGTATAGCGCCGTTAAGGTATATATTCTCCCGCCCGGTGAGCTCGAGGTGGAACCCTGTGCCGACTTCGAGGAGAGATGCGATTCTGCCGTAGATGTCTATCCTGCCTTCGGTCGGTTCGGTTATGCCGGTTATTATTTTCAGGAGGGTGCTCTTGCCCGCGCCGTTCCGGCCTATGATACCGACTATTTCCCCGTGGGCGACGTTAAAAGAAATGTCTTTAAGCGACCAGAAGAGGTTCCCCTTCTTGACCGCTTTTTCGACCGGCGCCCCGGCGTTCCCGTTATGACCTAACCCGGAAAAGAGCTTTTTCACACCGCCAGATATGGATTTTGTTATGTTCTCCCGCATCGTCCGAAACTCATTCGTTTCGCCGATCCTGTACTCCTTGCCGATGTCTCTTACTTTTATCGTGATTTCGCTCATATTACACCTATACCACGTCTGCGAAGCTTCTTTCCATGCGTCTGAAGTAAATGATTCCTCCTGCCAGGAGCACGACCACGACTATTGCCGATACCACAACAAGGGTCCAGTCCTGGTCTGATTTGCCGAGCAGCGCCCAGCGGAAACCCTCGACCACACCGGCCATCGGATTGAGACCGTAAAGCACTCTCCATTTTTCCGGAACGAGGCTGCTCGGGTAGGCGATCGGGGTCAGGAAAAGCCAGAACTGGGTCATGAACGGTATTGTATAGCGTACATCCCTGTACATTACGTTGAGTGCCGAGAGCCAGAGGCTCACCGCCAGTGCAGTTGCAATTGCAAGCAAGATAAACAGCGGCAGCAGGAAGACTGCCGAGGTCGGCATTATACCGTAATAGAGCATCATGAGGAAAAGCACTCCAAGCGCTATTGCGAAATCGAGCAGGCCGCCGAGAATCGATGAAAGCGGAATTATCAGCCTCGGGAAGTAGACCTTCGTGATGAGGTCGCGGCTATTGACGAGGCTGTTACTCGAATTGCCGAGTGCGTTTGCGAAAAGCTGCCAGGGCACGAGAGCCGCGAACGAGAAGATAGGGTAGGGGACGCCGTCCGAGGGGATCTTCGCCAGATTGCCGAAGAATATGGTGAACACACCCATAGTTAGAAGCGGCTGCAGCACCACCCATATTACGCCCAGTGCCGTCTGTTTATATCTGACCTTGATGTCTCTCCAGATAAGGAAATAAATAAGCTCGTGGTATTCGTAGAGCTCTCTTAGCTGAAGGGAAACCCCGGTTTGCGGTCTTCGCACTGCAAACGGTTTTCTGGAATCGTTGTCGGAATCGTCCATTGAGACAGTGCCCGGAGCGTGTTTTTTGCCCTCACCGACTTTAGTCGAGTATTGTGTTTTTTCCATATAGTTATTTGATGATAAATTCTAAGGCTATTATCGATAATGTGATAGTGAGATACCTACCAATTATAATGTTATAATGAGAATTATAAAGCACCAATTCTTCTTTTGGTGGCTCTGATTATAAATCGTTATATCGTTGTTTTTTCTTTGACGTTATTTTGCGCCTCTTGCGTATGCAATTTTAATACTAATAAGGGGGATGGATAAATTCCCTGGTTTCTAAACCCGCTTACGGTTTATACCGGATCAATGGTTAGGCGGCCGCTCGTCGAAGACTGGTAAGAGGTTGTTTGTTTTCGCTCTGGCATACTGTTCTTATGAGTGTAGACAGCGCCTAGGGGGGAAATGAGGTTTCCGACTCGGGAAAAATTACTGAAGGTTCTGTCAATAAAACTCTCAAAAGACATTTAAAAGGTGTTCGAGTGGTTAAATTCATGATTTTTCTAATTAAAATGCCCGGCCGTTTCGCTATCTCTGTAAACCTGAATTACAAAAATTGTCCCCTCCTCGATTCGCGTGTTGACAACTCTTGTTTGTGTAGAACTGTGGTATAGACTATTATCATGTAAGTTCAGGGGTTTAAGTTATCCAAGCTATTTGGCATGGACATTGCTAATAATATTGCATGAGGTTTTTTCAGAACTCATGTAGCGGGGTTATTCTTTTTACAGAATTCATATTGCGGAGTTATCCTTTTTACAGGATTCCGTATGTTCAATTTACAGAGACCATCTCGCGAGAAACGTATGAGAGTTTTTAAAGCCTTGAACGGTACTTTAAATAAAGTGGGGGGGAACTATTCTTTGGTGGAATATCCCTCAAAACCTGTCAAAGAGCCTTACCTTAAAAGACCCTTTGACATTCTGTTTTCTTTTTTGGGCCTTGTCATATCGCTGCCTGTATGCATTTTGGTTGCGATTGCCATATATGTCGAAGACGGCCTTCCTATACTTTTTTCGCAGGTGCGGCTCGGAGAGAACGGGAAAAAATTCAAGATTTACAAGTTCCGCTCGATGATAAAGGATGCCGAGCAGAGCACGGGTCCGGTGTGGGCTTATAAGAAGGATCACAGGGTTACCAGGGTAGGAGATTTTTTGAGAAGGACCAAGCTCGACGAGCTCCCGCAGCTTTTCAACATACTGTGGGGAGATATGAGTTTCGTCGGCCCTCGCGCCGAAAGGCCCGAGTTTGTCTCGGAGTTCAGGAAAATGATTCCCGGGTTCGATTACAGGCTTAGAGTCAAGCCCGGGCTCACAGGTATAGCTCAGGTCTACGGGAACTATAATACCCATCCCCGTAACAAGCTCCGCTACGACACCATCTACATAAACAACGAAAGCTTCTGGCTCGACCTGAAGCTCATATTCGCAACTATCTGGTACACCGTGGCCTTTAGGTGGGAGAGCAAGGACAGGCGGATCGACAAGCTCATAGGGCAGGTCATACTCGAGTCGGGCGTAATAACCGAAGGGCAACTCCAGGAGGCGCTGGCCCATCAGGAGAAGTGGGGTGGAAAGATAGGCGAGATACTTATAGAAAAAGGATATATAACTGAGCGGAAGCTCAAGGATTTTCTCAATCTGCAGGTATCCGTGAATTCGGCCGCGACCTGGATGGCCCCTCGTAAGAAAGAATATCTCCTGGGAGATATAATGCTTGCAGCCAAGGTTATTACACAGAATCAGCTGGAAGAAGCGCTCGAATATCAGAAAGAAACCGGCGGAAAGATAGGCCGGATATTGATCGAGAAGGGGTATATCTCGGAGCAGGCTTTGAAGGACTGCCTGGACAGGCAGGTCGTCGTAAGGAACGGCCACTAAAGTCTTGGGCACAGTTTATTCGGGTTTATCCGCAGCGTTAATTCTAAACCCAAACACTAATCTGATTTTTCCCTTTCGGTGACGCGCTTTACAACGCTCGCTGTAAGCGCCAGCATGAACGTGAAGTAATAGGCGTTGGCTGGAATCTGGAACGTAAATTCCGTTATCGTGTGAACGAACATCCCGAACATTCCGCTCAGTAGTCCTATCAGTAAAAAGTAGGAGAACGGGTCTTTTTCCGACGAGAAATACTTTTCGCTCCTGTATACATCCCTAAAAATTGCTATTAAGGCCCAGAAAACGAGGGCGAAGCCGACAATACCGGTTTCGGTCGCCAGCTCGATGTAATCGTTATGGGCGTGGTCGTATACGTGCGGCCAGTATGCATCTTTCTTGTAGATGGTATAGGCCAGGCTAAAATTGCCGAGACCGACGCCGAAGGCAGGAAAGTCCTTGATCATATTGAGGCTGTCTTTCCATATGTATGTACGGTTCGGAAGCTCCTTGGTTGTCCTCGACGCTTTGTCCAGAACGGGGTCGAGACCTATCCAAAGCGAATAAACCAGAATTATCGCGAGGAAACCTCCGATGAGCCATTTGTTGGATCTGTTTTTTTTGTCCCGTGACATGAGCATATAGAAAAAGAATATCGATGCCACGAAGGACAGTATCGCACCCCTCGACTGGGCCAGGATTAGCGTTATCGACATTATGGCCGCGGCAAAAAACATTATGAAGTGACTCGATACCGGGAGCTTTACTTTATTCTCCCATCTGCTTATCACGACCCCGTGTTTGGTATAGAGGTAAAGAAGATATCCGAGGATGAACGGTATAACGAGGACGAGCAGACCGGCGAAATGGTTCGGGTTTACGTATGTACCGGAGGCCGGGACCTGCGACCCGCTGGCGAGGTACTGCATGAGACCGATAAGAGATTCTATCAGGCAAACAGTGAATATTATCCAGAAGAATCTTTTTATTTGTCTACTGTAGCGTATGTAGTCGAGCGCAACGATAAAAAAAGCGGCATATGACAGGTAAAGGAGAAACTTCTGATTCGTTACGAACGGATAGATGCTTATCGTGCTGAAGATGTCGATCTTTTCACCGAATACGAATCCAAGCGCTTCGGCCTTGCCCTGAAGGAGGGACGAGGCGTGGGGCGAGATTATCCCAAGAAGGAACCCGGGAAGCTCGACGGTCTGGAAGAATATGAGAATAAAGAAGAGCCCCATAGGGAGGTAAAGAGGCGACTTGGGGATGCGTATTCTCCCCTTTAGAATCTTTCCGGAAAGCCATACCCCGAACGTCAGGAATGAAATGATTTCGAAAAGCGAAACAGACCATGTCTCGACGTTACCGAAGGGAAGGGGGGACAGGAGAATGAGGGCAAGCCCCAGGTTTATGAGTATCGGAATCAGTTTTTCGATAACAAATGGCATTTATCGTATCCCGCCTGCGCCGTTCTTTTTGAGCTCGACGTTGTCAATCCAGAGCGAGCCGGAGAAGGGCGCTTCTGTATCGGTCTTGAACCTCCTGAGCCGAATAACGGCCGAGGTGCACCCGGACGGCGTCCTGAAAGACAGACTGACCTTGTGCCAGTCGGTTGTGCCAAAAGTTTGCTCGGACCTTGCGTATAGGTCGTCACCGTGGAGGCAGTAGACCTCCCAGAAGACTCCGTTTCTCGTCGTGAGGTCTTCGCTCTTAAGGTCGGAGGTGAGGGTGTAGCTCGTGTTCTCTTCGACCGGGACCACCTGTCTGAAGTGGTAGAAGTCGAAGTTGGCGCTTCCATCGAATTCTATCTTTAGGGAGTTACCCTTGCCGGACTCGGCGGGCGTCGTTATTTCGATCCCTTCGAGGTCGCTTATAGTCCAGTCAAAGCCGTTATTATTTATATTCTTCTCGAATTTCCCGTTCCAGACGCCGTCCCACGCCCCCATGCGGTCTGTCCAGGCGTTTTTGGCAAGCTCTATGCTGTTCTGGTAAATGAGGAAATTCATCATGAGCATATAGAGATTGTAATCGACGAGGTCTTTGTGGTCGGACCATATCTGGTAGGTTTCGGGCACTCTCTTTGTTTTAATCAGGAATTTCATATAGTCCGGTACGGCTTCTGTGGGGAGGACTTTTCTTATATCGTCGCCCTTGCGCAGCGACTGCCAGAGTATGGTGAACGCTTTATTCCTCCTGTCGGCATCGTAGGCCATGACAGGAACGAGGTTGTCTAGCAGGGCATCTTTATCCCCGAGCTTCGAAGCCAGCATCCCGGCTGCCCACCTTAGCGAAACGACGCCGGGCGAGAGCCCCGTGGACTGGTTTAGGGCGTAAACCGCTTTTTCCTTTTCGCCCTGTCTCGAGAGGAACTCCGCCAGATAAAACCAGTAATTGTAGTTCAGGGGATTTAATTCGAGCGATTTTTTGTAAAGCCTGGCTACCTCTGTTCTGGGGGTCGTAAAATCGTAGTTGTCATAGTACTGCGCGAGGAGGAAGTAGAATTCCGAATTGTTCGGCTCGAGCACCATCGCTTCTTTGAAGCCCCTGGGAGGAGGGTCGCTCGCGTAGACGTACGAGAGCCAGTTGTTGGCGGCCCGGGTTACTAGAATCAATACTATTATCGCTGAAAGGGCCAGGAGGGCATATTGACGTAGTCTTGAGCGGATTACAAGATTCATATCTCGAACGCGTACAGCTGCAGGTTCTCCAAAGGATGAATCTCAATATACCTGCTGGGACTGGGAAGTTACAGATGCCCGGCTGATTAAATCGTTTTGCCTATGTCGTCCTGAGAGTTACTTGCCTTGGACTTAACGGGGGCAATCTTCTTCTTTTCTTCGTCTTCGCCGTAATAATAATTGTACGACTTGTAGTAGTAGCTGTTCTGGTTGAGCTCTATCCCGTTTACTATAACCCCGAGGAAGTTCGCCCTGAGATTCCAGAGCTTGTCTATGAGATCCCTTATGGATGTTTTCGGCGTTTTCCCTGCCCTTACCACGACCGCGACTCCATCGACAAGGCTCGACAGGATGTGGGAATCCACGAATCCGAGCGCGGGCGGACCGTCTACGATAATGTAATCGTATTCCTGCGTAAGGTTGTCTATCAGCTCCTTCATCTGGTTTGAGCCGAGGAGCTCCGCGGGGTTGATGGGAATCGGCCCCACCGGAAGCACGTACATATTCGGTATCTCGCCGTGTGTTACGACGTCTTCGAGGTGGGCATTGCCCGTAAGATAGCTGCTGAGGCCGTAACCGTTGTTCCCGAGCACGTTTCCGATCCGCGGACGCCTGAGGTCGGCTTCGAGGAGGAGTACTTTGCTCCCGGCCTGTGCGAAGGACGACGCAAGGTTAATCGAGACGGTGGTTTTACCCTCCGCGGGGAAACAGCTGGTGACGAGTATGGAGCGCGGGGGCTTTCCGGGCGTCGAAAGCAGGAGCGACGTCCTTATGGTTCTGAAAGCCTCGGCGATATGTGACCTCGGGTCCATGAGGAAGGTCTTTTCGACCGGCGCCGCCAGGCTGTCGGCCTGTTTTGCCTCGAAAACCCCGCCAAGGACCGGGTACTTCATCTTGTCTCTTATTTCTTCCGGAGACTTTATCGTGTTGTCGAAGTATTCGATTATGAACGCTATGAGCACCCCGCCCCCGAGGCCTATTATACAGGCGAAGAGGAGGTTCAGGGTTACATTCGGCTTGAATGGGAAGAGGGGTATCTGCGCGTAGTCGACGACCTGAATGTTGCTCGCCTTTATCGCGGAGGAAACCTCCGTTTCCTTTAGCCTCTGGAGAAGCGTGTTGTAAATGGTTTCGTTGGATTCGACTTCACGCTGAAGGATATTGTATTCGATCGACTTATCGTTAAGTGCGGAAGCCAGTACTTTTTGCTTCTCGTAGCTTTCTCTCAGCGATTCTTCCTTCTTGAGGGCCGCTTCGTAGTCGGATTTGACCGAATTGGCAACGCTGCCCTCGGCCTCGTCTATCTTTCTCTGAAGCTCGGCCACCCTGGCCCCGACCTCTTTTAATTTGGGATAGCCGGATTTGAAGGTCGCGCTCATCTCGCTGTATTCGGATTTGGCCTTGGCGTGCTCAGCTTTTAGATTCTGTATGTAGGGGTCGTTTACGACCAGCGGAAGAGAGCCTATATTGCCCGCCATTACGTGCTTGTACAGGGATTCTTTCTCGATCCTCTGGGTTTCAGCCTTGGCGAGGGCGTCGTTCAGCTCGGCGAAGGTGTGATACGTGATGTTCATCTTCTGGTCGAGCGAAACGATGTCGTTGTTCTTGGCGAACTGATTTAAATTGGCCTCGGACTGTTCGAGGTTCGACTGGGCCTGCTCTATTTGCTTCTTGAGAAAATCCCTTCCCTGTTTCGTGGCGTCCAGCTTACGGTTAAGGAGCCATTCGATGAATGTATCGGCCAGAGTGTTGACGGCATCGGCGGCGAGCCTCCTGTCGTGCGACTCGAAGCTTATGTCCACGAGCCGGGAATTGCCGACAGGGGTGATCGTGAGCCCTCCGACGAAGGCGTTTACGAGATTGTCCTGCTTTGTCATCTCGCCGATATATGTATCTTCATCCCCTCCGGAGCCCGAGTCGGCGGCCGGCCGGATGAAGAGGTTCTTTACGCCGCCTATCGCGGCGCTTATGGTTCCGAATATTCCGGATTTAATCCGGTCGACAATGCCCGGTGATTGGTCTTCCGGGTTGTATTCCGGATGCTTTGCAAGGTTAAGCTTCTCTACTACCTGTCTCGCAAGGTTTTTACTCTTTAGAAGGAGGTACTGAGTTTCGTAAAATTCGGCCGACTGGGTTTCGACCTCGACCACCTGGTCAAAGTTTACAACCTTAGGGTTTTCGAGCGATATCTCGACCTTTGCTGTGGCTTTGTAAACCGGCTCGGTCGTTACCGTGCCTATGAGCGTGGTCACGAGGACGATAGCGAAGAAGGCTATTATAACCTTCTTTCTCCTGAGCAGGACGTCTATGTATCTGTGGATCGGGTTTTCGTCGTCCGCAGGATAGGCCCTGATTATATCCGGGGTAGGGGAATAGGCCTTAATGGACCTTTCCTCATTGCTCGGCACGAGACTATGCCCGGTGTTCTCGTCCCCTTTTCTGTCGTTGCCGTTGTATTCCATATGTTCTTTGAATGACTCCCCTGGTTACTGAACCCCCATGCTGAACGGCGGGAAGAATAGACCGAGCTTTATAGCATCGAAGAAGCTCTTGAACGCACTCTTGCCCACAACCACAACATCCTGGTCCTCGAGTATCATGTCGGGCATCTCCCCCTCTTTAATCGCTTCGAGATTGATGGGAAGCACCTCGACCTGTCCGTCTCTATTCCTTAAAAGTCTGACATCCGAAGCTTTTGCAGTCTTGTCCATGCCGCCGGCTGCCGTTACCGCCTGGCTCACCGTCATATCGTCCGTTATCGGGTAAGTACCCGGTTTTACAACCGCGCCATCGACATATACGACCCCGGCTTCGGGAACGTAAACCACGTCGCCCATGTTTATAGGTATGTTGAGGGTCGCATCGCCCTTGTCGAGAAGCGAGTCGAGATCCACCTGTACGGATTTTTCACCACCGTCGCCTGTCTTCCTGGTGACGTATACGGTATCGCTCGCATTGGCGTCGAGACCGCCCGCCAGAGCCAGGGCGTCAAGCAGAGTGCCCTTGCCAAGAAGCTCGTAAGTTCCCGGATTTTTTACTTTACCTATTACGGCGACCCGCTGGCTCCTGTATTCCTTTACGGAGACTATTACATGCGGATTATGCATATATTGTTCGGCAAGGAGCTCGGCAATTCTGTTCTCGGCTTCCTGGGGGGTGTATCCCGCTACGTCTACTTTGCCGAGAAGAGGGAAGGAAATTGAATTCTGGCTGTTAACCCTCGCTTCTGTATTGAGATCGGGTGCTTCGAGCACCTGAATGGCCAGAAGGTCTCCGGGCCCTATTTTGTAGTCTACGGAGGACGTTGTGGAGAAGGTTTCCTGTATGAGCTTCCTGTTGAGCTCCTGGTTTTCCTTGTTAACTTCCCTCGTTGCCTGCGGTATCGTGTAGCTCCCGGAATTGGAGGATCCACCGCCGCAGGCGAACATTACCGCCAGGGAAAGAATTGCCGCTGATAATATGGTTATTTTCTTGAACATGCAAGCGCACCTATCTTCGAATAACAATTATACACCCCTTATTCCCGACTTGTATAATTGTTATTCTAATCAGCAGAGCAATAGTGAAATTGTCAGATTCTTGACAATTCGTTACTCGTTTGACCTTAGGACGTTGCTTGCGTTCGAGTCGTTATCGTTGCCGCCGCAGGCCGCACCGCAAATGACCGCCCCGGTAACCGCCGCAGCACCAACCGAAGCCGGTATAACGAACGGTGCAACTGCTGCCTTGCAGCATCCGGATTTGCTGTCGAATGCATTCTGCGAGTCCTTGTCGGACGGGGGATAAGATAACGCGTCTCCCGGCTCGAGAGTCGTTTCGTTAAGACTCGTCTTGAACACGGAATGCCCGTCGAACTGGATAGCGGACGCAGTGTTTTCCCTGTAATTCGTCCTGCCGTCCACGTACTGCGGGGATCCGGCTTCAAGCGCGGTTTCGCTCTGGGGTATCGTGTCCGCCTCAGGCGTGTCTACAAGATATCCGCCCTTCGGATTAAAGCAGTAGCAAACTTCGCCCTCATCGCCCGGAGTCAGCAGTAGGCCGGTATAACCGTTGCCTATGGACTGTACCTTAAATACAGAATTGGGCTCGATAACGTATTTGCCGCCGTTGACTATTAGCGTAGCTTTGCCGTCTTCAAGCGTATCTATAATCATATCGGGGTATATTGGGTAGCTCTCATCTTTGAGGTTGACCTCGCTTCCATCGACGAGAATGACCTTTACCTCATCCGATACTTTCATAGTGCCCAGTGAAACTTGGGCATCTACCGAGCTTTGTGCGTAAAGGGAAGACGGCTGGTAGATAACCATTGCCGCAATCAGAACCGCCATCGTTAAGTTAATTGTTCTGCTCATCATTCAATGCCCTCCTTCTCCTGCGTACTACTCAATTTATATTACATATTATAGGGATGTGCCTATTTAGAGTCAACGAGACTTAAGTAGGTCTTTTAACCGGAATAAAGTATTATACCCGAAGCAGGAAGCAATACTTTAGTATTAAGCTTTTTCACGACTTATTGTCCGGTTCTTAAATTTACCATTTCTTTTCATCCGATTCTTTTGAATTATTATGATTACTTGCGGGATTTTGCTAATTTGCATCGATGTTACGTTTGATTGCGTCGCCCGCCCCGTGGAACAGGCCCCTATTTGAGATTTAGCTGCTTTTTTATCTTCTCAATTTCAAAATAGGGCTCGCCCCTTTCCCTGGCGTGCGTGTAATAACTCTCGAGCTCGCCAAGTATGTGCATGAGCGCGGTCTTGTCATCCAAGGACGCCGCCTCGCGAGGGGTCTTTCCATCGAGAGAAGGGTGTGGCTGGTCGAGCCATTCGATGTAAAAATCCTCAAGAGCCTTATCGAGCTCTTTATTGCTTTTTACGCCCGACGGGAGCTTTTTGGACTTTTTAGCGCTTTTCTTGCCGCTTTTAGCCTCCTTGTTATTTATAAAATTGTCGAGGCCTTTTAACGTATCTTCTTTATGGGAGACGAGCTCTCCGAGATCCTTCTCGATCCTGTCTTTTACCCTTACCAGCATGTCTTTCGAGTAGCACTGTACCCTGAGGCTGCCGTTTTCTATTTCGAGCGTTCCCGATGCGGCATGATCGTCGGCGTCCTCGAATGCGAAAATCTTAATCTCGTCTACGGGTGCGCTCAGCTCTTCGAAGGCCTTGTCGCTCCTTAGTTTTTTAAGGACCGCCTCTTCGGAGCCAACGGAATAGAGCGCCGAAGCCAGTATCAGCTCCTCGCCCTCGGGGGAGACGAACCGGGGGTTCTTTACGAAGTCTTCTATGTAATGGCCTATTTGAAAGCCGTAGTCTTTCAGGTACTCCCTCTTCGAGCTTTTCTTGCCGTGCTCGCGCTTGTAGTCCCTGAAGCCCGAGTTGAAGAATTCGACGATTACTCTCTGGAATGTGGCCGGATAAACGGATATGACACCGGAGAAGTAGGTGTTCTCGCCCGACCCGAGCGGCCTGGCGCCGATTATGTCGGAGGCCTTTAGCTTTTTCGATGAAGATGTATCCCTGACCGTACAGGTTTTATTTTCGAAAAGGTCTCTTATCGTGCAGCTTTCGCCGGGGGTAACGCCCACGACTTCGAAAAAGCTGTAGATGTTATCGCGCCACTCGCCGACCATCTTGTCTTCGAGCTCGCTTAGCCCTTCGCGCTCCTCTTTGTAGAACCGATCTATGACCCTTTCCCCGGAGTCGAGGAGCCTGAAGTCAAAAAGGAACCAGTCGAAGAACTTCTCGA
>JBFWTW010000040.1:0-16783 GCA_050247635.1 Candidatus Dadabacteria bacterium | reverse complement strand
AACCCGAGGTCTGGAAAGAGAATAAAGCCCACAGGGACGGGGGCAAGCACAGCGAGCAGGGGCACGGGTTTACGCTCGGGCAGATATTCGCGCCCGACCTGATCCGCTACACGATTACGGCGTGTCTGCTGACGAGCCTTTGCATGATTGCATACTGGGGCCTCTATTTCTGGCTCCCCCAGTTCCTGGTCAGCGACAAGGGAATCGGCCTCGATACCAAAGGTTTTCTCTGGATTATTCCGATCAATATAGGTGCGTTCATAGGTTGTAATACGTTCGGATTCTTCAGCGACAAGTTCGGGAGAAGGCCGGTCTTCGTGGCCTACCTCCTCGTAATGGCGGTGCTCGTCTGGTTCTTCGGCCATGCCCGGAGCTTAGGGGCCGTTATGGTGCTCGGCCCACTCATCGGCTTTTTCGGTACAGGCTTTTATTCGGGCTTCGGCGCTATATTCTCCGAGATATTTCCCACGCGTGCACGCGGCACGGCCCAGGGCTTTTGCTACAACGTCGGTAGGGGTGTGTCCGCAATAGCGCCCCCGCTCATAGGATATCTCGTAGGGGCCTATGGCTTTGCGACCGGCCTCACGGCTGTCTCTGTCTTCGCCGTGGCCGCGGCCCTGGTCGTTCTCACCCTTCCCGAAACGAAGGGCAAGGCTCTCGACTGAAGCAGCCCCAGGTAACAGATTCCCTCTATTCCTTATGTAAAGTTGCTCCTCCGGTGCGGTAGATTCCCGGCCTCGATTTCCCGTAGTTTCTCCACTCCTTTCCGCAATTCACTCGCTTTGGCGTGTCTGATTGAGCGGCTTCACATGCCCTCCTCATCGCCTGAATTCCTGGATAATTTTCCGGATAAACCTCTCTCGCGGTTGCGTACAGCGTGGCCGCCCGATATGCCTGAAAATCAAACCCCGGTGCTTAATTACTAGGCATTTTATACCTTATAACTGCCTCGCTTCGCACTACAGACTCGAATCAAATAATCCAATAATTCTGAGAGGTAAGATCGAGATCAACTTTGGTCTTGAGGGGCGATTTCAGTTTGGCATATCTCTTGCAAAATTAGATATGCAAAATCTGGTTTCGACACCCTGCCAAAGGTGGACTTGAGATGAATCAATTTGTACGCAGATTGAAGGGAATTTCCACAAATTCCATCTTTTTGCCAATCTTGATCTTATTACTTTTAATCTCCGTTTCGTCATACGCACAGGAAGATGCCGGTCCTACGCCGGCATACGCGATTTTCGTAGCCAACAACATATGGATGTTGCTGGCCACTTTTCTCGTGTTCCTGATGCATCTCGGATTCGCAATGGTGGAATCCGGACTGACCAGGGCAAAAAACACTACCAACATTCTATTTAAGAATACGTCGGTAGTTGCCATAGGGCTTCTGACATATGCAATCGTCGGTTTTAACCTCATGTATCCGGGCGATTTCTCGATAGGCCAGTTTTTTGGCTTTGCCGGATTCGGCATTTCGTCGCCGGAAGGTGCGGCCGGCCTGATGGATTACGCCGACGGCGGCTATACCTACTGGACAGACTTTATCTTCCAGGCAATGTTCGCCGCTACGTGCGCGACTATCGTATCGGGGGCGGTTGCCGAGAGGATAAAACTGCCGAGCTTCCTGGTGTTCACAGTCCTGTTCGTATCCTTCGTCTATACAATTGCCGGTTCCTGGAAGTGGGGCGGCGGCTGGCTCGATCAGATGGGCTTTTATGATTTTGCCGGTTCGACCCTCGTTCACAGCGTCGGCGGATGGGGCGCTCTCGTTGGGGCTATGTTGCTCGGACCGCGTCTCGGCAAATATACGAAATCCGGTATAAAACCGATTCCGGGGCACAGCATGCCGCTGGCGACTATCGGTGTGTTATTGCTGTGGTTCGGCTGGTTCGGATTTAACGGCGGCTCCGTGCTGTCCGCGGATCCGGGCCCGATATCGCTCGTTATCGTAACTACGTCCCTGGCTGCAGCAGCGGGCATCGTCGGGGCCATGATAGTTTCCTGGATCGTGTCCAAGAAGCCTGACCTCTCGATGGCCTTAAACGGCTGTCTCGCGGGCCTCGTGGGTATCACGGCGGGCGCCGACGTCACTACCCCGCTCACGGCCGTCATAATCGGCGCCGTAGCCGGCTGTCTGGTGGTGGCTGCCGTAATCATTATCGACAGCGTGCTCAAAGTCGACGACCCGGTCGGGGCCGTTTCCGTTCACCTCGTCTGCGGCATATGGGGGACCCTGGCCGTGGGCATATTCAGCACGAATCCCGAGCACAGCTTCATGGTGCAGCTCATCGGCGTCGTGGCATACGCCGTGTTCACCGTCATATGCTCTCTGATTATCTTCCTCGTAATCAAGATGATCATGGGCCTCAGGGTAAGCGCCGAAGAGGAGATGGATGGTCTGGACCTTGGCGAGCATGGCATGATGGCCTATCCGGACTTCCAGCAGATCGCGGAAGCGGGCGGCTCCACCATGTCCATGGCTTCGGATGATATGGTGGGTTCCAGGGTGCTCACGGAAAGCGAGCAGAAGTCGTAAGAAGAATTATAAAGGACCAATCGTGCCGCCCTTCACCGGGCGGCACGATAAAAAAAGGTGATAAAAATAACTTAAAGGAGGAAAAGTGAGATATGAAAAGGTTAACGATTATGTTTCTGATTTTAACGGCCATATCGTACCTTTGTTCGGACAAGTCATTTGCGCAGAGCAGCGAGATGGAAATCCAGCAGCTCAAACAAATGATAGAGCAGAACAGTAAGCAGAACGATGAGCTCATGAGGAGGATACAGCAGCTCGAATCTGAAAACGCCGCCAAGGATGCGGAATTCGACAAGTTCATAAGCGCACAAGAGGCCAAGGACCTCAAGTACGACGGTATTATGACCTTCTTCGATTCTATCGACCTTGGGTTTGCTGTAGACACTTCCTATCAGTATGTTTTTAACCGCGGGGCGACGGACGAGGTTCAGCTGAGGTCGCTCTACCCCGATAACCAGCAGTTCTCGATAAACGCATTCACCGTGTCGATTGCGAAAACACCGACAATGGATGATGGGTTGATGAACCTGCTCGGATTCAGGGCCGATATTCTGTTCGGTCAGCAGGCCGACTCTCTCGGCGCCGATGGGCTCGACAGCAACGTGGTCTCTCCCTATCAGGCATACCTGCAGTTTCTTGCGCCCATCGGTAACGGGCTCAACGTCTACGCAGGCCGCTTCGTAACCCTCGCCGGCTACGAAGTAATCGAGGGCTACAAGAACCCGAACATTACGAGAAGTATCCTCTTCGGCTATGCGATTCCGTTCACGCATACCGGTATAAGGGCTAGCTACTCAGCCGGACCTGTAACCCTTACCGGAGGTGTTAACAACGGATGGGATACGGTATTCGATTCGAATGGCGACGCCACGATTGAAAGCCAGATAGCTTTCAGCTACTCCGGCGGAGCGGTAAGCGACGCCTGGGTCGGTGTTACGGGATATTTCGGAAAAGAAGACAGCGGTCTCGGATTCGGAGGCACCGGCTGGCGCGAGCTCGTAACCGCGGTGGCCAGCGTTACCCTGTTCGAGAAACTCACGCTTGTCGCCGACGCCGACTTCGGCTGGCAGCAGGACGTCATCTTCGACGAGTTCGGAAACGAGGACAACGTATCCTGGTGGGGTATAGCCGGTTACATCATCGTCGATCCGCACCCTGCGGTCACACTGGCGCTCAGGGGAGAGTATTTCGACGACCCCGACGGCTACAGGACAGGGCTCAACCAGAAGCTCTTCGAATTCACGCCGACGATCGCTTTAAAGCCCTTCAAGGGCCTTATCGCCGACAACAAGTACCTCGACAACTTCGAGGCGAGGGCCGAGTTCAGGTGGGACCATTCGGACGAGCGTTACTTCATCACCGAAGACGACGGCCTCAAGAAGGATCAGTACGGTGTTATGGGACAGCTCCTTTATTGGATAGAGCTGTAATAATCTGAAAAAGACCGGAGACGGGATTTAAAGTTCTCATCTCTCAATATCTCCTTTGTGTGGGCGGGGGGAGAACGGCAACGGGCTTCATGCTGTTCTCCCCTTTTTGCTTCACACAAAGGAGTTTTTCTTGCCCTTGCCTGGAATTTTATCGTTAGGTAAAATAGAATCCGCTTTTTGGATAAACTTTGATGGTTTTAATCCAAGGCCCAATTCCAGTAAAAACATCTATGCCCGGATAGCTCAGTCGGTAGAGCAGAGGACTGAAAATCCTCGTGTCGGCGGTTCAATTCCGTCTCCGGGCATACTTCATTTTATACAAAAAAAGAACTTACAATTGGATATCAATTCGCGTTAAGGAAACTGCATTATATGCGAGATATATGGGGGCTCTATATTTATAAAGTTAAGGCGCGTTTCAGAGTTTCCGACGGATGCTCCTTAAACATTTCATAATAATATCCCGCAAAACGGCTTAGGTGGTAAAACTTCCACTTATAAGCTACTTTGGTGACCGTGCATCCGGGTTCCGCTCGTAAAAAGTCTTTTCTCGCACGATTCAAACGTAAATATTTCAAAAAGGCTTTTGGGGTTATACCGTATAACTCCCCAAAACCAAGATAGAGAGTCCGTTCGGTTGCGCCGGTTTCCTCGCAGATATCCAATATCGACATCTGCTTGTTGTTATTCTCTAATATATATTGCCTGGCTCGTTTGGCGGCGCGGTGTCGTTCGGCCCTCGTGGCGCGGTTATCTGACGGAGTCGAGTTGGACAGAATGGAGCTTATCATTTCCTCTTCAAACTTCTTGGCGACATCAATATCGGATAAGTCCAAATCCGATGAAAATATCAAATCAATTGTTTGTTCCCATAAATTTCTGAGTTCTGTTTGACCCGCCCTGTCCTTAACTTTTAGCCTGTTATTATTAACGCGTACAGCGTCTATTTCTTTTTTTAGGAGCGCTACTGAATATCGGTTAATCAGCTCCTTGTCGACCGATACAACAAACATGTCCTGTGGATTCTTTGATAAAAAATCGATCTCATCACCATAGCGTATGACGGCTATTTCTGTTGAGCTTAGTTCATCGTTGTGAAAAATAGGGGGCGTGTTTTTATTATTAGGCATTGTGAACACAATCGATTTTTCTGGAACGTCCCCGGTTATAAGTATGGACGACTCCCACGTCGCCTTGGCAATTTGCAGATTGCCCGTATGTGCCGCGTTCAATGCCCCATTAAATTTCCCGCGAGAAAGTTGAAAATATTCGCATCCCCATTTGGTTGAATAACTCGACATTTCATCGGGATCGTCGAAAACAGATGAAAACCTGAGCCCGGCCGGAAAGGTGGAAATTTTAGTTGGTTCTTGCTTTGAATCTTGCAGTTTTCGGCTAGACAAGATACGCCTCTTACCCTAGCATTATTACACAGATGGATAAGTTTTTGAATGAGTTAGTATGTAATTTTACACAGTGTTTGTAGTTGCTTGTAAACTAGTTAACCACAAATCATAATGTTGGGAAAATATAGGATTGGGGGGTTGGTAATTATGATTCACCATGATTCAAGTAACCTCAAAAGAAGTCTCATAGCTATATTTATAGCTTCAATTTTGCTGAGCTCGGCCATATCATCGTTCGCGCAGGAAAAAACCGAAGCGCCTGGATCGCCCGGCGCGACGACCACCATAGACGGCCGGTATCTGCCACCGCCGCCTCAGAAATTCAAGGGACAGATCGAGCCCAATGCCGTAGATTCCAGGCCATATTGGCCGGAGCTCGTCGTCCCGCCCAAAGGAGCGCCGAACATTTTGTTGATTATGACCGACGACGTGGGTTTTTCCGCTCCGTCCACCTTCGGCGGCGTAATCCCGACCCCTGCTCTGGATCGGATCGCGGGCATGGGCCTAAGATACACCCGGTTCCACACCACGGCGCTTTGCTCGCCGACGCGCGCCGCGCTCCTGACCGGCCGTAACCACCATTCGGTGGCCACCGGCGTCGTTGTCGATCAGGCGACCGGCTATCCCGGCTATAACAGCGTCATACCGCGTGATGCGGTGGGCATCGGCGAGATACTGCGGCAGAACGGCTACGACACGTCGTGGTACGGCAAGGACCATAATGTGCCTAATTGGGCGGCGAGCCAGGCCGGCCCGTTCACCGATTGGCCGACCGGGCCCATAAAGGGCTTTGACTACTATTACGGTTTTATAGGCGACGATACCAGCCAGTGGCAGCCGAACAACCTGTTCCGTAACACCACGCCGATCGAGCCCTATCTTGAAAATCCCGGCTGGAACCTGATCACCGCAATGGCCGACGAGGCGATTGCGCGGATCAAGATGCTGAACGAGGTGCAGCCAGACCGGCCCTTCATGATCTATTACGCTCCCGGCGGCACGCACGCCCCGCACCATCCGACGCCGGAGTGGGTCAAGAAGATAAGCGACATGCACCTGTTCGACGAGGGCTGGAACAAGCTCCGCGAGACGATCTTTGCTAATCAGAAAAAGCTCGGCGTTATCCCCCAGGACGCCCAGCTCACGGCCTGGCCGGACGATCTCCCGAAATGGGACACCCTCACGCCTGAGGAGAAGAAGCTCTATATCCGCCAGGCTGAGGTCTATGCGGCGTACCTTGCATACACGGACCACGAGATCGGCCGCGTAATCCAGGCGGTCGAGGATGCCGGCAAGCTCGACAATACGCTCATCATCTACATCAGTGGCGACAACGGTGCGAGCCCGGAAGGCACGCTCAATGGCCTGTACAGCGAGTTTGCCGTATTGAACGGCGTGCATCCGACTGTGGAAGAAAACATGAAGTTTTACGATGCCTGGGGTACCGACCAGACCTACCCGCACTATGCGGTGCCATGGGCCTGGGCCTTGGATACTCCCTACCAGTGGACAAAGGAGGTGGCCTCCCATTTCGGCGGGACCCGAAACGGCATGGCTATGGCCTGGCCGGCACGCATCAAGGATGCGGGCGGCATCCGCAACCAGTTCCATCACGTGATCGATATCGTGCCGACAATCCTCGAAGCGGCCGGCATACCCCAACCTGAATCCGTTAATGGAATCGCGCAGAAGCCCATCGAGGGTGTGAGCATGACGTACACGTGGGGGAAGGACGGGGCCGACGCCCCCGGCCAGCGGGTAACCCAGTATTTCGAGATGTTCGGCTCGCGCGCGATCTACAACGACGAATGGATTGCTTCGGCGCCGCCCGTAGTAGCGCCCTGGGATCTCTCACTGAAGCCGCCGCCCACGGACGTCATGAACGTCTTCACGTGGGAATTGTACGACCTCAATAAAGACTGGACGCAGGCCAACGACCTCGCCGCGAAGATGCCGGACAAGTTGCGTGACATGAAGGAGCTGTTCACGCTTCAGGCCGAGAAATACCAGGTCTTCCCGCTCGACGACCGTACCCTTCCCCGATTCATCGGGCCGAAACCAAGCTACACCGTCGGTCGAACAGAATTCACCTATTCCGGTCAGTTAATGAACGTGCCGTTTCCCGGGGTCGCCGGAGCGCCGAACATGCTGAACAAGTCATATACTATCACGGCTGTTGTTGATATTCCGGAAGGCGGCGCAGAGGGTATGCTGGTTACTGACGGCGGCCGGTTCGCCGGCTATGGCTTCTACCTGCTAAAGGGAGTCCCGGTCTTTACCTGGAACCTGATACAGCTCGAAACGGTGAAGTGGAAGGGCGAGGATGCGCTCGCGCCGGGCAAGCACACGCTCGAATTCGACTGGAAGTATGCGAAACCGGGTCTGGGCCAGGGCGGCACAGGCACCTTGAAGGTGGACGGCAAGGCCGTTGACACCAAATCCATGCCGAAGAGTCTGCCAGTCGGTATCGGGTGGGTCGAAACGTTCAACGTAGGCGTCGACACCGGCACGCCTGTGGACGGCCAGGATTACAAGGTGCCGTTCAAGTTCACAGGCAATATAGACAAATTGACGATTTCGCTTGGTCCGGAAGAGCTGACGCCCGCGGAGAGGGAGATGATTTACGGGACGTACCGCAACAAACAATAGGTTCTCTACGCTGCTCCCGATGAATCTGGAAGCGGAGGTCTGAAAAGAACGGGGGGATAATAATAACGGCCGACAGGCTGGCGATGCGGTGATCTGCCCTTTTTAATGGTTAAGGCGCTGAATCGGGCCTCATTTTGATCGTGCATTATGAATATGAATGAGGCCTTGGGTTGCCGGAAAAATTTTTAACCTTCGATCTTCGTAAGCGCCGGCCCTTTGTGCGCAGCTATATGGTCCGACTTATGGCTCTTGATTTCATACTGCGGCTCATCTTCCGTAGCGTGATGCGTGTAGCCTTTATAATCGAAATCTTTCGTGTGTACTTTAATAATAGTGCCCGAAACCCTTCCAGCCTCGGAGTTCCAGCTCACGTTATCGCCCACTTTAAACCTTGCCGCCATCCTCTCCCCGGCTTTTTAGTCCGCTATCCTGATTCAGCGGAATATTGTTTCAGCATATCCATCGTCGGAACGAAAAAGAGGGTCCCCGTCTTCGCGGTGCTGAAATCGAGTATCCTGTCGTGATTCCCCGGCGGCACCCCTATGAACATGCGCTCCAGCATTTTACGCGTGGTGCTGAAGGTGTTGGCGTAAGAAATAAAGTAGGTACCCGCCTCGCCTTTGGAGGGGTGCCCGAAAGGCATATTGTCCCTCACGATCTTGAGGTCGTTGCCGTCTTCATCTTCCACACCGGCCAGCGCGCTGTGCGAGTTGTCGGGCTTCACGTCGTCCGTCATTTCTACGTCGCTCATCTTGTAGCGTCCGAATGCCTTTTCCTGCTCTTCCGTCGTCAGGGCTTCCCAGCTTTTCATATCGTGGAGATATTTTTGAACGAAGAGGTAGCTCCCGCCTTTATAAACCGGGTCTTCATCTCCGACCTCGGCGAATATCCGCCTTTCCCTGCCGATAGGGTTTTCGGTGCCGTCGACAAAACCGAGAATGGAGCGCCCGTCCCAGTACCGGAACCCGTGCACTTCGTCGAGACAGTCCGCCGCCGGGCTCAGGACGGCGGCTATGTCGGAGGCCATGTCGAAGCAGATAGCCGTGTTTACAGCCCGGAGATGAAAATGAAGATCGCCCGGCGTGGATACAGCAGTGTGCCTTGAGCCCGAAATAGGCTCGAAGTTCTCGAGCTCCTTCGGCAGGGGGGTGGGCAACCCCAGTGTTATCCACGCATCATGCCCGATGCCCAGCACACAGCTGGTCCTGCCGTCGGGTACTCGTATGGTAAAGGAGTGGTTGAGATTGTCCACCAATCCGCAAATCCTTTCGAAAACGGGCCTGACATCCGCCCCGTCCTTGAATTTCCAGACGGAGAATATGGTGTTGTTATTGGGGTAATCCGTAACGTTCTGCGGTTCCTGCATCGTCTCGCTTTCCATATGCTTCCTAAAAATAATATTGCGGGGTTTTTGTGTCAAGCTGTCTAAATCTGTCATATTTTTCAAGTCGGGCTATCATGCTATTTTCCGGTTCTTATTACAGCTCTTCTTTCTTGGTTATGCCCAGGTTGTTTAATAAAATTTCATATCTCCTTCCAAGGTCTTTCCTGTCTTCTTCTTCGGGAATTCCTTCCACACTCCCGCGCATAATCATGTCGGCATGGTGCTTTATCGCCGCTTTATTCTCTTCGCGCTCGATGCGGGCGGAAATCTCGATTAACGCTTCGAGCAGCCTGATCGATACGGCCACGCTGCCGCGCCCGTACTGCCGGATCTGATTGAAGGCCGAATCCAGTATGTCTTCGAAGGTCGGGGCCCTGGTTATGAGCCTAAGCTGATTCCTTTCGTCGTAACGATACTGGCTGGGCACAATCCTCTCGGCTATCTGGCAAAGCCTTGCCGACAACTGGTCGATGCACATTATGGCGGTAAAGGGGTCGTTTATTCCGGGCGACAAGGCGCGAATAGCTATCTCCACAAGCTGGTCCACGGCGAATTCGACATCCTGCTCGCTCGTCCGCTGCCTGCCAAGGGCAATAGCGCCTGTGACATTCTCTTCTTCCTTGTTGAGGACATTCGCCGGCCATGACAGGACGATCGGGCTTCCCTCCACAATAAATTGCCCCGGCCTGTTAAGGATTTTTATTATCGCGTCTTTATTTCTTGCTACCTGATATACCGTTTCGTAGTCGATTTTTCTGATGTACCCGCTTGTCTGGGCCAATATCCGCTGCGATTCTTCATCGAAATTTTCCGGCATGTCTTCGGGCGTTATCCACCACTGCCTGCGGTCCGGCTTTCCGTTTCCCGGCTCCGGGAACGAAACGTTTATTGTTCTCGCAAGATTCAGGCTCACCCCCGTTATAACGTTAGACGCCTGTAAAGACGTCGCCGCATGGTGAATGTAATAAATGAGCACGCTTATGCTCATAAGCGCCATTACGACGCCTATGGTCGTGGACAGGTGAGGCACGAACATCCCCTCTTCACCGCTACGTACGGTGCGCAGCACCAGCAGGCAATATACAAATGTGGCGATAAAGGTGCCGAGGACGATTTGGTTGCCCGTATCCCGCATAAAATTATAAAGGAGCCTCGGGCCGAACTGCGAGTAAGCCTGCGTAAGGGCGACAATAGTGATCGAGAACACAAGGCTCGCCACCGTTATCATCGAACCGGCCACGGTCGAAAGAAGCGCCCGGGCCCCCTCGGGCTTATTCGTGAAGGTCACTCCCAGAACCTCGATCCAGCGGCCTTCCGATAAAAGCGTATCCACATAGATCGTAATGTGCGAAAGAACGATCGCCGCAACCGTCATTAAAGCCGGGATAAACCAGTAACTCGATCGCACGTTGTACCAGCGGGCGGTTATGGACCAGTAAAGAGAGCGGATTTGAATAACAAGGTTCTGGATCATTACATTAAGAGACTTTTAATCATATATAATATTGTCCTCCGCCGTAGTCAAGCTCCTTTCCGGGGCCGAATGCCCCTTCTATTTGAAAACCGGCAGGAATAAGCCTTGCCTTACCCCCTGACTATAATGTAAAATTAAGTGAACAATTCTGTTCAAATAACCGATTTCCATAATTTTTTGGAGGCACTAATGAGATTTGGCGATTACCTGAAGAGCAAAAGGAAACAGCGTAATATTACACAGGAAGACCTTGCCCGGGCGCTTAACGTTTCAAGTGTTTTCATTCACCAGCTCGAAACGGGGAAGGTTGACGCCCCATCCATAGAGAGATGCAGTCAGATTGCGTCGATACTGGAAGTAAACATCGACGAATTATGGACGGTCGCAAAGAAAGAACGCCTCAAGAGATTCATGGAAAAAGAGGACATAACCGACGACAGCTTCGAGGTGCTCACCGATGCCGAGAAGGCTCTCATTAATCTTTACAGGAGCCTCGACCACGACATGCGGCGGGATTTCGGCGGTATGATTTTCATGCTCCTCAGGCATTCACAGGACGAAGGAGTCCAGGAGATACTGGAAGAATTCATTAAATGCGCGTAATGGGAAGGTTTTCAACAATCCTTAAGGCCGTGGGGATAGAGCTATGCATTCTGGCTCTCATAGGGCTCGTGTTCCTTTTTCAGTTCAATAAGGCCAAGGAAGAGTTCGTAACCAAAACGAGGGCGATTTCCGAAACGATCGGCGACCTCGCGAGCGACTTCTACGCAGAGGAGGGCAAGCAGCCTACAAGCGGCGAGTTCTACCATTTCCTCGACAAGCGCCTCGGGCGCAAGAAGCTCTTTAACACCTTCGAGATAGCCCCCAAGTTCTTCAGTGTCGTTTTCAAGAAGGACGTCGAGGCCAACCTCGCCGGCGACGGGCTGTTCATGAAGGAGTTCTATCCCGAGGACGGATACACGGTCAAGGACCTAAACGGCATAATCTCCGTATCGGTGCCGTTCTCGTCCCAGGCCCAGTCCGAGCCTTTCGGGATAGTAAAGATCGATTCAGACACCAAGGCTATATTGAAGAAGGTCTTCGCGGACAACTACCTTCTCTACGCTGCGATGCTCATTGTTTTGAACAACCAGGCATTCATCTTCTATCTCCTCATGAGGAAGAAAAAGGAGATAGTCTTCGAGAAGGGCTACCTCAAGGAGCACTCCATCGGGGCGCTCAAGATAATGCATAAAGTCCTCGGCGACATTATAGAGGACCATAAAACGGACCGCGTCGAGGGCGACGACCCTGCGAAGAAGCAGGAATCCGGCAAGAACGTGATATCCATATCCGAGCTCGCCGAAAAGAGAAAGCAATGAAGAAGCTGCTGTTTCCCATATTACTGCTCCTTTTTGTGATTGTCGCCGGCTGCGACAGCCCCGAGAAGAACGGCGTCGTCGAGCTCGACGGCCCGATACTCGAGAGCATCGACGCCGACGGCAACCTAGAATTCAACGGGGCCGTTATAAACACGAGCGACCAGCCCGTCCGCTCCGTCTACGTCGTGATAGTCCTCAAGGACAAGAGCGGCAACATAATGGAAGCCAACTCCGTCTCTCTCTTCGAAGAAGATATGAACGCCCTTCTCTATCCCTCGGAAAGGGCATTCTTCAAGATGTCCGTCGCCTCTAACCCGAACAGGGTCTTTTCCAGAGAGGTCGAGATATACTACGAAGATCCCAACGAGGCGCCCCCTCCGTCCTAAAAGCTGGGAAATTACTTTAAGGTTTTCCTGTGTCATTGCCGGATTCCCGTCTCATATTGCACTTCCGACATAAAACCTTGCCAGAGTTATACTTCAAACAATGGTCTAAGTTTTTATTCTAAACTATATCTACATATAACAATTCGCTCGGCGCTCTAGTTCGGCCCCGACAAATGTCCCCATTATGCTAATTGCGGCTGATGCATTTTTTTCGCCGCTGCGCTCTAATCCCCTCCACTCACAGCAAAATATAATTAAATAGGTTACGGATATTCAAACCTGGCTTGCCTTTATATTCGAATTCGCTTTATATTAAGTATTACAATATCATACTGACTACAATTAAAGAGGTCTTTGATATTTTTTAAGAAAGTATTGCAAAAAGTTCAAAGAAGTGGTTAAATTGGTATTGTAACTTGGGAGGAATACTTGTTTTTAAGTAAGAAAGAACTCGTAGGACTCGACATCGGCTCCAATACCGTGAAGCTCCTTGAGCTGAAATCGGCGAAGAACGGGTATCGTCTGAAGAATATCGGCGAGGCCATTTTGCCGAAGGACGCGATCGTAAACAAGGTCATTGATAACTACGACGCCGTCTCGGAAACCATAGCCGCTCTATTCAGCGATCTCAGGGTGAAAACCAGGAACGTCGCTATATCTATTTCCGGCCATTCGGTCATCATAAAAAAGGTAAGCCTTCCCAAGATGTCCGAGAATGAGCTCAGGGAATCAATCCCCTGGGAGCTCGAGCAATACATTCCCCAGAGCATCCACGACGTAAACTACGACTACCAGATAATGCCGGGCGAAACCCCGGAGGGCAACATCGACGTCCTCATAGTAGCCGCGAAGAAGGACGTAACGAACTCATATGTTTCCATCGTAAGGGAGGCGGGGCTCAACCCCATAGTCGTCGATGTCGATGTATTCGCTCTCGAAAACATGTACATGATGAACTACCCCGAATCCGAAGGGCTCGTATCCCTGGTCAACATCGGCGCTTCGGTCACGAATATCAACATCCTCAAGGAAGGGGTCTCCGTCTTCACCAGGGACATCACCACAGGCGGCAACCTCTACACGGAATGGATAATGAAGGAAACGAACGCATCCTTCGAGGAGGCCGAGCTTCTCAAGACCTCCGCAAAGAGTGGCGAAGGGCCGCCCGAGCTCGAGCGTGTGACCCACGAATTCGTTGACATGATATCTGGCGAGGTAAAGAGAACGCTCGACTTCTTCTCCTCCACGCTCTGGACGAGCAAGGTGAACCAGATACTCATTGGCGGCGGATCTGCGGGAGTGACCGGTCTCAAGGATACACTCTCCGACATAACCGACGCGGCAGTCGATTTCATGAACCCCTTCAGGAACGTAGCATACGACCCCAACGATTTCGATCCCGAATACATACAGTCCATAGCTCCCAAGATGAGCGTGGCTATGGGGCTCGCTTCGAGGAAGCCGGGGGACAACAAATGATAAGAATTAACCTCATACCGGAACCCGAAAAACGGGACGTGCGAGGTTTGGGGCAGCTCGTCCTCGGGCTACTCGTTATCGTCGCTCTATTCGCTGTTCTGGCCGCGCTCCACGTCATGCAGGGCAGGCATATAGAAGAGGTAAACCGCAAAATCGCCCGCGCGGAAAAACGCATCAAGGAACTCGAAAAGATAAAAGAGAAGGTCGACGACTTCAAAGCCAAGAACGACGAGCTCAACAGACGTATAGACATAATCAAGGTCCTCGAAAGTAACCGTACGGGCCCGCTCTTTGTAATGGACGCTCTCGCGGACGCCATACCTAACAAAGCCTGGCTCGACGAGTTCACCGAAAAGGGTCTTCAGGCAAGGCTGGTCGGAATAGCCGACAACGAATTCACGGTAGCCGATTTCATGAAATCGCTCGAAGCCTCGCCCTACTTCGTATCGGTCGAGCTCGGGGTGATAAAGAAAACCGAGATACGGAAACTCGATCTCAGGAATTTCATTATTAATGCCAGGCTTGACTACGCCGGTAAAGAGAAAACGGAGGCGGCCCAAACCGGGGCCGAGGCGTCAAAAGCGCCCGACACCGGTAAGAAAGGCCGATAGACGATGGCTTTTTACGACGGAATATCCGAAAGGTTGAGCGAGCAGCCGGTACACGTAAAGCTCATTCTCCTGCTTGTAATCGTCGTGGTCATATCCGCGGCCTACTGGTATTTCTACTGGTCCCCTGGCCAGGAGACGCTCGAGCGCGCCGAAAGGAAACTCGCCTCCGAGCAAAAGAAGATAAAAGAGTACGAGGCCATAGCAGCCGAGCTCCCCGCCTTCGAAAAGGAGTTCGACAGATTGGACAGGGAGTTTGCTTTAATATCCCTGAAGCTCCCGAAGGAAAAGGAAATCCCGGCGCTCATAGACAGCGTTTATTCCGAGATATCCGGCTCCAATCTCGATTCCATAATATTCGCCCCGCAGGGGCAGGTGGCAAAGGAGATATACGCCGAAATACCGATACAAATGGAGGTCATAGGCGGTTATTTCAACCTCGCGAATTTCTTCGACCGTATTTCGAGGCTTCCAAGGATAGTAAACGTAAGGGACCTCGTCCTCTCGCGTACAGACGTAAAGGGGAATAACGTCATACTGAACGCGAAATTCAGCGTCGTAACATTCAGGCTTCTTCCCCAGCCCGAAACCCCGGCCGCCGGCGAAAAGGGCAAGGGAAAGGCCAGGGGAAAATCAAAGAACAGAAATTCCAAACAAGAGAAATAATATGAAATTGCTTAAGGCCGAACATCTCCCCGCTCTGGTGCTGCTCCTGGCGATAATTCTTTCCGGGCCTTTCCTGTCATATGCTCAAGACGGCGAGGAGAACACTATAGGCGAGGGTATGGAGATCATAAAATCGGCCCGCGAGAATGCGCAGCCGACTCCCGGTCCAGAAGACGAAGCCGGGCCCGGTTCCGATGCCCAGGCCCCCGCGGGGGAACCGGCATCCGATGCCGATAAATCGCTCGATGAAAGGGCGAGCGCAATACAGCCTGTCTCCGAAGTCAGGCCCCCTTACGATCCCGCGGGAAAAAGAGATCCCTTCAAGCCTTTCATTAAGCTCATAGATATCCCGTCGGCCGGCCCCGAGCCTGTGGTCGTCCCGCCGATACAAAGATATTCCCTCGACCAGTTCAGGATCTCCGGCATCGTCTGGATGAGCGGCAAGCCCCAGGCAATGGTGGTCGATCCCGAGGGCAATACCTACTTCCTCGGCGACGGGGACAGGATAGGCAACAAGGAAGGCGAAATACTCGAAGTAAGGAACAACGGTCTCCTCGTTCAGGAAACCGTCAGGTCCGAAGACGTCTATGGCGAGGTAAAAGTCGAAACGAAACAATCTGTTCTCGCATTTGAAGACGGTAAATGACGGACGATTGAAAGAAGGAGGAAGTTTTTAGAAGGAGGATGGATTAATGAGAACCCTGTTCAGAAAGATCACACTGCTTCTTATCTGCGTGCTGTCTCTGGCGGCATACGCCGAGGGCAGTGCGCCTCGGTCGAATTACGAAAATGACTCATTAACAGGTCCGGAATCCCTGACGCTGCAGGCGGGCCGCGCCGCCGCTATCGAAGTTGCGCAGTCCCCTGCGGTGAATACCTCGGACCAGTACAACCACATAGAAAGCATAGGTTTTGAAGTCGATAGAGGGATGGGTATCGTCACCATCGGCACCGCGTCGCCCATTCAATACGAGCGGCTCGCGGACGAGGACAAAAAAGTGAGCCTCAAGCTCTCGAACGTGATCCTTGCCGACAAGTTCCAGGTCTCACGCGACGTAAGCGACTTCGACAGCCCTATAAACTTTATTTCATCGTTCAGGGACCCGATAAAACCCAGCGACGTCATTGTGGTCATCGAGCTCAAGGAATCCCGTGTCCCTGTGGACGTAAACCAGAGCGGTAACCAGCTTATGCTCAACTTCGGGGAGTCCCAGGCCGCTCAGGCCGCGGCCGAGCAGCAGGTAGATGTCTCGGTGCGTCCCGAGGACCTATACGCATTCGACTTCAGGCTCAGCTCCATGCCGGGGGCCGTAAAAACCTACAAAGGACAGCTCGTCTCCTTCGATTTCAAGGACGCCGACATAAGAGATGTCCTGAGGATAATCTCCGACATAAGCG
>JBFWTW010000039.1:0-16843 GCA_050247635.1 Candidatus Dadabacteria bacterium | reverse complement strand
CCATCGGATAGCCCGACCCTCCCGGGCGGGTATCTTCCGGGTCGTTCCAGAGCGCCATGCCCATCTCCGTCGAGCCGTACCCGTCTATGACGCGCGTGTTGAACCGCTCCTGGAATTCCTTAATCTGTTTCGGCGCCGGTCCCGATAAGACACTCCTTACCCTGTGCTTTTTGTCCCACTCGCCCGGCTCCGCCGCCCATAGATACTCGGACACCGCGCCGAGCATGTTAACGCAAGTCGCCCCGCATTCGGCGGCCCATTTCCAGAAGCTCGACGCCGAGAACCGCGGGTAGAATACGGCCGTCGCGCCGGCTCCGATGGCGGTAAAGAGACACATCACCTGTGCATTCGCATGGCCCAGCGTAAGAACGCTCATCAGCACATCCTCGCTCCTTACGCCGTGCTGCTGAATGTATCCCCTCACGGTCAGTACCACGCCGCCGTGGTTCCTCGATACGCCCTTGGGCATGCCCGTCGTTCCTGACGTGAACATGCACCTCTCCACGTCCGACACCTTCACATCGAGCCCGGGGTTTTCGCCCCGATACTTATCGAAAACGGAGTAGGGCAGGGTCTTTATCCCACCAATGGATTCCGGAACGGCGTCCGGGTCTCCGGTGACAAATATATGCTCTAACTTGTCTAAATTCTTTGCTATTTCGTTCAGCATCGGGATGCTCTCGGGGTCTACGACGAGAGCCTTCATCTCGGAGTAATTTATAATGTACGCGAGCCTGTCGCCCTTCTCGTCCTTGTTTATGGGCACCTGCACCGCGCCGGTTTTATGTATCGCGATTATCGAAATGACATACTCCGACGAGTTCAGCATGTATATGCCGACCCTGTCGCCCTTGTTTATTCCGTAATCTTTTATAAGGCCGTTCGCAACCTTGTTGGCCCATTCGTTCGTCTCACGGTAACTATGGGTATTTATCAGGTTCCCGTCCCTGTCCGCGACGCGGAACATGGTCTTATCCGGGAATTCGGCCGCGCCCTGTTCGAGGTACCTCGTAATCGGGAGCCATTCCGACGTATCGTCGTAGCTTCCGAAAGGTAAAGTCCCCTCTCCAATATATTTTTGGTCACGCGGTTTGAATAAAAGCAGCATTAGAAATCACCTCGGTCAATTAAACGGCTTTAGGAATATATAAATAGCAGCCTGAAATGTCAAACCGAGGCGCCCCGGAGGGGCTTGGTGAAAAATGCTTTTTAGAGGGGTGGGGCGTCAGCCCCCCGATCTTTCCCGTGCAAGCTCGATGAAATTCCGGAGTATGTCCTTCCCGTGCTTGGTGAGTATGGATTCAGGGTGATACTGCACCCCTTCCATAAGGTGCTCTTTATGCCTTATCCCCATTATCTCCCCTTCGTCGGTCCACGCCGAAACCTCGAATTCATCCGGTAGCGTCGTTTTTTCTATAAGTAGCGAATGGTACCTCGTCGCCTCGAACGGGTTCGGAATATCCTTGTATATGCCCTTCTCATCGTGTCTTATGGGCGACGTCTTCCCATGGAGGAGCCTGCCCGCGCGCACTATCTCCGCCCCGTAGGCGTACGCCATCGACTGGTGCCCGAGGCAAACGCCCAGTATCGGCGTCCTTCCGGCGAACTCCTTTATCACGTCAACCGAAACCCCGGCCTCCTTCGGCGTGCACGGCCCGGGCGACACGACTATTATCTCCGGGCTCATCTTCCCCACGTCCTCGAGGCTTATTTTGTCGTTGCGGGCTACGGTAACCTCTTCCCCGAGCTCCGAAAGATAATGGACCAGGTTATAGGTGAAGGAATCGTAGTTGTCTATCATCAGTATCATGACATTTCTCCGTCAGGGTCAGAGGCCCGTCTTCGCGACCTCTATGGCCCTCACGAGGGCCTTCACCTTGTTCACAGTCTCCTGATATTCCTTCTCCGGGTCCGAATCCGCCACAATGCCGGCCCCGGCCTGCACATATATCTCACCGTCCTTTATTACGAAGGTCCTTATGGTTATGCAGGTATCCATGTTGCCAGAGAAGCTGAAGTACCCCACCGCGCCGCCGTACGCCCCGCGCCGCGAAGGCTCCATCTCCTCTATTATCTCCATCGCCCTTACCTTCGGCGCACCGGATAGCGTCCCCGCAGGGAAGGTTGCCTTTATCACGTCCAGCGCGTCCCTGTCCGGGCGAAGCCTGGCGATAACGTTCGACACTATATGCATAACGTGCGAGTACTTCTCGACGATCATGAGCTCGTCCACCTTCACGGTGCCCGTCTCGGCCACCCTCCCGAGGTCGTTCCTCGCAAGGTCTACGAGCATTATATGCTCGGCCCGCTCCTTGGGGTCGGCCAAAAGCTCGTCTTCCAGCTCCGAATCCTCCGCCTCGTTCTTCCCCCTGGGCCGCGTCCCGGCGATGGGCCTGCTCTCGACCATCCCGTCCTCTACCCTCACCATCACCTCGGGCGACGATCCCACGAGCGTCTCCGAATCCGTTTTCAGGTAGAACATGTACGGCGACGGGTTTAAAACCCTGAGAGCCCTATAGAGGTCGAACTCATCCACGTCCAGCTTCGTCTTCCATCTCTGCGAGATGACAGCCTGTATTATGTCGCCCGCGTTTATGTATTCCTTCGTTTTCTCTACGGCCTTTCTATAATCCTCGGGCTTGAAGTTCGACACCAGCTCGGCCGCCGCGCCGCCTTCGGCGTTGCCGTTCCTCTCGTAATATTCACCCGAAGGCTTTCTCAGCCTCCCGATTATAGTATCTATCTTTTCGAGCGCCGCGTCGTATGCGTCCCCGGCCTTCCCGGCGTCGGGCACGAATGCGTTGCATATAATCTTTATCTTATGGTTGACGTTGTCGAAGACAAGCACCGTATCCGTTATCATGAAAAGCGAATCCCAGAGCCCGAGCTCGTCCTTCTTGGTCTCCGGCAGGTCCTCGAAGAACCTTACTATGTCATAACAGAAATACCCCACGGCTCCGCCGTTAAATCTCGGGAGCTCTTCCTCGATAACGGGCTTGTAACGGGACAAAAGCTCCCTCAGGGCGTCCGTCGGGTCGCCGCTCTTCTTCGTAGTTACGCCGTCCTCTATAATCTCTATATCCCGGCCGCGGGACCTAATGATCACCGAAGGCTCCGCCCCTAAAAAGCTATACCTTCCCCACTTCTCGCCGCCCTCCACGCTTTCTAGAAGGAATGCGAAATCACCCGTCTCTATTTTTTTAAACGCCGAAACGGGGGTATCGAAATCTGCGAGCACCTCCCTCCATACGGGGACGAGGTTGCCCTTTTCGAGTTTCTTTTTGAACTCCTCAAGTGTCGGGAAAATCATCGAAACTAAGAATATAAGGCGGCCTGTCAATGTCAAGAAACGGGGGAGAAATCCGGTGCCCGCCCTGCGTCCCCCGGCCGTCCCGGTCTTCAAAACCTGCCCTATACTTATAAGGCGTTCTTGCCTTTGGACGATTTTAGGCAATAGTATTGAACCCCTAAAGCTACAAGGCACATTCGATGAAAACGATAAACCCCGGCATATTCCGGGAATACGATATAAGAGGCATAGTAGACGCCGACCTCGACGAAGAGGTCTACGAGACGATAGGCAAGGCATTCGGCACATACGTAAAGGACCACGGCGGAAAGGTCCTGTCCCTCGGCCGCGACTGCCGGCTAAGCTCGCCTGACTACGCCCGCGCGATGACGAGGGGCATAACTTCTACGGGCATAGACGTCGTGGACATAGGCATGGTAACGACGCCAATGCTCTATTTCTCCCTCTACAACCTCCCCGTAGACGGCGGCGTCATGATAACCGCCAGCCACAACCCCGGGGAATATAACGGTATAAAGCTCTGCCTCGGCCGGGACTCCGTCTTCGGCGAAGAGATTCAAAAGATAAGAAAGATCGCCGACAGAGGTGAATTTCATACGGGTTCCGGCGCGGCGGGCGAAACGTCGGTCGAAGAAAAATACGTCGAATTCCTAAAATCCAACGTCGAGATAAAACCAGGCCTCCGCCTGGCGGTCGATTACGGGAACGGCATGGTCGGGATCATAGGTCCCCGCGTGTTTGCGGAGTTCGGCTGCGACGTAAAAGAGTTCTACGCTACACCCGACGGCACATTCCCGAATCACCATCCGGATCCTACGGTCGAGGAAAACGTCGCCGAGCTTGCAGCGACAGTTGCCGGTGAAGGTTTCAGCCTCGGCATAGGTTTTGACGGCGACGGCGACAGGGTAGGCGTCGTTGACGGCGACGGCAGCATAATATGGGGCGACATGCTCGTCCTCATTTACGCGAGGGACGTCCTATCCCGCAAAAAAGGGGCCGAGATAATCGGCGACGTCAAATGCTCGAACCGCCTCTTCGAGGGTATCGAGGCAGCGGGCGGGAAGCCCGTCATGTGGAAGACCGGCCACTCCCTCATAAAGAACAAGATGAAAAAGGACGGCGCGGCGCTAGCGGGCGAGATGAGCGGCCACATATTCTTCGCCGACAAGTTCTTCGGGTATGACGACGCCCTATACGCGGCCCTGCGTCTTCTCGAAATAATCTCCTCCACCGGAAAGACGATCACTCAGCTGCTCGAAGGCGTCCCGCCGGCGGTATCGACACCCGAAATAAGGGTCGATTGCCCCGAGGATATAAAATTCCCCGCAGTCGAGCTCGTGAAGAAAAAGCTCGGCGAGAAATATAAGGTACTCGACATAGACGGTGCGCGGATAGAATTCCCCGACGGGTGGGGGCTCATACGGGCGTCGAATACGCAGCCCGCTCTGGTTCTCAGATTCGAGGCGCTGAGTGAAGAAAGAATGGCCGAAATCCGCTCTATTATCGAGCAGGCGCTCGCTTCGGCTATGGAAGAATTGTCCTAGTATGTCACGCTGCAAGTGCGGGAAATCGAAGTCGCGGCATATTATTATCACCAACCGCGCTATAATCGATAGTTGTCATTCCCGAGTGTCTTAATCGGGAATCCAGCACGCCATGCGTGCATGAATTTTATGTCGCGGCCTCGCCGCGACTCCACCCGTCCGTCATCCTGCCTGTCCGGCGCTTGTCGGGGCGATGCCATGCGAAGCCTGATAGTTTCAGCGAAGACGGAAAATTGTTTCAGGATCTAATTTTAATTCTGTCATTTCGAACAACGATTTCGAGCGAGCGAGGAATCGGACGCCCTGGGCCGAGTGCAAGAAAGCATATCCGGGACTGCTCGGAAAGACCTCAATTAAAACAGTGAGAAATCTGTCTTTTGTCTTTTTTAATTCCCCCTTAGGAAAAGGGGGGTATGGGGGGATTTAATTTTTACCCGATAATCTCAGATGACGTTTTCCAAAACGTCCCTCTCCTCGGCCTGATTCTTTAAAGAGTAATAAATCCTTTCGAAATCCTGGCGCGGTATTACGCCTTTCTGGAAGAGGGCCCCGACGAGCGTCCAGGTAAAGCTCTTGTCGTCTATCTCCACCCCGCTCTTTTTGAGGATCACCAGGATTGCGTCCACGGCCTCCTGCGCCGAGAACTCCCCGTACTCATCCCTGAAATTCATCACCCGACCCTCCTTTGCATGGCCCACAAAAATTCTCCCTTGCAATTGGTTTATATAACGTTTCGATAGTAATGTCAAGGACGATAAATAGGGAAAAGTATCTTGTTTAGGCTGTAAAACGGGCGGATAAGGGGGTAACTTTCGTGATAGCCGCGCGGCCGATACGTCGTAGAAGGAGGCCTCTTCTACGCGCCCGGCCGCCCGGCCGCCCGGAGTGCATTCAATTCTTCCAAAAGCGCCTCCAGGCTCTCTATTTCTATTTCGTACCTCTCCGAAATCCTTCTCAGCTCGCCCGGCGGAATGTCGGCTACCGGGTCTGCGCTGTTTCTCATCGGCACTTCCGGCTCCAATCCCTCGCTTCTAAGCTCGAGCCGGGCGATGTCCCACCTAGAATAATGCCCAAGCGAATCGAAAACGGCCTTCACGGCCTTTATCTGGTTCGCGTAACATTCAGCGTATAATATTGCGTCTTTCTCGAAATTCGGCTCGGCCAGGTACCTTCCCGCCGGGTTCACTATCGAGCTCCCGCCGCAGGCCCATCCGTAATTTATATGGTTGCCGTCCCTAATGTAATGCCACTTCTCCGGAAAATCGTCCGAATCGAGGTACCCGCATCCGCTCAAAACAAACGCCCCTGCCTCGAACGCGTGTACCTTAATCAGCGACTGAAGGTTGCACATGGCTCCCCCCGGGCTCGTGTCCGGGTCGAGGAGGCTTTCTGTCCCCCTCTTCCAGTTCCCCGGCCAGACGGCTACGTGAAAGTCCTCGCCCCTGTGTATCATGGCCGCCCTGAGGAGCGTCATGTGGTTCTCCCAGCATATGAGCCCGCCGATGCGCCCTATATCCGTGTCGAAAACCCTTATGTCCCGTCCGTCCCCCTTTCCCCAGTATAGCCTCTCGGTATAGGTCGGCATCGTCTTTCTGTGCCTTCCCAGCACCTCTCCGTCCTTTCCGATGAAAAGAAGCGTGTTATAAACCGTTCTGCTGCCGGGTCTGTCGTCGAGCTCGTTACACCCCATGACGACGTAGGCCTCCGCCTCTTTGGCGGCCTCCCCGAGCGCCCTCGTGTCCTCGCCCGGTATGGAAATGGAGTTATCCTGAAGGGCTATCATGTAGTCCGTCCACTCGTGGGCCGGCGTTTCGTATCCGACTGTATAGTAAGCTGGGTATACGGGGATGAAGGCTTCCGAGAACGCGACCAGCTCGGCCTTGTTTCTGCCGGCCTCCCTTATGAGGGCGCACGCCTTCTCGACGGTCCTCTCTCTGTCCATGAAGACAGGGGACGCCTGAACTACGGCTACCTTTACGCTTTCCCGTCCGCCGAGTGGCCTGTTTCTCGCTTCCATTCCATGCGCCTCACGGCGTGACTATCGAGCCTCCGCCCCCAGGGCCGCCCTGTCTTGACATCTGCTCCTGGGTCTTTAGAGCTCTTCTTTCGATAAGGCTCAAAAGCCTGTTCTTGAAGTCCTCTTCGTATGCGCAGACCGAAGGTATTATGTACCCGAGGAGTGCGATCTGGAGAAAATACTCGGTATTGGCCTTCAGGTAATCGTCTTCGAGCTTGTTGCCGTAAACCTGCGACAGATTCATATATATGTTATGTCCGAGCTCGCCCGAGACCTCAGTTATTCCCTTGAGCCCGCCCGACTGCTGGTTATACGAAACGCCTAAGTTAAAGGCCATAAGTATCGAGCTCTGTAGCTGTGTCAGCTCCTGGTTCTGTCCCGCTCCCTGCGGGTTTCCCTCATCAGACATATAACCGCCTCCTTTGATTTTGAAGCATAATTCTAACACATATCGGGTTTAAAGCCGAAAGACGGCCCCGGCCGAGCGTCATATAATATTTGCGTTGGGATTTTCGAAGGTGTAAAAGTATAGATAACGGAGGTAAATCCATGGTCATGTCAGAGGGCGGCCGTCTCGTAGCGAGGACACTTCACGAGCTCGGCGTAACGGATATCTTCTCCCTCGCCGGTGGGCACATCAACCCTGTCTACAAGGCCTGTCCCGATTTCGGCATAAGGATAATCGACACGCGGCACGAGCAGGGTGCGTCGATGGCCGCCGACGCATACGGGAGAGCTGGCCGAAGGCCCGGTGTCTGTCTCGTCACAGCCGGCCCCGGCTTCACAAACACCCTCACCGGCATGGCGGCGTCCCGGCTCGCGAACTCGCCGCTCCTCGTAATATCCGGCAGGTCAGGGGTCGAGGAAAACGACAGGTTGTCTCTACAGGAGATAGACCAGGAGGGGATGGCGGCCCACGTCGCAAAGTGGGCGAAGACTGTCTACGACACCCGCCGCATTCCCGAATACGTCTCGAACGCCTTCAGGGTGGCGTCGTCCGGAAGGCCCGGCCCGGTATACCTCGGCATGTCCTACGAAGTCCTCTACCCCTCCTGCCCCGAAGAAGAAATAATCCCCTACGACACCTCCATCCACTCCGTAAGAACGAGGCCCGCCGAAGACGCCGTGGCCGGTCTCGCGCGCCTCCTCGCCTCGGCTAAAAGGCCCGTTGCCATAGCGGGGAGCGGAGCGTGGTACTCACGCTCCGAGGAAGACCTCCGCCGCTTCCTCGAAACGGTCCCGATGCCGCTCTTCACGTTAAACGCCGGCCGCGGAATAATCCCCGACGGCGAGCCGCTCTCCTTCGGCGCGGCGGGCCCCTCGGCCCCGAACGGCTTTCGGGAAATAACGCAGTCGGCAGACCTCGTCATCCTGATGGGCGTCCGGCTTTCGATATACATAGGCTTCGGGAGGACGCTAAACCCCGAAGCCAGGATAGCCCAGATAGACATAGACGCCGGCGAGATAGGCAGGAACAGGCCGGTGGACCTCGGCATAGTCTCCGACCTCGGCGGCGCCCTCTCAGCCGTCACCGAATACCTCGGCGAAAACGGGATAAAACCCGACTACTCCGGCTGGGTAAACGACTGCGAGGCTATAAGGGATAAAAAGCAAAAGGAATCGGAACCCCTCAGGCTTCCGAAAAAATCCCCCATGCATCCCGTCACTATCGCCGCTGTCGTCGAGGACGTCCTCGGCCCGGGCGGCACCCTTGTCGTCGATGGCGGCGACACGCAGGCATGGGTGGACGGGCACGTCCGCGTGCTGCGTCCCGGCGGCTACATTAAATGCGGCCCGCTCGGGTGCATGGGCGTCGGCGTGCCTTTCGCCCTCGGCGCGAAGGCCGCCCGGCCGGATGAAAACGTTGCCCTCATAACAGGCGACGGCGCAGCCGGAATGAACTTTATGGAATTCGACACCGCCCTACGTCACGGCCTCCCGTTCGTCGCCGTCGTCTGTAACGACTCCGCGTGGGGGATGACGAAGCACCAGATAGAAATAACCTACGGCGAGGGTGCCAAAGCCCCGGGCGTAGAGCTCGGACTCACTCCCTTCGACGAAATCCTTAAAGCCATGGGCGGACACGGCGAGTTCGTCCGAAAACCCGAAGACCTCGCGCCCGCGCTCGAAAGGGCGTTCTCTTCGGGAAAGCCCGCGCTCGTAAACGTAGTCTCCGACCCCGGGGCCCTAAGCGGCGCGACCCGCGTGATTACCGAAATGATGATGTCCGCGAATAACAGGTAGGCGTTTAAAAACGCTCAGGTCTTAAGGACCGCAAGAAAGGCCTCCTGCGGTATCTCTATCTTCCCTATCTGCTTAAGGCGCTTCTTTCCTTCCTTCTGCTTTTCGAGAAGCTTTCTCTTTCTGGTGACGTCCCCGCCGTAGCACTTCGCCGTAACGTCCTTCCTCACGGCCTTTACCGACTCGCGGGCGACGATCCTGTTCCCTATAGCAGCCTGTATCACTACCTCGTAGAGCTGCCTAGGTATAAGGCTCCGGAGCTTCGCAATAAGCTCCCTTCCCCTCTCGAACGACTTTTCCTTGTGGACGATTATCGAAAGCGCGTCCACCGGCTCGCCGTTCACGAGGACGTCGAGCTTTATAAGGTCCGACTGCAGATATCCCACGGGCTCGTAATCCATCGACGCATACCCGCGCGTGGCCGACTTCAGCTTGTCGTAAAAGTCGAACACTATCTCGGAAAGCGGTATCTCGTACTCGATGATAACCCTGTCCTGCGTTATGTACCTTATATCTTTCTGTATGCCGCGCTTCTTTATGCAAAGGTCGAATATCGCCCCAAGATAGGTATTCGGCGTATGTATCGAGATCTTTACGTAAGGCTCCTCGATCATCTCTATCTTGTCGGGCGTCGGAAGCTCGCTCGGGTTGTTGACGTATACGACCTCTCCCTTCTTGTTAGTCGCCCTGTATACGACGGTGGGTGCCGTCGTAATCAGCTCCAGCTGAAACTCCCTTTCGAGCCTTTCCTTTACGATCTCAAGATGCAGGAGACCGAGGAACCCGCACCTGAACCCGAACCCGAGCGCTACGGACGTCTCCGGCTCGTATACGAGGGACGAATCGTTAAGCCCGAGCTTTTCGAGCGCCTCCCTCAGCTTGTCGTAGTCCCCGGGGTCTATCGGATAAAGCCCGCTGAACACCATCGGCTTCATCACCCTGAATCCCGCAAGCGGCTTCTCCGTCGGCCTCGCCGCGCTCGTTATCGTGTCGCCGACCTTTGCCTCGCTTATGTCCTTTATCGACGCCGACACGAATCCCACCTCGCCGGTCCCGAGCTCGTCCACCTCTACCGCCATAGCCGAGAACACCCCGAGCTTTTTCACCTCGAAGGTCCTCCCCGTGGACATGAACTTTATCTCCTCGCCGAGTCTGATCTTCCCCTCGTACACCCTTATCAGCATCACGACGCCCTGGTACGAATCGAACCAGCTGTCGAATATGAGGGATTTCAGCGGAAGGCCGGACTTGTCCTCGGGAGCGGGTATCCGCTTCACTATGGCTTCCAGGATATCCTTCGTCCCGGTCCCCACCTTGGCGCTCGCCGGTATCGCGTCCTCGGCGCTTATTCCTATAACGTCCTCTATTTCTTTTTTGACCCTCTCCGGCTCTGCCGAGGGGAGGTCTATCTTGTTTATGACCGGTATAAGCTCGAGCCCCTCGTCCGCGGCAAGATATGCGTTCGCGACGGTCTGCGCTTCGACTCCCTGCGACGCGTCTACAACCAAAAGCGCCCCTTCGCACGCCATGAGGCTCCTCGACACTTCGTAGCTGAAATCCACGTGCCCGGGGGTGTCTATGAGGTTAAATTCGTACTTTATCCCGTCGTCGGCAGTGTAATAGATCCTCACTGCCTGCGCCTTGATGGTTATGCCCCTCTCCCTTTCGAGGTCCATCTTGTCTAGGAATTGCTCGGTCTTCTCCCGCTCGGACAGCGTCCCCGTGAATTCGAGCAGCCTGTCCGCGAGTGTGGATTTCCCATGGTCCACGTGCGCAATAATAGAAAAATTTCTTATGTACTTGGGTTCCATAAAATTGAGCTGAGAACAGCCGCCGTCAGCGGCGGAAAAGAGCTAGTATATAGGAAAAAGGAGTATATTCAACCGGGGGCCGGAAATGCGGCCAAAGTCTGCCCGAAATGTGAGGGCCGAACCCCCTTCGGACCAAGGTTCAGGTATCAGTGCCCGCTGCTCAGAACCTCGTACAACACCTTGCTCAGCTCCTCGATGCTGTAGGGCTTCGTAACCACACCCTTAAATCCATACTCGTCATACCTAGCCATGACCGGGTCGTTCGAGTAGCCGCTCGAAACTATTGCCCTGACTCCGGGGTCCATTTCCAGAAGCTTCGCGAACGCCTCTTTCCCTCCCATGCCGCCCGGCACGGTGAGGTCGAACATAACGGCATCGAAGGGTTCTCCTCCCTCTTTGGCCTCCATATACCTGGTTATGGCCTCCTGCCCGTCGGCCGCCGCTTCGACCCTGTACCCGAGGCGCTTCATCATATCCCCGGCCACCTGCCTCACGGTCTCCTCGTCGTCCATAATAAGGATTTTCCCCTCTCCATTCTTGACGCCGCTTTCGCTGTCCATAGGCGCTGATTTTCTGGCCACCGCCGGGAGGTATATATCGAACTTCGTTCCCACCCCGATCTCGGACTCCACCTCTATCCGGCCGTCGTGGTTTTTCACTATCGAATAAACGGTTGCGAGTCCCAGCCCGCTCCCCTTCTGCTTGGTCGTGAAGTAGGGATCGAATATCTTCTCTACGAGGCCTTCGGTCATGCCGATTCCGCTGTCGGTTATGGATATGCTAATGTATTTCCCGTCCTCGCCGCCGTCGGGTCCTTTCCCGTTCGTGTTGGAGGCGCTGACAGTTATAACTCCCCCGTCAGGCATCGCCTGGTCCGAATTCATCACGAGGTTGTGTATGACCTGGCTTATCTGCCCCCCGTCCACTTCCGCCGGCCAGAGGTCCTCGTCGATATCGAAATCGCACCTCACCTTCGAGCCGCTCACCGCGAACGACGCGGTGTCCCTTATAAGGTCTCCCAGCGTATGCACATACTCCTTCACGGGGGCCCCGCCCTTCGAGAAGGTCAGGAGCTGCGAAGTGAGGTCCCTGGCCCTGAAGGATGCGTTCTCCGCCTCGGTCAGCCTCGTATATAGCTTGTCCGAGGATTTTAAGTGCATCTTCGAGACCGAAATATTGCCCAATATGACGGTAAGGAGATTGTTGAAGTCGTGGGCTATCCCGCCGGCGAGAACGCCAAGGGATTCCAGCTTCTCCGCCTTGAAAAGCTCGTCCTCGTATCTCTTTCTGTCCGTTATGTCTCGCAATATGCCTACATACCGGTGCTCCCCGGCGGCGGTTTCGAATGCCCTTCCCGAGCTTTCGAGCCACCTCCACGTCCCGTTCCTGTGCCTGTATCTGAATACAGCCTTTCCCGGACTACGTGTGGCCATTATCCTGCTGAACTCTTTCATCATGTTTGGAGTGTCGTCCGAATGGACGTTTCCGAACATGCTCTTCCCGAGCATATCGTCCGGGTCGTAACCCAACGATTCCCTGAAATTGGGGCTCAGGTAAAGGAACTTCCCTTCCTCACTCGATTCCACTATTATGTCGTAATTGTTCTCGACGAGCGTCCTGTATCTCTCCGCGCTTTCGAGTAAAAGGTCCTCGGCTTTTTTAAGGTCGGTGATGTCTATCATTATCCCTTTGAGGCCGACGGCAACTCCGTCCTCGGCTTCGACGCTGACGATATCCCTCATCCACACGACCCTTCCGTCGGCAGCTATCATCCTGTATTCGATTACATGATCCTTAAGCGATTCCGTCGACGTCTTGCAGTAGTTCACCACTCTCTCACGGTCCTCGGGGTGGAGCTTCTCCGTCCAGAATTTATCGTTCTCGAGCCACTCATCGGTTGTGTATCCGAATATGTGCTCCACCTGCTTGCTTACGAACGTAAATCTGAACGACTCCGGCTCCGCCTCCCAGACAATGCCGTCTACAGTATTGACAAGATTCTCATACCGCTGCTGGGACTGGAGGAATGCGATTTCCGCCCTCTTCCGCTCGGTCATGTCCTCGACGACCGACATCCCGCCAATTATGTTTCCCGATGCGTCCCTCAGCGGAGCGGCGGATACCATTATGTAAAGGGAGATATTGCCCGTCGTAGATCTGTAAAAACCTTCCCTGCTCACGCTCTCGCCGCGTGCGGCCCTCTCGTGTATATCATTGAAAGACTTGTCCGCGAGACTATGTATATCGAGGCCGATTATTTTCTCCTTCGAAGACTGCATGATCTCCGCGTGCCGTTCGTTGGTGTGCATGATGATCAGGTTTTTATCGTAGGTATATACGCCTACGGGTGTCTGCTCGAATAGTGTCCTGTATCTTTCTTCCGATTCCTTAAGCGCCTCCGCCTGTCTTGCATTGTTGACGGCTATTTCGATCTGCGATGCTATGAGCTTTAGAAGATTGAGCTCTTCCTCGTCGAATGCGTTCTTTCTAAGGGAATTGATATTAATGCACCCGATAGTCTTACCCATATATTGTATGGGCATGGATGCATAGCTCTTCGTGCCGGCTTCCCTCCCGGCGGACCCGATTATCGTGTCGTGTTCTATATCGGGGCAATATATGTGCTTGCCCTCTATTATCGTCTTCCAGGTAAAGCCGAGAGGGTGGGGGATGCTGTGCATCTTCTCCGTAAACCAATCGGGGTAGCCGCAGTGGGCTTTTATAACAGCTTCATTTCCCTCCGCGAAGTAGATCGATATAAAGTCCGTTCCCTCTATGCTCCGGTGCATGGTATCGACCGCATTCTCCATGACCTGCTCCAGATTTATCGAGCTGTGAACGCTTCTGGTAATAGCGCTCAATATCTCCTCGTATCTCTTTTTCTTCGATAGCTCGCCGAGCTTTTGTTTTATATCTTCCTCGGATTGCCTGAGCGCCTCTGCCTGCCTTGCGTTGTTTATCGCCACTTCCAGCTGCCTCGCCACGATCTGAAGCATGTCGAGGTCTTCCACCGAAAAGGCGTCTTTTTCCTGCGAGTGTATGTGTATGCAACCGACGGTCTGGTTGTCGGACCATATGGGCATCGACAGATAGCTCTTCGTTCCGAATTCCCTTCCGGCAGGGCCGATCGTTTCGTCCAGGTCCGCATCGGGAACGTATCTGGCCTTTCTGTCTAGTATCGTTTTCCACGTGGCCCCGATGGGATAGGGGATTCTCTTAACTCTTTTCACGTACCAGTCCGCGTGCCCTCTGTTGGCCTTCATCACGGCGTCCGTGCCTTCCACCATGAAAATGACGACGTTCGTCGCCTCTCCCACATTTCTGTTCAGGGCATCGACGGCGTTATCGAACACCTCCCCGAGGTCGAGCGATCTGTGAACGCTTTCCGTGATCGCCCTTATGATAGACTCGTACCTGTTCTTTTTCGAAAGCTGCTCTACGTGCTGCTTGAGCTCCTCCTCAGTCTTCTTGAGGTCGGTCATGTCTATAACGTTCGCTACGAACACCCGGAGCCCTTTGTAATTGGACAGCTGTATATATGCCTCGACCGGATAGTTCGTGCCGTCCTTCCTCAGGTGCACGCACGTGAAGCGCGCCTTCTCGCCGCCGCCCTGAACTAGAGACTCCAGCTTCCTGAAAAAATCGGGGGTAAGGCCTGCGTTCAAATCTTCGGGCGTCATCTCCCTCAGCTCCTCGAGCGTGTATCCGAGGTTATCCCGCGCGCCCTTATTGACCTGGAGGAAACTGAAAGTCCCGGCGTCGAATATATATATCTCGTTTATGGCTTCTTCGAGTATCTCGGCGAAGTGGGTGGCCATCTCCTGCGCGTTGGTTCTCTCTATCGCGACTGTCGCGAGCCTTACGGCCGTATCGACGAGAACCAGCTCGCCCGGGACAGGCGACCGCGGCTCCTTGTAATACATCGCGAACGTTCCGAGGACTTTATCTTCGGACGAGATTATGGGTATCGACCAGCACGCACGGAGCGAATGTTCGAGCGCAAGATGCCTGTAGTCGTCCCAAAGAGGGTCGGTTTCAATGTCGGTCACTATAACAGGCTCTTTTCTGTACGCGGCCGTGCCGCACGAGCCGGTGGAGGGTCCTATCTCGGATCCGTCTATGGCTCTTGCGTATTCTGCCGGGAGGCTAGGGGCGGCGCCGTGCCTTAAGCGCTTTCCGCTTTCGTCTACGATCAGGAACGAGCATAGCATCCCGTTTGCAAGGCCCTCTATTTCGCTGCAAATGAGATCGAGTGTTCTGTAAAGCGGCTTGTTCGCAGCCATTGTCTCGAACACCTTCTTCTCCATGCTAAGCATGGAAAGGGCCATCTTTTGCTGCGTTATGTCTTCGCCCGCGATCTTGGTGAATACCTGCCCGCTATCGGTCCGGACGGTCTTGGCGTTTTCCCTGGCCCATATAACGCTCCCGTCCTTTTTGACTTTTCTGGCCTCCCACCTGTACTCGACTCCGGGGTTTTCGAAGGACGTCTTCAGCCTCTCGGCCACGCTTTCCCTGTCGCCCGGGTGGAATATGTCCAGAATCGGTTTTCCCGCGAGCTCTTCCTCGGAAAATCCGAGATTGGACATGCTGGTGGAATTCGCGGCGACAATTTTCCCGAGGCTGTCTACCGTGACATAATTAAACGAGCTGAATTCGTAAAAGGGCTTATAGGAAAGGTCCTTGTCGGTAAGGAATTCCTTTGCGGAAGATGCCTTCCCTGCCGCCGGTTCGGAAGACGAATCCGGCTTTCCGGTTTGCTCTATAAAAGGTTTACTCATATGCGCCGTCTGGCATTCAATCTAATAAATTCGCCGGCGGGTTGGGAATGATAGTCGTCGGTTGGTATGAGTCAGCCTGTTCGGAGAATCCCCGTCTCCTTTAGCTTAAGCGAGCCTTCTGTGTATCCCTGTCGGCCTTACGTGCGCGCCTGTTTTTCGGGCGCTTTTCCTAATTCTATGTCTGATATCGTTTTGTTTCAACATCAATTGTGATGTTTTGGACATCGGTGAAGAGAGAGCGGGTATGTATAATTAACATCAGCCATGCGCATGCTTTTCTTTCGGAGGATTTTCAATTGGGCGCTCACGCTGTCCCTTCTGCCGGCCCTCGTTTTCTATACCACTGCCGCGGCCGACGGCGATCCCCTCTGGCAGCCCGCGGAGGGGGCAGAGCTCATAGGCCGGCCCGCGCCCGCTCTTTCCGGGCTCACGTGGCTTAACTCCGGGCCCCTCGGCCTCGAAGACCTCAAGGGCAAGGTTGTCCTCATTCGCTTCTGGCTCGTCGGCTGCCCCTACTGCAAGAATACCGCCCCGGCCCTCGCCGAGCTCTACGAGAAGTACGGCGAGGACGGTCTCGTGGTCATAGGGATCCATCATCCGAAATCCGAAAGGGCCCGGGACGACGCCTTCGTCCTTAAAGCGGCGAAAGGTCTGGGATTCGAATTCCCCGTCGCTCAGGACAGGGACTGGAAGGTCATAAACGCCTACTGGCTCGGCGGCGTCCGGCGCTCCTACACGTCATCGAGCATACTTATAGATAAAAAGGGGATTATAAGATTCGTCCACGACGGCGGGGAATTTTACAGGAGCGAGGACAACCCCGACGCCGACCTCGCATACAAGACTATAGACGCCAAAATAAGGGAGCTCCTGGCCGAGGACTGACTACCACGACTCACCGCCTCCACACATCTTTGTTCTTTAGTTTTTAACCCCCCCTTAGGAAAAGGGGGGTACGGGGGGATTTCTTCTTTTATATTCTTGCAGAGCTCCTCTACCACGATCCGCCTCCGCCTCCTCCGAAGCCCCCTCCGCTCGAGCCGCCCCCTCCCATTCCGCTCCCGCCCGATTTCCTCGGTGCGGACGCGAACGTGCTGTTCATAACCCCGAGGCTTCTTCCGATATCGGCCGCAAAAATCCGT